>JBBRUG010000084.1:0-18917 GCA_038247995.1 Chloroflexales bacterium | reverse complement strand
CAGATCGACCACCGGCACCGCAATATTGTGCACCGGCGGCCCCCGGCGCGCTGCGGCGCTATCGGAGTGTTGGCAGACCTCACAGAGGCCGGCGGTACGCTCCGGGGCGCAGGCATACGGGCAACCGGCGACGGCCTTGATCGGCGGGAGCATGGCCGCCAGGGCGCGTACGGCGGTTGATTTCGCCGTGCCGCGATGGCCCATGACCATTACACCGCCAATGCCGGGACTAATAATACAGAGCTCGAGCGCTAACTTTAGCTCGGCCTGACCAACGATTGCAACAAAGGGATACGGCGGAACGGGCGCGTTTGAGGCTGTGGCGCCATTGGCGTGAACCGCCGGCGCAGACTTCGCAGTAGTAGTCATAATAAACTAAACCAAGAACAAAAAATCGAGAACCGTATCAGGCTGGGCAGCGCCTGCGCCTGAGGGGCGGTTCTCGATTCAGGGCTGTCAACGTACGACCATCAACGCTCAGCGCGCTTCGTCTCCGAGCCAGCGGTTGGCACACGCTGCCCGGTGCGATTGCGGCGGGCATAAGCCGTCACATTCGTCCAGAGAAACGTCAGTGCTAACCCAAGTACAGTCAAGATCAACGATGCCCAACAGATCAGCGCCGGGGTAAACGGGCCGATCATCTGGGTTGCCTCGCCAAAACCAGCAGGCATGACTCACTCCTGTCTAGCCTTCGCCGCCTTCGCGCCAAACGAGGGCATTATCACTTCACGCATTTTTTGTGGATCTATACGAAAGTTCTCAACCAATTCTACCACATATCGGAAGTGCTGTACCGGGATAGAAACGAACATTTCGCCGGGATCGAGGCGGTTATGCATGCGCCCGCCGCCATCGCCAATGGCGAACACCGAGTTCTTCGTGTGGTAGGGCGCAGCAAAGATCGACGAGCAGGCCGAAGCGCCAAGTTCGCCGATCGGGAAGGTGCCCTCGCGCACACTAGCGGCGCCGGCGATCTGCATGGCCCGTTGCGGATCGACCACACAGATCAACAGATCGACAGGCACTTCGTCGGGCACTTCGTCGAGCGGGGCAGCGGCGATGGCTTTGATCATGCCCTCCGGCAGCGAGTAGCTCTGGCGCTTGTTACAGCCGGCAGCTTCGGGCGTATAAAAGCCCTGCGCATCGGTGAGGTAGCCACCCTCGGTGATGTAGGCATCGGCCGTGGGATTCAACCCCAGATGATACTGACCAACCCAGCAGTCGTGATTCTGGGCATCGACATAAATATGCCGACCGCTCTCAGCAGCGCGCACAATCCCGCAGGCAACGATCTGCACCGGCTCATACCCTGCCGGCGGCCCAGCGGGACAAAACGTCACCGCCACTGGGCGCCGCTTCACGCGCATCTTCTCCACCAGCAGCGTGTTGAGATATTTCAAATCGACGGGATGGTTCATGAATGGGTGTCCTCGTCTTACCGCTCCCTACAGGGCGCTGCTCCTGCTGCGCCGCATAGGAGGCGCTGAAGCGGTTGCTTGCCGTTGCGTCACCGCCGCCAATACGGGTTGGCCAGGTCGGGCGCGTCGATCGACAACTCTTCAAAACTACGCCCCCAACACCAAAGATGCCCGGCCACCCACCACTGGATGCGCAGATACCAGGGCGTGGGCGTGTATTCGGTGGTTGGGTGGGTAGGATCGTGATCCATTGCAAATCCCTGATGGATGACGGGGTTCGGCGGGACGCAGTTCCGCCGAACCCCATTGCTCACTCACCGATACAACGGGCTCCCCGGTCGGCGCAGATCGACGTAGCGATATGGCTCGCCCGACTTCTGGAGCGCGGCGAGGATGGCCATTTTGCTGTCGAGGTCGGCTTCATCGCCAAAGCAGATCGTTGTGTTGCCGTCGACGGTGAGCGTCATGCCCTTCTTCGGGTCGCGATTGGCTTCGGTGACGTACATGCTCAGATCGTGCGAAAGCCTTGCTACAACCTGCTTCATGGCCGGGTCGAGGTCGGGCGTATCGCCAACGGGGCGCTGCATCAGACCAAGCTCGAAGGTCGGGATCTGCTTGATCCGCTTGCTGCCAAAGAGCTCATCGGCGTTGGCTCCGACGGGCACAAGATCAGGCTCCTCGGCGCCGAAGACGCTCAGGAACTCTTTGTACTCCAGCGGATGCACATCGGCCATGTCTACCGCCGGCAGGGTGCGGGTAATGATCTGCGTTGCCAGTTGCCCAAAGATCGCATCGAACTTCGGATCAACCAGGGCGAGTTTGCAGGCGTCGGCGAGTTCGCGGATCGTGCGATCAAGTGGAATCGTGGCGAGCACCGGCAAGCCCATGCGCTCGGCAAAGCGCGCCGCAACGCCGCTGCCGTCGTCGCGGTTGACAATCAGGCCGACGAGGCGCGTCCGCCCGCCCATGCTGGCAAAGTATTTGGCGGCGCTGGCAATATTGTTCGCGGCGTAGAGGCTCTGACGATCGTTGCCGCAGAGGATGATCACCTCTTCGGCGAGTGAGCGCGAGAGCGGCGTCGCGAACCCACCACAAACAACATCGCCCAGGAAATCCATCACCACGTAATCGAGATCCCACTGGCTCATACCGAACTTTTCGAGCGTATCAAAGCCGAAGGTGATCCCACGCCCACCACAGCCGCGCCCAACTTCGGGGCCGCCGATCTCACAGCCATACACCGAAGCGGCACCGTCCATAATCTGGGTTTTGAAGATCACATGCTGGGCCTGCAAATCATCTTCGTGGCCGGCCTCTTTATATTCGCGCCAAACATCGCCCAGCGTCGGCAGGCTGCTCCCACCGAAGAGCGCATTGCAGCTATCGTGCTTCGGGTCGCATCCGAGTTGCAGCACCCGGTTGCCGAGCAAGGCTAACTTGCTCACCAGGTTCGTGGTAAAAAACGACTTACCCATCCCGCCCTTACCATAGACGGCGAGCATACGCGCATTACTTGTGGCGGACGGCTTCTTAGGGTTTGCAGGCATTGTTTCAAGCTCCAATTATCAGTCTGACAGGTTGCATTCACAGTTCGGGGTGCCTTGTTGACGTTGAACGGCCTACATAGCAGACTGCCCAACGGTCAGACTGCTAAACTGTTCTGCGGCCATTCCACCACGAGCTTAAGGCAGGAGGGATCTTCAAGCGCCATCCGATAGGCGGCTTGAATACGATCAAGCGGTACGCGATGCGTGATCAGCCCGCTCACATCGAGATCGCCGGAGGCGATCATATCGCGCACACGCGGCAAATCGCCATCCCTGCCGAACTGCCACTCGCGGGCGATCAAGATCTGCGCTTCGCGCATGAAGACAGGGGCATAAGGGATGTTGATATTATCGTAGTAGCCGAGCAAGAGCACCCGCCCGTGATTGGCCAGCAGCGGCAGGGCGCCGCCGAGGGCCTGCATCGAACCGGTCGCCTCGATCAGCACATTGATGTTTGACTCACCGATCGCCTCATCGAGCGAATCTCTATTAATGTCAATTACCTGATCGGCTTTAGCGTTACTCAAGCGCACGGCAACCCGATCGGCGACAGCCACAAACTCCGCACCGGCGAGGCGGGCGAGGCGGGCGGCGAGTTGGCCGACAATCCCCTGGCCAAGCACTAATACCCGATCGGAACGCCGGATCTGACTAACGTTGATCCCGTGGAGCGCTGTAGCGGCGAGCGCCAGAATCGTGCCGGTGGCCGGGTCGATCCCATTCAGCGGCACCACCCGCGATGCTTCGGCGCTGATGAACTCGCTCTGGCCGCCCCAGGCCGGATTCACGCCGCGGAAGCAGCGCGCACCGCCGACATACACCCACTGGCCCAGCAAATCGCGTGAAGCGCGTGCGCCGACCTGCACAACCTGCCCGACTGTCTCGTACCCCGGCACCACGGGGAAGAGCAGTTGCGGATGCGGCATCCGCCCATCAAGCAACATCCGCTCGGTGCCGGCGCTAATCGACGTATAGGCCGTCCGGATTAACACATCTTCGGGGCCGGGTTCAACGACCTGAACGGTACGGATTTCGATCGTGTTGCGCCGCGGGATCACTACTGCACGTGACTGAAGAGGCATTGCGACCATCGCTTTCTAGTGGGGGAGTTCCGGAACCGTCTCTGGTTCGCGCAGATTCATCGCGGCGCTAAGCTGTCGCCGTTGGCGCGACGAGCGCACTCCCTTGACGATGAATTGGGCTGCATTAAACAGGTAAGTGATGTAGGCAAAGAGCATCACCAGCATCACGTTGCGGTCGCTCAGGCCAATCCATTGAGCGACGAAGTAGGCGTTATGGGTAATAATTGCCACCAGATTACCCATGTCTTCCCAAAAGAACTCGGGAGCCATGAAGTAATGCCCATAGACGTCGTGCTCCCAGAGCATGCCCGTAATCGTCAACACCCAGATCAGGACAATCTTGACCCAGATACTGATCGTCGTCGCCAGGTAGCCATCTCCTGTGCGCAGATAACGCACCACCAGCACAAAGCTGATCAGAAAGGCGATGAATTGGATCGGCGCGAGGATAATCTGTACGCGTGTCCAGGGTGATGCTTCACGCCGGGCTAGTTGTTCGGGTGTATACATGTTCCCGTTCGCCTTCTAGAAGCGGGTGACCGTCAGCGTAAAACGATGCTCAACGTCCTGCGGGGCAGCGAGATCGGGCCACTGGATGGCGGCCCAGGCCCGCACGCGCTCAAGCGCAGCCGCCAGGAGATCATCGGCGAGTACCCAGGTTTCGGGATCGTTGCGGGCAGCCATGCCCTCGATCACAAACGCCGGGCTGATTGCGCGTACCCATTGCGCGGCCACCACCGGATCGGCCGTCACTCCGCCGAGCTTCTGGAGCGCCTGCGGAACCGCCGCGCCGGCGCCGGGCGGACGCGCCCCAGGCAAGAGATCCATCACCGCCATGCGCAACCGCCCGCGCAACATGCCCACACACGAGTCCGGGTCGCGCCAATCGGCGCCCTGAATGATCGCGCCGCCGGGAGCAATCACCCGCCGCAGTTCACTCAGGCCCTGCCGCCAATCGGCGAGCAGATGCAGCACATGCACGGCGAGCACAGCAGCGAAGGCACCATCGTGGAAGGGCAAGCGCTGGGCATCGGCCTGCAATAGCGTAAGCGGCAAATCGGCGGCCTGAGCGCGCCCATGAGCCACGGCAAGCATCGCGTGGGAAACATCGATCCCAACGACCCGGCAACCGGCGGCGACGGTCGGCAGAGCGATCCGGCCCGTGCCGACGCCAAGTTCCAAAACTCGCGCCGCCTCACCCGCCTCAGCGGCCACAGCGCGCCCCACTGCCGCCGCAACTTCGGGGGGGTGGGCACGCTGCGCGTCGTAGACGGCGGCAATCTGATCAAATGCGATCGAGAGCGTCATAGCAGCCTAATTTGCTGTATCCAGCGCCAGCGCTGTGCCGACATCCTGGCGAGTAAGGCCCTTAAACTCCTGCACGCTAATGCCGCGCAAGATCCCAACTGCTACGATCATCACCAGCGCTTCGGCGCCGAAGATCACCCCATAAGCCGTACTCGGTGCAAGCAGGCCGGTTTCGATCAAGCCGGTGTGGAGCGCGCCGCTGAACACATTGGCAAAGCCGTTGCCCAAGCCCTGGGCCATACCCCAGAGGCCCATATACAGGCCGACAAAGCCCTCAACCGTCATTTCCATCATCATCGAAAGTGCGCCGACGTTGAAGAGGCCGGTGCCGAGACCCATCACAACGAGCGCCGGGGTGATCAGTTCACGCTGGAACGTGAGCGATGCAATCCCGATGAGCGCCAGGCCAAGCGCGATCCCGAGGCCACCGAGGGTCGCCAGCGTCTTCTTGGCAATCGGCAGGACACTCGACAAGATCCCGATGCCCAACATACCGAGCAATACGCCACCGCCCCAGATCGGCTGAAAAGCGGTTGTTTCGGCAACCGTCATACTGAACACTTCAGCGCCGAAGACCTCAAGAATGGCGTCCTGAAGGAAGATACCCATAATTGCCAGCAGCACGAAGGTGAAGAACCCGCGCACCTGACCATTCGTGCGCATCAGATTGAAGGCCACCTTAAACGTCGAACCCTGCAATGCTTCAGGCCGCTCCTGGGCCATAAATACGGCGTGATCTGCCTTCGAAATCCGCTTCTCCATGCCAATCAAGCCGATGAAGGCCGATCCAAGCACAATGAAGGGCGTGAGGTTATAGAGTTGCTGCATCTTCACCGGATCGTACTCGGGCATAATAATCCGCGCCACAATCGCTGAAGCAATGCCGCTAATAATTACGAACGTCCAAACCACCGCGATCACTGCGCCGCGCGTCTTCGGCGTTGTCACCTCAGCCACCAGCGAATTGGTGGAAGTGCCGTTTGCCGCCATCGCCACGCCGAAAATCGAGATCAGTACGAACGCCTCCAGCACACCCACCCAACTGCGCTGGCCGAGGCTAATTGCCACCGAAGGCAAGGCCAGGAAAACTAGGCTCGCCACCAGACCGCTCAGGAAGATGTACGGCGTGCGGCGATAGCCAAAGATCGGAAAGCGATCTGCGAGGCGCCCCCAATAGACCTGGAAAAAGGAGATGAAGTGGTGCAAGCCGATCAGCGAGGTGACAACAACGGCCATCGCGCCGAGTTCATAGATCGAGATCCGGTTGAAGTTGAAGGTGAGGAGGGCGAACATCCACCCGGCGCCGATGCGCAGAATGGCCAGGCGAGAAGTCATGAAGGCAAGCCGTAGGAAGCCCATTGGGCAAACCCCTTTCGCGGCTATCAGAGGCGAACATGCACCAGTGCATTTGTAGTACCGACTACAAACTACGTCGATAGAGTGCGAAAGGGAATGTGCAGAAATACAGGCCAAAAGGCCCGAATTCAACCGTCACACCAGGGTGACTGAGGCAAAACGACGCACGCGAAGGGGAAAAAGTGGAGCGGCGCGTCGATGCGCTGTAATTCCAGGTCAGCACTCAATTTGATATGGGAAGTATAGCATATGGTACAAAAACTGCAATATTTGCAATTGATGTGCAAATGAACGACACCTTTGCCCATCACACTATATGTACAATCATAATCGCGTTTTTTCTGCCTCCTCAGATCAAAACTGACTAGAACAAGCAAAAAATCAGTTGGAGTGCAAATATTCTGTTTATATGAGCAATTAATTCGTGTGCCGTAGTTATAACAGTCCACCTTTGTTACAACATGACAACCCTACTGCACAACAAGCTTTGACCTGAAAGACATGTTTCGATGTCATGTAAAAATTTGACATTTCATGCTATACTAAGGCTGCAATCTGCTAAGTGAGTGATTGAAGGCTGCCATGTACGTACGCTGGGTCGTACGCCGTCATAAAAACGCAAGCATCGCCGATACGAGTTTCTACGACGCTTATTTAGTCGAGAGCTACCGTGAGCCCGGCAGTGCGCCGCGGCAGCGCACGATTTGCTACCTGGGCAATATTCGCCAGATCGGCGACACCTTCCCCTCCATTGAGCGCGAACTGTTTCTCCTGCGTGCCGAGCGCATCCTGGCCTCGATAAACGACCTTACGGAGAATGATCGCCTCGACGCGCTCGATGCCCTACGCCAGAAAGTGCCTCCGCTCACCGACGCCGAAGTGATGAACGCCTTCGTCGAAAATCTGCGTTGGTATCGCCGCTTCTGGGAACAGCGCGGCGTCGGCCCATCCGATGCGGAACTATTGGAGATCATCCGCTCGGCGCGTGGCCGCTTGGGGCCGGTGTAGCATAAACATCGGATAGGCTTTCCCCCATCGATAGCGATCTGCTATTATTACGGTATGGAACGCGGCACCATTCTGATCATCGACGATAACGTCCAGATTCTCAGCTTGCTGAGCGATCTGCTGCTGCCCCATGGCTACCGTCTGTTCTGCGCTACAAGCGGCGCAGCCGGCATTGCGTTTGCGATCGAACAACACCCCGATCTGGTATTGCTTGATGTGATGATGCCCGAAATGAATGGCTTTGCCGTATGCCAGCAACTGCGCGCCCATCCCGATCTTGCGCAAGTACCGATCATGATGATCACTGCGCTCGACGACCACGATTCGCGCGTGCATGGGTTCGAAGCCGGTGCCGACGATTTTATTACCAAGCCCTTCGACTACGCCGAACTGCGCGCCCGCGTGGCCACGGTGATCCGCCTGAACCGGTATCGTCGGCTGCTTGCCGAACAAGCCCGCGTCGTCGCCGAACGCGCCCGCTTCCAATGGGTTGTCGAGGAGTCCGATGATGGGTTTCTGATTATCGGCCCCGACGACCGGATCCACTATGCGAATCCACGCGCGCGCCATTACCTTAACCTCCACGGCGAATTACCCACGGAACCGTTTCATGCCGTCGCCATTCGCCAGTACCACTGTGTGCCTGACGAAGCATGGATTGATTGGCATGAACACGTCCCGTCGCCGAGCGAACGCTTCCTGGTGCAAATGGCGGTCCACGGCAGCGCCGAGTTCTGGCTCCGGGTCGATCTGTTACGGAACCAACTGGGCGATGTCGATCGTGTGGTACGCCTGCGCGATGTAACCGACCAGATCACGTCCCAGCGCGATATGTGGACGTTCCACACCGTCCTAACCCACAAACTGCGCACGCCATTGGTCAGTATCCTGGGCGGGCTCAACCTGATCACCGATACCAATACGATCAACGACCCTGCCGCTGTACAGCGTATCGCCCAGATCGCGCTGCAAGGCGCCCGTCGCCTGCAACACGAGATCGAAGATATTCTGAACTACCTGCACGGCCCCGCCGACCCGTACGGCACCGATGCCTGGATGATCGGCGATCTGGCGGAAATCGCGCCGACCCTGGCCGATGAGGTCGGCGTACGCCTGACGATGCTCACGATCGACCCAACGATCCATGAACTGCGCCCTTACGTCACCCAGCGCAGCTTGAGTGTGATCCTGCGTGAATTGTTTGCCAATGCGCGCAAGTTTCACCCCCATCACGATCCAGAGATCGAGCTAACGGTTGTGCCCGGCCCGCCGGACGGCGTTGAACTGCGGGTCTGCGACAATGGCGTGCATCTGACGCCCGAACAACTCCGCCGCATCTGGCGTCCCTACTACCAGGCCGAAAAGAGTTTTACCGGCCAACTCGACGGTATGGGGCTGGGCCTCAGCCTGATCGCCCGAATTGTGCATGCCGTGAACGGCTCAGCGACAATCAGCAACCGCCTCGACGGCGCCGGGATCTGTGTCACACTTGTGCTCGCAGGCGCCCCCAAAAAGCACGCCACAAGTTGACGATACAGGGCGGATCTGCTACCCTGCCGCTTTGCTAGAGCACTGAGCACCATGCGTGAGCCACTGCGGCCACTGAACCGGGTGGCGCGCTGCGCTCGCGCCAGTGGACGCAGGCGCAAGCGATCTGCGCAATGCTGTAGGCTTAACCTGACAGGTTGGACACGCTGATCTGAGTGCATGAGGATGGACATCTGTGCGGATTGCAGTTACCGGAGCCGCTGGACAACTCGGCGCCGCTTTTCTCGCTGCGCTGAACCCTGAGCATAGCATCATCCCGCTCGACCGGAGCACGATCGAACTCGGCGACCCAAGCACCGCCGACCGCATCGCCGCCACGCGAGCGGATCTGGTTATTCATCCGGCGGCGTATACTGATGTTGATGGCTGCGCCCGCGATCCGGAGCGCGCCTACCGGATCAATGCCCTCGGCACACAGTATGTCGCGCTCGGCTGCCGTCGCATCAGCGCACCACTCGTCTATATCAGCACGAATGAAGTGTTTCCGGGTGACGCCAACACTCCTTATAGCGAATATGATCCACCGCGCCCGATCAATGCCTATGGGCGCTCGAAATGGGCCGGCGAGCAGATCGTGCGCGAACTGCTGGCATCCTTCTTTATTGTGCGCGTCGCATGGCTCTTCGGCGGCCCGCGCAACTTCGTGCAGACTGTGCTCCGCCTCGCGGCAAACCCACCGGCTGCCGGCTTACGCATGGTTGCCGATGAGATTGGCAGCCCGACCTATGCCCCCGACGTGGCCGCCGCCGTGGCCCGTCTGATCACGACCGATCGCTACGGCACCTATCATCTGGTGAATGCGGGGCATTGCTCACGTTACGATTTTTGCCGGGCGATCCTTGACCGGGCCGGCTACGCCGATCTACCGGTTACACCAATCGCACTAGCCGATTTCCAGCGCGCCAGCACACCTCCAGCTTCTACTCCACTCGCCAACCTGGCCGGCACAGCGCTCGGCTTGGAGTTACGACCGTGGGAGGATGCGCTGGAGACGTTTTTAAAGCAGATCAAGGAAGCGGGATGATCCACCCCTGCGCTACGCGCTACGCGCTACGCGGGGTGCGTAACCTATACATACCATGATTGATCTCATCATCCCCAACTATAATGGCGCGGCATTGCTGCCCACCTGTCTTAATGCGCTACGCAAGCAGACCCGGCAAGATTTCCAAATAACCATTGTTGATGACGGCAGCACCGACAACTCACCGACACTGCTCGCAGTGGAATATCCCGAAGTACAGGTGGTGCATATGGCGCAGAATCGTGGGCTGGCCACTGCGGTTAATGCGGGGATTGCGGCCACAAGCGGGGCGATTGTCGTGCTGTTGAACAATGACACTGAAGCGACGCCCACATGGCTGGCGGAACTTGTCGGCGCACTCGAACGCTACCCCCAATTCGCTTTTGCAGCCAGCAAATTGATGCTCTTTGACCGGCGCAACCATATTCATTCCGCCGGCGACTTCTACCGCACCAATGGCGAACCGGGCAGCCGGGGCGTCTGGCAGCGCGACGCCGGCCAGTATGATGCGCTGACAGAGGTTTTTGGGCCGTGCGCCGGCGCGGCGGCGTATCGACGTACCGCGCTGGAGGCACTTGCCGAAAACGGGCGCGTCTTTGATGAAGCGCTGGTAATGTATTGTGAAGATGTAGATTTAAATCTGCGCGCCCGGCGCAGCAACCTGCGTACAATCTTCGTGCCGACGGCGGTGGTCTACCATAAGCTTAGCGCCACGGGCGGCGGCACGCTGGCCAGTTACTACTGCGGGCGGAACTTTGCGCTTGTGTGGGCCAAGAATATGCCTGGCCCGTTAATGCGCCGGTACTGGCCAACCCTGCTTAGCTCACAGCTCGGCTTTACGCTGAGCGCACTACGGCATATCCGTGAGCCGGCGGCACGGGCGCGCCTGCGCGGCCAACTTACGGCGCTGCGTGATCTGCCTGGTTTTGTGGCCCGCCGCCGATCAGCGCCCGGCGATGCCGGCCTGGAGCAATGGCTCGGCGCCGAGGAGTCTAGCCGTGCCCACTAATCAGATCCACCTCTCGGTGGTTATTCCGGCGTATAATGAAGAGCGTCGGTTGCCGACCACGCTCGACGCAATTACAACCTACCTGGAGCGCCAGCCGTATGCCAGCGAAGTGATCGTTGTCGATGATGGCAGCAGCGACGGCACCGCCCAGATTGCGGCCGACTACCCAAACGTACATCTTCTGAAGCGCGATCATCGTGGTAAAGGGTTCGCGGTACGCGCCGGCGCCCTGGCAGCCTGCGGCACGTATGTCTTGCTCTGTGACGCCGATCTTGCCGTGCCGATCGAAGAGTGGGAGAAGATGGAGCCGTTTCTCGAACGCGATTATGCTGTGGTGATCGGCTCGCGCGAGGGCATCGGCGCCACCCGCGACGGCGAGCCGTGGTATCGCCACGTGATGGGTCGCGTTTTTAACTGGATCATCCGGCTGGTGGCACTACGCGGCATCAACGATACGCAGTGCGGCTTTAAGGCCATGCATCGCGCCGTCGCCCACGATCTCTTTCAGCGCGTACAGATCTATGGCGATAATGCACCAATCGTTCAGGGCGCCGCAGTAACGGCATATGATGTGGAAGTGCTGTTTCTGGCCGAGAAACGCGGTTATCGAATTGCCGAAGTGCCGGTGCGCTGGCAGTACGGCACCGAAACCAAGGTGAACCCCGTGCGCGACTCATTACGCAACCTGCACGATGTGTTGACCGTGCGGCTGAATGATTTGCGCAAACGCTATCGATGAAGCGGAAAACCAGCGCACTGAGAGCCAGCGAACCAGCGCACTGAGCAGAATGACTGAGCTGCTGAGCCACTGAAGCGGGTAAATCGCTGCGCTCGCGCTTGGTTGTGCAGGCGCAATCAATCTGAGCAATGCTGTAGGCCGCTCCACCATGCAAGGCCGCAACAGCGGCGCAACAAGGAATATTTATTATGTCAACCGGACTAACCAAAGCCCAGCAGAAATACTTACGCGCACTGGCCAACCCGCTCAACGCAACAGTAATGGTCGGCAAACAAGGCGTTACCGACGCGCTGCTGGCAAAATTAGAGCAAGAACTCGATTCCCATGAACTGATTAAGGTGCGCTTTCAAGAATTTAAAGCTGAGCGCGTCGAACTGACGAATACGCTGATCGAAACAACCGGCGCTGCGCTGGTAGGCATGATTGGCCATGTGGCAATTCTCTACCGCGAGAATACGGACCCCGCCCAGCGTACAATCAGGCTACCGGCGGCGTAAGCCAGGACACAGGAGCCAGGCTGCAAGCCACGGGATAAACGTACGGGCGGGCCTGCGGGTTCGCCCGCTATCCGATGAGTACGCGCCATGAACACTTCGAACCCTTCCTGGAGCGAAGCCGACTCGCAGCGCTTCATTGATTACGGCCACTACCTACGGGATGCTCGCCGGACACGCAATCTTTGGCGGACGAGTTGCAGTCTGATCACCAGCGCACGCGCACATACTGCATCGGCCCGGCCTGACGCACGAAACCCTTGAGTTCAAGTAAGGCCAGCGTGGCAGCCACCTCTGCTGCCGAAAGCTGCGCCGCCCGGCCAAGGTCGTCGGTGTGCTGAGAGGTATAGCTCAACAGGTCGAGCAAACGCGCTTCGATCGGATCGACCGGAAGTTCGGTGCGGGCCTCGTGCTGCACTTGCGCGGTAGTCATCTGGAGCGCGTCGAGCAGATCGGCTGCGCTCGTAACAATCGTTGCGCCGTCACGGATCAACTGATGCGGCCCGGCGCTCTGGGGGCTGAAGATCGGGCCGGGCACAGCCAGCACCTCACGACCCTGTTCAAGTGCGAAGTTTACGGTAATCAGCGCACCACTGCGTACGCCGGCCTCAACTACCAAGGTACCCAGGCTCAACCCGCTGATGATCCGATTACGCGGCGGGAAGTTTGCCGCAACCGGTTTGGCGCCCAGCGGATAATCGGAGATTAAGGCGCCCTGCTGAATGATCTGGTCAGCGAGGCGGCGATTCCGCTCAGGGTAGGGCTGATCCACACCGCTGCCGAGCACGGCCAGCGTACGCCCACCGGCGTCGAGCGCGGCCGTGTGGGCCACCGAGTCAACACCAAGCGCAAGACCACTAACCACACTAACCCCCGCCTCGGCCAGTTCACGCACCAGGCGTAGCGTCGCCTCACGGCCATAGATCGTCGGCGTGCGCGTGCCCACCACCGCTACGGCCCAGCGATCGGCGGCAAGCAGTTCGCCCCGCACGTAGATCAGCGGCGGCGCGCCGGGCGCCTCACGCAGCAGTGCCGGATAGGCTGGATCTTCCAGGGTGAGCAGTTGCACCTCGTGGCGTATCACGCGCTCCAATTCGTGATCGAGGTCGAGGCGCTGCTGGGCTGCCGCCAACGCGGCGCTGCTGCGTGCATCCAAGCCAGCGGCAGCAAGATCAAACGCATCGGCGTGCCACGCGCCTTCAACCGAGCCGCAGCGCTCGATCAACCGGGCGAGGCGCGCCGGGCCAACGCCGGGCACGAGATTAAAGCCGAGATAGTAGCGTGTGTGCGGTGGGTACTGCATACCTTGTACACCGCACAAGCAGGGGGAAAGGTTGCACAATTCCGGATCAGAAGGGGCGCTAGGGGCCAGGCAGTGACCAAAGACGAAATTTGGAGGCAACGCGCTGCCGGTTCGTCTTTTGTCGTTCGTCCTTCGTCATGGCTTTCGATACGTCTCCGGCATCGTTACAATGGCAATTGCCGAGAGAATATAGGAAATGGCGGCGACCATAAACACCGGCGTAAAGCCCCAACGCAACTGCACCCAACCGCTGATCAGCGAGGTAATCGCCCAACCGCCCGACCAGAGCACACTCAGCAGACTCATGGCTAAACCACGCTGACTGATCGGCGTGGCGCGCATAATCAGCGCATCGTTCTGAGGGTAGCTCGCCGAGATAAAGACGCTACGCAAGAACAGCCCGATCGCCGCCGGCCAGAAGATTGGCAGCGTCATCAGCAAAACAGCCGGCACAGCGCAGAGGCGCAAGAGCGCCGATCCCCAGCGTAAACCGATTCGATCAGTGATGGGAGCGCCGAGCAATGCGCCGAGGCCACCCAGCGCTACCCAGGCCAGCGTCACCCCGACAGCAGCGTCATCCAGGCCGAATGATTGGCGCAGGAAGAGGTTTTGAAAGGGTAGGATCGCCCCACCGCCAATTCCAAGCAGAAACGCCGCCAGGGCAAAACGCACGAGGCGTCGAATCGGCAAGCGCACGGCGTTATTGGCCGCCTCAGCGACACTCTCCTGATCACTTGGCGCAGCCGGCAGGCGGCCCAGAACGGGCAGCATCGCCACGATGCCCAGAACAACTGTGGTAGTCAACGCTAGGCGATACGCCAGGGTCGATTGCGGGCCGCTGTTCACTAGGCCCGCAGCAAAGGTGGGCAGTAACCCGGCGACGGCGCTGCCGATCAGTCCAATTACAAGCATAGCCGACGCATTCCAACCAAATACCGTTGAGCGCAAGCGCGTCGGCGTAACTGTTGTCAGCAATGGTACAACCGCAGTGGCAATAAGAATATAGGACGCGCCAACAATAAACTGCGCGATGACCAGGGCGATCAGGGCTTCAGAGAGCAGCAGGCTCGCCATGCCGATGCTATAAACCGCTAAGCCCACCAGCAAGGCGCGTTGCGGGCTCAGGCGATCAACGAGAATCCCGATTGGAATGCCGGTAACCATGCCCGCCGCCCTGCTCACGGTGGAGAGCAAACCGGCCGTATCGGCGGCATAACCCAGGCTCACAAGATAAAAGTTGAACAGGAGATCGGCGATACTGAGGGCCAGGCCAAAGATGAGGCTATGCAGCAAAATACGCCACACTGGGCGCGGAAAACGGCCCAGCGCGTTACGCGCGAACACGGCGGCGGACATGGCGGCGTCTCCCTATGAACGAAATTTTAACTCGAGTGCAGAATACCACAAACGGGTTACGTCGCCATCGGGCTGTAGTCTCAGGAGTCAGGAGTCAGGCGGGCTGCAGCCGTTCAATAAGCATTGACAGCCCCCAGGCGATCCGGTATACTTGCGCACGATGACCCCGTAGCTCAATTGGATAGAGCGTCAGCCTCCGGAGCTGAAGGTTGTTGGTTCGAGCCCAATCGGGGTCGCCAGTTTACACAGCCCGCCCCCACGTGCAGCGCGTGAAGGCGGGCTGTGGCATTTACAGCGGCGAGTATAACGATTGAGCTGTCCGCTTGGCGTGGGGCGGCTTGCCGCACGCCCACAAGGGGCGCAGTGGATGGGCCCGCTGCTTTAGGGTGAAGGCGTAGTAATGATTCGGGTAACGGAAGCGACGTTTGCCCGCCATGTCCTTCGCGCCGAGCTTCCGGTGCTGGTCTGCTTCGGCGCCCGAGCATGCCCCGGACGTCAGGCACTACGCCCCGCGCTTGGGCGGCTCAGCGCAGCCTGCCTGGGGCGCCTCTAGGTGGCAATGGTGCAGATCGACCATGCTGCATTCCTTAGTGAGCAGTGGGGAGTTGTCGCGTCGCCAACGCTGATGGTCTTTGTACACGCCGACCGGCAAGGACAGGTGATCGGATTTCTCCCCGATGGCCTACTCAACCTCCTGGCCGACGACGTGATCCAGGGTGCGGTGACGGACGACAGCTACTGGAGCCCGGTTGAGGAACGGTTTGAGGACGCTGCGTTGATCCCGCTGATCCAGAGTTGGGGTTTGACTGTGCAGCGCCAAGTTGCCTGCGCGCTCGCGGGGCAAAACAGAGCACAGCGCGGACGAATCGACCTGCTTTTGTATAAGCATGCTGGGCAACCGCCGCTGACGCTCATCGAGAGCAAACGGCAAATCAGAGGCAATGAGGACTTGCAGGCGGCCGCCCATCAGGCATATGGCTACGCGCGCAGCCTCACCCTAACCTCGTTTATCGTTGCGACACCACGCGGCTTGTGGATCTATCGGTGCGACAGTGAGCGCTTTCACTGCGTACGCCACTTCACCAGCCTGGAACTCCACCAACAAGCACCAAATCGCCCCTACGATCTACTGCGTCAACTTCGCTGACATGCACAGCTACATTCGCAGTCAGGTTGCCATCGGGTGCGCCGACGCCGACATCCCCCTCGACGGGGAGCAGCCGATGCCGATCCGGCGATTCGGCGCAATCAACGACGGCGAAGTAGCCGCGCTGTAGAAGATGGTCATTCGTATGGAACGGCAGATCGTACGGATCGGGGCAGCGACAATAGCCTTCGAGACAGCCGGCACCGGCCGGCCGATCGTCCTTATCCATGGCCTTGCCGGGTCGAGCCGATGGTGGCGCTATACCATACCTGTCTTGGCAAAGCACTTCCGGATTTACGCTGTGAACGTAATCGGCTTCGGCGGCAGTCGAGGCAGCGCACACTTCGCACTAAATGATGCGGCAGAGATTCTCGGCATCTGGATGCGCCAGTGGATGGCAACACCGGTTACGCTGGTGGGGCATTCGATGGGCGGGTTGATCGCAGCGGATCTCGCAGCGACGGCGCCGGAACTGGTTGAGCGCCTGGTGCTGGTGAATGCAGCAGCCGTGCCGATCGGTCGGCGCTACCTCAGCCATGCCTGGGGGCTCGCAGGCGTCGCGCGCTATGCCCGAGTGAGCCTGTTGCCTGTGCTGCTCACCGATAGCTTACGCGCCGGCCCGCGAACGATGCTCAGGGCAACCTGGCAGGTTCTAAACGCCGACATCTCACCGCGCCTCGGTATGATCCAGGCGCCGACGCTGGTTGTCTGGGGGGAATACAACAAACTGCTGCCGCTGGCGATGGGGCGAAGGCTTCAGTCCGCCATCCCCGGCGCACAATTAGCGGTGATTGCCGAGGCCGGCCACAACCCGATGTGGGAGCGCCCAGCGGATTTTAATACGGTGGTGCTGAACTTCGTCCAATACTGAGCTTAACGCAGCCGTTGCCCGCACACCGGTAACTCCCGGCGCCGTCGATCAGGCCGGCGCAGGCTTTGCTCCATGCCGCACGCACGCTCGCCACAACCGTTATTCGGCGTCTTCACTCTCGGTCTGCTGCTGGCGTAGAAAGAGCAAGAACAAGCGCGCCATACGCTGACTCTCGGGCGAAAGGCCGTCGTAGAGGGTCATGAAGGCGTCGCGCTCGCGGTTGGCGCTGGTGAATTTATACTCGTCGCGCCCGGCAACTTCGTTGATCAGATCGAGGGCTGTGGTGCGCAGGCACACCGCCACGCCTTCGAGTTCGGTGATCCGGATGCTGGTGCTGCCCGACTCGACAGCGCCAATATACGAACCGCTGACCCCGATCTTGCTGCCCAGTTCAGCCTGCGTTAGCCGATCGCGCTGCCGCTTGCGCTTGACCGCCTCGCCGATGCGTTCGTTGAGTGATGCCATACTTGCCTCCTGATGCTTGATGCCTGCGTCCGCGCCCTGAAGGTCGCCGCCCACCCCACGCGCATGTGCGGCTGCGGGCTGAAGCCCTTGCCTGGTCGCCTGCCGCCTGCCGCCTGCCGCCTGTCTCATCCCCGCCGAAACGGCGCTGTCGCAAGCCGCCAGAGCGCACGCCGGCGGGGCATGACTTCAAAAACTTTACCGCTTACCCCATCGGTAGCGTCGGAGGCCATGTGTAAGGCCAGTTCAGCTGTCTCTTCCGCTGTGGTGCCGAAGATCTTCATCACCTTAGGAAAAGCCTTGAGCGCCTCGCCGCCCAGCCCCACCGGGTCCCACTTCGTCGTCATGTCGGTGGGCACAATGCCCGGCGCGAGCACATTGATCGACAAAAAGCGCTGATCGGCGTAATCACGCGCAAGACCCTCGCTCAGGCGCACGATCCCGGCCTTCGAGGTGCTATAGGCGCTAAGGAAACGCTGGGCCTTCTTGAAACCACCGCCGGTGACATTAATAATCTTGCCGTAGCGCTGCTCGATCATATGCGGCAACACGGCGGTACATCCATAGTAGCAGCCGAGTAGGTTGGTCTGGATCACTTGTTCCCACGCATCAGCCGGCACGTCGAGCGTATAGCCGAATGGGCCGGAGATCGCGGCATTGTTGACCCAGATGTGTACTTGCCCAAAGGCATCGAGCGCCTGCCGAAAGAGCGCGTGTACCTGCTCACGCTCAGCGACATTACACGCGAACCCGGCACACACCACCCCGGCGGTGCGTAAATCGGTAACGGTCTGCTCTACTGCTTCCGACCGCGAAGACGAAACCATTACTTGGGCACCGGCGCGTCCGTACGCTTCGGCGATTGCACGCCCAATGCCGCGGGTGCTCCCGGTGATTACGGCGACTTTGCCCGCCAGGGCGACACTCTGCGTTGCCATCGACAGATCTCCCTTGAACCACGGAACCATTGAACCACTGAACCATTGAACCATCGAACCATTGAACCATCGAACCATTGAAGCATCGCACCAATGAACCATTGAACCATCGCACCAATGAACCATTGAACCATCGAACCATTGAACCATTGAACCATTGAACCAGTGAACCATCGAACCATTGAACTATTGAACCATTGAACCATCGCACCCTTCGAAGCCTTCGCACCATTGAACCAGTGAATTACTGTACCAAGTGAACCATCGTACCCACCGATCTGCGATGCCCTGCGTTAACCGAGTCCCT
>JBBRUG010000083.1:0-18923 GCA_038247995.1 Chloroflexales bacterium | reverse complement strand
GAATCGGGGTATGTCGGTACATATGGATCGTGCGTGCATCGTCGTCCGTCGTCCGTCGTCCGTTGTCCGTCGTCCGTCGTCCGTCGTCCGTCGTCCGTCGTCCGTCGTCCGTCGTCCGTCGTCCGTCGTCCGTCGTCCGTCGTCCGTCGTCCGGGGTATACGCTGCATCTTTACAAGCTTCCCAGATCCGCAAACGTCGCCATTTCGTCCAGGATCTTACAGGCGGCGAGGCAGAGCGACTGGCCGAGGACAGCGCCGGTGCCTTCGCCCAGCCGCAGGCCGAGATCAACCAGCGGCTCCAGGTCGAGCCGGGTGAAGACGGCCTGATGGCCGCGTTCCACCGAGCGGTGTCCGGCGATCAGGTAGGGCTGCACTGCCGGGGCGAGGGTTACGGCGATTAGCGCTGCTGCGCCCGAGATGAAGCCGTCGATCACGATCGGTGTGCGCCGCGCCGCCGCGCCGAGCATCACCCCGGCCAGGCCGCCGATCTCGAAGCCGCCGACCTTCGCCAGCACGTCCAGCCCATCGGCGGGGTTGGGCCGGTGGAGCGCCAGGGCGCGCTCGATCACCACCACTTTGCGCCGCAGGCCCTCGTCGTCGATTCCGGTGCCACGCCCAGTGACGGCGGCAACCGACTCGCCGGTAATTGCAGCAACGATTGCGCTCGACGCCGTGGTATTGCCAATGCCCATATCGCCGGTGGCCAGCAGATCGGCGCCGGCAGTGATCGCCTCTGCGGCCAGTTCAATTCCATGTTCCACGGCAAGCTGGGCCTGGGCGCGGCTCATCGCCGACGTTACGCTGAAGTCGGCGGTACCCGGCGCGATCCGGCGGCTGCGCAGCTCGGGATGGGGCGGAAGCTCCGTCGCAATGCCCAGATCGGCAACGATCACCTGCGCGCCGACATGGCGGGCCAGCACGTTGATCGCCGCGCCGCCGCTGAGGAAGTTCAGCACCATCTGCGGTGTAACACTCGCCGGATACGCGCTGACGCCCTGGGCGGCAACGCCATGATCGGCGGCGATCACGATCACCGCCGGCTGCTGTAACCGTGGGCGCGGCGTGCCGGTGATCCCGGCGATCTGGATCGCCAACTGCTCCAGCCGCCCAAGTGCGCCCAGCGGCTTGGTGAGCGTGTCCTGGCGGGCGCGGGCCGCGGCGAGTGCAGCAACATCGAGTGGTTCGATCCGGGCAATGGTTGTGGTGAGCAGGCTCATCGGGTGAAGCTCCATGGTATACTTATGCAAGCAAGAGATTGAGAAAGTATTATGCAACAACTTACCTTCGACAACCGCTTCGTCACGCACCTGCCCGGCGATCCTGAAGAAAGCTCCCGGCGCCGTCAGGTGCGCGGCGCGTGCTGGTCACCAGTGCAACCGACGCCGGTGGCGGAGCCGCAACTGCTCGCCTATGCGCCGGAAGTCGCCGATCTGCTGGATCTGACGACCGCCGATGTGGCGCTGCCCGCGTTCACCCAGGTCTTTGCGGGGAACGGCCTGCTGCCGGGTATGCGCCCCTATGCGGCCTGTTACGGGGGCCATCAATTCGGCAACTGGGCCGGCCAACTCGGCGATGGGCGGGCGATTACGCTGGGCGAAGTGGTGAACCGGGCCGGCGAGCGCTGGGAGTTGCAGCTCAAGGGCGCCGGGCCAACCCCCTACTCGCGCACAGCGGACGGGCGGGCAGTGTTGCGCTCGTCGCTCCGCGAGTTCCTGTGCAGCGAGGCGATGCACCACCTCGGCGTGCCGACAACTCGCGCACTGAGCCTGGTTTCCACCGGCGAGCCGGTTGTGCGCGACATGTTCTACGACGGTAACCCGCATCCCGAGCCCGGCGCGGTCGTTTGCCGCGTGGCGCCCTCGTTCATCCGCTTCGGCAACTTCGAGATTCTGGCTGCCCAGAACGATGTGCCGCTACTGGAACGGCTGATTGATTTTACAATCGATCGCGATTTTCCAAAACTGGAGGGTGCCGGCGTCGAGCGGCGCACGCGCTGGTTCGCCGAGGTCTGCGAGCGCACCGCGCTGATGGTGGCGCACTGGATGCGCGTGGGCTTTGTGCATGGGGTGATGAATACCGATAATATGTCGATCCTCGGGCTGACGATCGACTACGGCCCGTATGGTTGGGTAGACAACTTCGACCCGGACTGGACGCCGAATACAACCGACGCGCAGGGGCGGCGCTACCGCTTCGGGCATCAGCCGCAGGTGGCGCAGTGGAATCTGATCTGCCTGGCGAATGCGCTTGTGCCGGCCTTCCCCAGCGTTGAACCGCTCGAAGCCGGTATTCAGCGCTATGTAACGGCCTATACCGCGTATAACCAGAACTTCAGCGCGGCCAAATTTGGCTTTGCGCGTTATCAGGAAGAAGATTTCGCGCTGATCCGCGACATCTACAGCCTAATGCACCGCGCCGAGATCGACATGACCTGGTTCTTTCGTGGCCTCGCCGAGGTCGATCTGGCGGCGCCGAGTAGTGCGCCGTTGGAAGAGGCTTTTTATCGGGGTGATTTGCGGGCGGAAAACCTGCCGCTGATCCAGAACTGGCTGATCCGTTACGCCGCACGCTTGCGCAACGACGACATGGCACCCGCGGCGCGGCGTGAACAGATGCATGCCGTCAATCCACGCTTTGTACTGCGCAACTACCTGGCGCAACAGGCGATCGACAAGGCCGAATCTGGCGATGCAAGCGAGATTCACGCCTTGCTCGACGTGCTGCGCCGCCCATACGACGAACAGCCTGAGCAAGTGCGCTTCGCCGCCAAACGGCCCGACTGGGCGCGCCACAAGGCCGGCTGCTCGATGTTGTCGTGTAGTTCGTAGGGGGGAGAGCCGCCTCACTGGGGCGGCTGTACGGGCGTGGTAAAGATCCACCTCACCGGGGCGGCTGTACGGACGTGGGGTGGCTATCCATCAAGCAAGCAGCGTCTGCATCCAGGTCTGATCGTCAACTGAGCGCGCAGGCGGCGGCGGTGATTGTTGGTAGTTTACCGATGGGTTATATCCCCAAGCTTCTGTTGTCTAGCGTCCGCTGCCTGTCGTCCGTTCTCACGCCGCCGCCTGCATCTGCGCACACCTTGGACAGAGACCGAACATCTCAACCAGATGCGCAGTGATCTGAAAGCCGGTGCTGCGCTCCAACCCCTTAATCAACTCCTGCACGCCGCAGTTGTCGAAGCGCACCAGTAACCCGCAATTGGTACACACAACGTGATGCCCGTGGCCGGCGCCGAGACTGTAGCGATGGCATTCATCGAGGCCGTGAATACGCTGGAGCAGATTGTTGTCGCACAGGAGGCGCACGGTGCGAAAGATGCTCGCGATTCCCGGCGACTCGCCGCGCGCGATCAGCCACTGCTCAAGCTCGTGGACACTGAACGCGCCTTTGTGCGCCGTGGCCGCCTTGAGCACGGCCAGGCGCGGCTGGGTTACTTTGTAGCCCGCTTCAACCAGTTGCTCAGCCAGATCGGTGACCGCCGGCGGCAGCGTGTCCTGGCGGGCTTTGAGAAAACGGCTCATTAGGTCGCCTAATTGCTAATCTATCAGTGTGAGCGTACTTACAGCGAAGCTGCAAGCACGCTCACATAACATACCATATTGTATCACACTCAGCTGATAGATACTCGCAATATTGACAGAACGCGCCGCTAGTGCTACTCTGTACGTCGTTGATAGAAAGTGTCAATTGGGGCTTTATTCGCAATGAACGATACGCGTGCGCGCTTGCCTGTAACCATTTTGACCGGCTTCCTCGGCGCCGGCAAAACGACGCTGCTGAATAACTTGCTGCGCACCCAGGAGCGGCGCTTTGCTGTGCTGGTGAACGATTTCGGCAGCATCAATATCGACAGCGAGTTGATTGTGTCGGTCGAAGGTGAGACGATCAGCCTGGCCGGTGGCTGCATCTGTTGCCGGATTCGCGGCGACTTGCTTGAGGCGGCCACGCAGCTTGCCGCTCGGCCCGATCCGCCTGAGCACATCCTGGTCGAGACGAGTGGTGTGGCCAGCCCCTGGCCGGTCGCCGAGACGTTCACCGAAGCGCGCGCTCGCCGCGCTTTTGTGCTCGATGGGATTATTACCGTCGCCGACGCTGAAAATGTGCGCAATGACACCGCGCATCTGCGCCTGATCGAGGATCAGTTTCGCGCTGCCGACATTATTGTGCTGAACAAGTGCGATCGTACCACAGCCGAGCAACGCGCCGAATTGCACACCTGGATCGGCGCAATTGCGCCCGCTGCGCGGATCATCGAGGCGACCGAGGGGCGCGTGCCGGCGGCGTTATTACTCGGCCAGCGTGATCCATCCGCCGATGCCGATCTGCTTGGCTCGCACGCCGAATTACCGCCCGCCGACGCCAATTTTGCCAGTTGGAGCTATCGCTCGGAACTCCTGCTTGGGCGCACGCGGGTCTGGCAGGTACTCAATGGCCTACCGCAGGGGGTGATCCGCGCCAAAGGCGTGCTGCACGTCGGTGAGGCGGCGGGGCAACGCACGATCATCCAGATGGTTGGGCGGCGTGTGCAGGTATATCGCGGCGAACCATGGGGCGATCAGCCGCCGCTGAACCAATTAGTCGCCATCGGCACACCGGGCGTTATCGACGATGCCGAGCTTCAACAGCGCCTCGATGCATGTGCTTACCGCACGCCGGCCGCAGAGCTACGTGGCGCCCTGCGCGACGGACTAGCAAGCCTGCGGCGGCGATTTAGTGGCAGGTCGTAGGGGCAGGGGCCATACGGATCACGTTAAGCGATAACGCTTCTGCCCGAACATACGCGGATCGCGTCCCAATGCCCGAAACGCCTCATCCCCCAACCCCCTGCTCCATCTGCGTGGAGCAGGGGGAGCAGCCGCAGATTCCTCGTCCTGATGCGCTCGGGAGCCCCTCTCCCGCTCAGGGAGCGGGGTTTGGGGTGCGGGCTGGCGCGGCTCCTTAACGTGATCCGTAGGGGCAGGGGCGCGCCGTGACGCGGATTTATGTCGGCACAGGGGCGCATCGCGACGCGCCCTTGCAGATAGGCGTACAGCATAGTAATTTGGAAAGGAAAGTCCTCGATCATGATCTTTCGTATTCGTCGGCGCCTTGCTGGATTTTGTTTGTTCATTGGACTTACATTTATCGCTGCTTGTGGCAGCGCTCCCGCCGTTCAACCGACAGCGGCGGCGACCGAACCGGTGGCGGTAGCGCCAACGGTTGTCGCACCGACCGAGGCCCCGGCTACGGCTGATCAGACGCCGCTGCGCATTGTGGCTACATACAGCATTCTGGGCGATCTGGTGCGCAATATCGCCGGCGAAAATGTTGAACTGGTAACGCTGGTCGGCCCCGGCGGCGATGCGCACGTCTATGAACCCGCCCCGCGCGACAGTGTTGCTCTGGCCGAAGCCGATCTGCTGGTTGAAAACGGCCTGGAGTTTGAAGAATGGCTCGACGCGCTTTATAGCGCTTCCGGCTCGCAGGCAACGCGGGTGGTCGCCAGTTCAACGATTGCCTCACTGCTTGAAGGCGAAGGCCACAGCGACGAGCACGCTGACGAGGCGCACGCTGACGAGGCGCACGCTGACGAGGCGCACGCTGACGAGGCGCACGCTGACGAGGCGCACGGCGAATATGATCCGCACGTCTGGCACGACCCGACCAATGTGATGGCCATGGTGGAAGTGATCCGCGACGCACTGATGGCTGCCGACCCAACCAATGCGGCGCTATATACGGCCAATGCCGAAGCATATATGGCCGAGTTGACCGAACTTGATGGCTTCATTGAAGCTCAGGTCGCCGAATTGCCCGCTGAACGGCGCAAGCTGGTAACCACCCACGATACCTTTGGTTACTTCGCCGAGCGCTACGGCTTTGAGGTGATCGGCACAGCGCTCGGCGTCTCGACCGAAGCCTCCGATCCATCTGCCGGCGCGATTGCCGAACTGGTTAAGGTGATCCGTGCAGCCGGTGTCCCGGCAATCTTTACCGAGAACGTTGCGAATCTGCAGATCATGGAGACAATCGCCAACGAAGCCGGCGTTACCCTCGCGTCAGATCTCTACACCGACGCCCTTGGCGAACCCGGCAGCCCCGGCGCAACTTATCTGGAGATGATGCGCTACAATGTGACCGTGATCGTGCAAGCGCTGAGCGCGTGACCGGGCTGTACTGAGTGCTACAGCGGCGAGCATGACAATTGAAATGAATACGACTTGTTGGACTGTCAGACTGTCAGACTGTCAGACTGTCAGACTGGCGGACTGAACCATGTACCTATCTTACAGCCATCGCCGCCATACGGATCCCGTTCCGGGCGCGCAGGCGCTCGATATTACCAAGCTAAGCGCCGCCTATCCTGGCGGTGAGCGACTGGCGTTGCACGCGGTCGATCTCCAGGTGGGGGTTGGCTCGCGGGTAGCTCTGGTGGGTGCGAACGGCTCAGGCAAATCGACTCTGCTCAAGGCTGTCGCCGGGCTATTGCGGCCCCAGAGCGGCACGATCCGCATCTACGGGTTGCCGGTGGGTGCATGCCATCATCGGGTGGCCTATTTGCCGCAGCGCAGTGAGGTGGACTGGCGCTTTCCAGTGAGTGTCGAACGCCTGGTGTTGGCCGGTCGGTATGTGCATCTTGGCTGGCTACGACGCCCAACTATTGCCGATAAGCAGCTTGTCGTTGGCGTGCTCGATCGGCTGGGGTTGACCGAGTTGGCGGAGCGGCAGATCAGTGCGCTCTCGGGTGGCCAGCAGCAACGCGCATTACTGGCGCGGGCCCTGGTGCAGGAAGCCGACTTGCTGCTGCTCGACGAACCGCTCAGCGCCGTCGATGCGCGCAGCCGTGCGATCATTGCCGATGTGCTCGACGATCTGCGGCGGCACGGCAAAAGCGCGCTGGTGGCAACCCATCATATTGACCATCTGGAAACTGAGTACGACGACATTGTTGCGCTGGATGATGGGCAGCGGATTGCGGCAACGCAGGATCAGGCAGTTGCGGCGCCGGCATTTTGATTGGACGAAGGACGAAGGACGGACGACTGACCACGGACGATGAACGCTGGATGAAGTCAATGGTTCTTGGTCGTCGGATGACCGGCCAATCGATTAAAGGACAACGGCTCGCGTGGAACGTTTCGACCTGATCGCATGGCTGCTGGAGCCGATGCAATACGCCTTTATGCGCACGGGTTTTGCCGCAGCGACGCTCGTAGGCATCACTTGCGCTGTGCTCGGGGCCTATGTGGTGTTGCGGCGTATGGCCTTTATCGGCGATGCGTTGGCCCACACGGTGCTGCCTGGCCTGGTGATCGCCTACCTCAACAGTTGGAGCCTCTTTGGCGGCGCGATAGTGGCCGGGGTGCTCACGGCGGTCGGCATTGGCTGGGTTTCGCGGCGCGGCACGGTGCGCGAAGATACCGCGATCGGCGTCTTATTTACGGCCATGTTTGCGCTCGGCATCCTGCTGATGAGCCGGGTGAACAGCTTCCGCGACTTGAGCCATATTCTCTTCGGCAACATTCTTGGTGTGCGCCCAGCCGATCTGTTGCTGATTGCCGCAATCAGCGTGGCGATCCTCTGTACTCTTTTCCTGGTTCACAAAGAACTCGAACTAACCAGCTACGATCCAACGTACGCCGAGGCCGTCGGGTTGCGCGCCGATGGGTTGCGCTTCTTGCTCCTGATTTTACTGGCCCTCACAGTGGTCACCTGCATTCAGGTCGTCGGGGTAATTCTCACCAGCGCGTTGCTGATCACGCCGGCGGCAGCGGCAGGCTTACTCACCAACCGGCTGCCGCGCATGATGCTGATTGCCGCGCTGATTGCCGTGTTCTCGGCCACGGTAGGCCTCTACGCTTCGTACTACGCCGATGTTGCTTCCGGCGCCGCGATTGTGCTGGCCTGCACGGCTTGCTTTGGCCTGGCATGGATGGCGCACAGTGTGCGGCAACGGGCCATCTGACCGTCAACAAGCCCCACAATTCAACGCTGGACAATTGACTTCAGTTCCTCATCGCTCAAGCATCAGTTCGCGTTTGATACGCATCAATCAACATCTGCTGCTGCCAGTTTGCCAGGCGCAAGCGTAAGGCCAACGAGGCGGCGATATTCCAGATCACGGCGTTCCCAAGCGGTGGGTCGTCTTCGACGAGCGCCTTGAGGCGGTCGCGCCGTAGGGTAAGAATGCGCGCTCCTTCCGCTCCGGCGCGCAGTTCGGCGCTCCGTCGCCCACCGTCGAGCAAGGCCATCTCGCCGGTGATCTGCCCCGGCAATACGGTCGTCAGGTGGCGCGGGCCGCTATCAGCATCATCAGTATCAGTTGGCGGGATCAAGACATCAACGCCGCCCTCTTGGACGATGATCAGTTCGGTCGTCTCTTCATTCGCCGCAGCGATCAGATCGCCCGCCTGGTAAACGCGGCTGCGGCATTGGGCAGCCAGGCGCACCCGTTGCGGGTAGGTCAGGCCCGAGCCAACTTCCGAGTTGCAGAGAAACTCGGCGGCCCGGCTAACAATTTCACTTGGGTTGGTCGAGTCGTCGAGCGCCGTCGTGACCACCGGCAGGCCCAGGTAGGAGGCCACATAACGCCGGGTGATCTCGGGCAGTTCGAATTGCGGCCAGTGGCCGGCTTTGGGCACAATGCGCAGATCGACATTCCGCCACTCATCGGCAATTACGCCTGCATCGCGCAGCGGCACGGTGTTGTCCTCGGCGCCCCAGATCACCAGCGCCGGCGTCTCCAGATCACGCAGCCGGCCACGCAGATCGTGCTGGCGCATGGCCGTAAAACACTCGGCGCGCACCCGGCCCTGCCCAGGGCGTCGGGCGTCGGCGCGCAGCCGCTGATACTCTTCCGGACTGATCGTTGTGCGTTCAGCGAAGGAGGCCGGCCGCATCAACCAATCGGTCATCCAGACCATTGAGGGCTCCAGCGCAGCCAGAGCCTTGTTAAACACCGGTACGCGCTCGATCGTCGTGATCGGCGAGACAACGGTGTTGATCCAAAACGAGAGATCGCCACTGACAGTGGGGCAGAGCAGTACCATCCGCTCGACCAATTGTGGGTACTGCAACGCCAGGCTGATGCTGATCATGCCGCCCATCGAGTGGCCGATCAGCACCGCCGGGCTGTCGGTTAGCTCATTAAGCAGCTTGGCCAACAGGTCAACATAGCGCGGTATCGTTGTTCGGTTACGTAGGCGTTCCGAGTTACCGTAGCCGGGTAGATCGATGGCCAGCGTACGAAAGCGCCGGCTAACGATCGGCAAGAGCGGTGAGAGGGCGTACCACGAACTACTCCAGCCGTGAATCAGCAGCGCTACCTGGGCCTGACGCGGCCCTTCTTCGCGGGCATAAATCCGGACCCCATCAATCTGGTAGGTGTCCATAAAGATGCTTTCGTATGAGGCAAGAGTATGCGGTATTATACTCCTTAATAAGCAGGCGTGCTTTGCAGAGCCTCGGGATTGCGAAAGGCAGTAGCATGACAGCTGATCTCCGGTGGGAAGCGCCGCCGTTGTATGTGGTGTCGGGTGGGGCCGGCGCCGTGGGCGAGCAGGTGGCGCGGCTGGTGCTCAGCCAATTTGCGGATGTGAATGTTCCGGTGATCATTGCCGCCAATGTGCGCGATGCCCATCAGATCATTATGGTGATCGAGGAGGCGGCGGCAAGTGGCGGTACGATCCTCCATACCCTGATGGAGCCTGATCTGCGCCGCGACTTAGTGCGTCGCGCCCGCGAACGTGGTGTCGCCGAGATCGATCTTGTGGGCAGCGCGCTCTCGCGCCTGACAACCGTGCTTGGTCGTGAGCCGGTTGGCACGCCTGGGCTGTATCAGCATCGTCGCCACGCGCACTTTGACCGGCTGGAAGCGATCGAGTACGGCATGCAGCACGACGACGGCGCACGCACGAGCGAGCTTGATCAGGCCGAAATCGTGCTGGTCGGCATCTCGCGCGTCGGGAAGACGCCGCTAAGTATGTATCTGGCTGTGCTGGGCTGGAAGGTGGCCAACATTCCGCTCGTGCAGGGACTTGATCTGCCGTCCGGCCTGCTGAAGGTGGATCGTCGGCGCGTGATCGGGCTGATCGTCGATGCCGAACAGATCACGGCGCGGCGGCGTTGGCGGCAGCGCCGCATGGGTGTGTCGCTTGGTACGCGCTACGTGAACCCCGAAGACACCGCCGAGGAGGTGGAGTGGGCCAGGCGACTCTACCGCAAGTATGGCTGGACCACCCTCAACGTTACCGATAAGTCGATTGAAGAAAGCGCCGACGAGATCATCGCCGTGATCACGCGTTGGTTTAAGCCGCAGGGGTAGGCCAGGCGGCAGGCGGCATGCGGCAGGTCGGCGTAGGGGCAACCCCATGTGGGTGCCCGACGGTATCATGGATAAGATAGTAGGAGATCCATATGGCCCGCATCGGTATTTATGGCGCCTCGGGGTACACCGGTTTCGAGTTGATTCGGATCTTGCAACACCACCCCGCGGTGGAGATCGTTTTTGCGACGGCGCGTTCGGCGGCCGGCAAGCGGCTGAGCGATATCTTTCCGACCTTGATCGATCAGCCGTTGATCGCAACTGAAGACGCCGACCTGCGCAGCGTTGACCTGATCTTTACGTGCTTGCCGCACAACATGCCCGAATTGCCCCCTCTCGTGCAAGCGGCGCTGGAAGCCAATGTGAAGGTCGTCGATTTCTCCGACACGTTCCGGCTCAACGACGCCGACGATTACGCCGCTCGGCGCGGTAAAGCGCATCCGGCGCCCGAATTGCTCGCCGCCGCTGTGTATGGCTTGCCCGAGTTGCATCGCGAACAGATCCGCCACGCCCGACTTGTCGCCAATACAGGGTGCTATCCAATTTCGGCGACTCTGGCGCTCTGGCCGCTGGTACAGGCCGGGCTGATCGCCGACAACAGCGCAATTGTCGATAGCAAATCCGGGGTGTCGGGTGCGGGGCGCTCACTGAGCCTGAAAACGCACTTCGGGGAGGCGCACGAGAACTTTAGCGCCTACAACATCGGGCGTACTCATCGCCACCTGGCCGAGATGGAGCAGGAAACCGGCTTGCATCTGATCTTCTCGCCGCACCTGCTGCCGGTCTTTAAGGGGATCTTATCGACGGTGTATGTCAATCTTAAGCCCGGTGTGACCGGCGCCGAGTTGCGCGCGGCCTACGCGGTATTCGCCGCTGAGCCGTTTGTGCGCTTGCTCCCCGAGGGCAGTCTGCCCGAACTGAAGCATGTTGTGGGCACCAACATGGTCGCGCTGGGCCTTCAGCCGGTTGAACCAGGGCGCGCGATCATTGTCAGCGCCCTGGATAATCTTATGAAAGGCGCTTCGGGGCAGGCGGTGCAGAACATGAACATCATGCTGGGCCTTGCCGAGACGACCGCGCTGGGCTAAATGCTCAGGCCGAAGGATTGCTGCTGCAATGCTTCGGCCTGATAGCTCGACATAACGAACGTGGACTACTCTAGCACTGCGCAAAACCGTTGAGCAAGCGCGATGATTTTGCGCAGTGCTCTAGGGTAACTGTACCCGCTGTGGGCGTTCATTCTGCAACGGCAGGCGAATGGTAAACCGGCTTCCTGCTCCAGGGGCGCTCTCCAATTGCACATCGCCGCTCATCGCCTCAGTCAGTCGGCGCACGATGTACAGGCCCAACCCCAGCCCTGGGCCTTGCCCATACCGTTTGTAGGGTTGCCAGATCTGGGCCTGTTGCGCGAGTGGAATGCCTGGCCCGTTATCGCTTACGCTGTAGGCGATTTGGTCGCCATCCTGGGCCACGCTCAAGCTCACTGCGCCGGAACGGCTGTAACTGAGCGCATTGTGTACCAGGTTGATCAATACCTGCTCAACGCGCATTGGGTCGCCCGCGACAAGTGGGAGCGTCGATGAAATGTCGGTAACCAATTCCCGCTCATACAGGCGTGCCTGGGTGCTGCACAGGTCAATCACGCGCAAGACAACGCCATCCGGAGCGTAGGTCTCGTTGAGCAGCGAAATAGTCTGTGTTTCCGCAGCCGCTATATCGACGGCGCAGCAGTTCGTTATACCCTCGCATACTCGTCAGCGGCGAACGCAGTCGTGTACGATCGCACGCACCTGGAGCGCCTGATTGTCGAGGCTTGCAAGCACAGCGCCCAGATCCTCGCTGGTTTCCCGCTCGACCCGCTGAACGGCATTGCGCATGATGTCGCGCTCGATCAGGCCGGCCAGTTGGATTGCGAGGCAGGCCTGAAATGCTTCGGTACTGGAAGTAAAGCGGGTGCCGGCAAATGCGGCAATCGCACTGAGGAGATCGGGCGGCGCGGTAGTGGTGGGTTGGTTGGTAGGGGTGTGATGAGCAATCATACCTTTACTGTACCTTATTGTTGGTGCCACGTAAAGGAATATGACCCCTACAAAGCCATCAGGACGCAGCATGCTGCGTCCTGATGCTTATCCGATCCTGAAAGGATGGTTTACACGAGCGCCTTCTCGTTGTCGCGGTCGAAGATGTGCATCTTGCCCATGTCGAGCACGACATCGAGGCCGTGGCCGGTGCGCGCACCGGAGCGCGGGTCGAAGCGCCCGATAAATTCTTTGCCGCTATTTTCAACGTAGGCAAAGACCTCCGAACCCATCGGCTCGATCACGTTCACGCTCGCCGTGATGCGGGCGCTCTCGTCGACGCCGCGGGGCACGTAGTTGGCATCGTGCAGGTCTTCGGGGCGAATGCCGAAGTAGACGTTCTTACCCACGTAGCTGCTGAGTTGATCGGCCTTGGTCGTCGGGATTGGCACCAGGAAGTCCTTGGCGACCACGATACCGATCCCGCCGTCGATGCGATCGAGCTTGGCCTCAAAGAAGTTCATCGAGGGGCTGCCGATGAAGCCGGCGACAAACATGTTTGACGGGTGATCATAGAGGTTCTGCGGCGTATCGAGCTGCTGCAGAATGCCGTCGCGCATAACCGCGATCCGCGAACCCATCGTCATTGCTTCGGTCTGGTCGTGGGTCACGTAGATGAAGGTCGTCTTCAGGCGCTGGTGCAGCTTGCTGATCTCGGCACGCGTCTGCACACGCAGCTTCGCGTCGAGGTTCGAGAGCGGCTCGTCCATAAGGAACACAGCTGGGTCGCGCACAATCGCCCGCCCGAGCGCGACGCGCTGGCGCTGACCGCCGGAGAGCGCCTTCGGCTTGCGGTCGAGCAGGTGGCCGATGTCCAACATATCGGCTGCCTCTTTCACGCGCCGGTCGATCTCGGTTTTTGGCACTTTGCGCAGCTTCAGGCCGAAGGCCATGTTGTCGTATACGCTCATGTGCGGGTAGAGGGCGTAGCTCTGGAACACCATGGCGATGTCGCGATCCTTCGGCGGTGTATCGGTTACCACACGATCGCCGATGAGGATGTTGCCTTCGGTGATCTCTTCAAGACCAGCGAGGCAGCGCAGCGCGGTGGACTTCCCGCAACCCGACGGGCCGACGAGCACGAGAAACTCACCATCGTTGATCTCGATGTGCAGATCTTTGAGCACCGAAACATCACCGAAGCGCTTCCAGACGTGGTCGAACTTGATCGAAGCCATGTGTTCCTCCTACGTTGAGAACAAAGAACAAAGAACAAAAGAACAAGAGAACAAGAGAACAAGAGCAAAGAACATAAGAGCAAAGAACAAAACGATGGGCGAACTAAGCAATTTCTGGTGTGCTTTCTGTTCCTCTGTTCCTCTGTTCCTCTATTCCTCTGTTCCTCACCTTTCCCGTCGATCGCCGGACGATCAACTGCAACGGCAGCGGATCAAGCGGTGGTTGGGCGCGTCCTTCGATCAGCGCGATCAGGCGGCGCGCAAGTTGGACGCCGCGGGCGTGCCGCGGAACGCGCAGGGTGGTCAGCGCTGGGTGAATATGCGCGGCAAGCGGCACATCACCACACCCGACGAGCGACATATCGGCGCCGATCGTCATTCCGGCGTCGCGTAGGGCGTGCATCACTCCGAAGGCGAGGGCGTCGCTGGCCGCTAGGATGGCCGTCGGCGGTTCAGGAAGCGTGAGCAATTCCTGGGTCGCGGCCATGCCGTCGTCTTGCGAGACACCCGCTTCAACGATCAGCATCGGGTCGGGTTCCAGGCCAGAGGCTTCCAGCGTAGTGCTGTAGGCCAGGAACGTCTGCTCACTCTCGACCAGATCCGACGGCAGGGTAATCAGTGCGATCCGGTGGTGTCCCAGGCCGATCAAATGACGCATGGCCGCCTGCACGCCGCCCGCAAGATCAATTGGCGCAGCTACACCGGGCAGATCGCTGCGCAGCGGCCCTGCCAATGCCAGCAGCACTCCGTGGGCCGCGAGCTTCACCACGCGCTGATCATCGACGAGTGGATCGAGCAGCACCAGGCCATCGACGCGCCCGCTGCGCACAAGCTCATCGACCAGCGTAGTTTCATCGCGATCGGGGTTGGCCGCAGCCAGAATCAAGAAGTAGTTCGCTTCAGCCGCTGCCTCAGCCAGCCCGGCCACCAACTCGGCCAGCGCCGGATCGGCGAGGCCTGTTGCGCCGGCAGGTAAAACCAACCCGAGCGTGCGCGAGCGCGTGCGCAGGCTGCGTGCAGCGTGATTGGGCCGGTAATCAAGCGTGGCCACCGCCTCAAGGACGCGCTGACGGGTTCCCGGCGTAATTGTGCCGGTGCCGTTCAACACATACGAGACGGTAGCTGTTGACACCTTTGCCAACTCCGCAACATCCTTGATTGTCGGCATGACTGCCTACCTGCACCACTTAATCGATTACGTGCTTAATCGGTTAAGTGGAGTATAGCAGGGGCAATCCAGCTTGTCAAGCGGTTGATCCGCCGCATCACGCGGCAGGCGGTAAACGGCACGAAGTGGCAGACCTGACAGGTTGGCGATGGAAAATGACCTTACTCCGTATCTTCCGCCTTCAGGCGTGCGACAAGCGCGGCAGGCAGGCTGTGCTGTACAATCTGTCCGCCCAGGCGCTCAAGTTCAGCGCGCACGATCGGCTCGTCGGCTGGGTCGATCAGGGCGATCAGCGCCGTCTGGCCGGCTTGCAGTTGTTCGCCAATCGCATACAGTGCATCGTCGGGGAAGCCCATGTCGCGCACGAGGCTCTCGGTTGCGTTTGCCGTAGTCTCCGCCACTGCCGTGCCTGTGCTGGGGCCGATCAGGCCGACAAAGGCGTACAGGAAACTCGTTACCGTGCCGGCCACAGCGCCAAACGCCGAGCCAATCTGCTCGCGCCAGTCGTTCCGCTCGCTCAGCCCGATCTGCCCGTCGGCGCGGCGCTCGACGATTGCCAAACGGCCGAGATGCACGGCCTGTACATCGCGGCTGAGCGTCTCAAGTGTACTTCTCACCTGCTCGGCCTGGCTTGCTCCGTCAAAGGTGCCGATAATCAGTTGCATCTAGATAATCCTTTCATATTAGACATTCATGACCTCCCCTTCACGCCCTCACGTCCTCACGCAACAGTTCCTCCACAATCCGCCACAACAGTTCGGGCAGCGTCGTAAAGGCATAAGGCGTGTAGAGGCGCTCGGTGCGCTGGTGGTAGTCGCGCCCCCACGGCCCGATATTCACCACCGGCACATCGAGTGTTCCGGTTACTGCGGTTGCGATCCTTTGCCGGGTGCTCTCCGCCGGCACGTTATCCAGCAGCGCTGCACGATCTCGTTCTGCCGGCGGACGCGCCAGAAAGCTCATATCGGAAATGCCGGTGAACAATGGGCGCAGGCGCACCTGGGTTCCGGTTTCTGTAGCGATCGCTGCCGCCTGATGCTCGATTGCCGCCAGGAGGCGTACGCCGCGCTCCCCGGCGCGATCCAGCGTCACCAGCGGATAATGCGGCCCCACAAAGCCGATCACGGCTGCCGGCCCCTGAAGCCCGCTATACTGCCAGAGTGCTTCAGTTACAGCCTGATCGACGCGTAATTGGGCGAAGGCGTCGCCCTGATGCCGGGCCAGCGCCGCTGTCTCCACATCGGCTATGGCGCGTCGGGCGGTTTCACCGCTTGTCGCCGTAACCAGATTGCGCAGTTGGGCAATGGTGTACACGCGTCCTGGCCCCGCCGGCGTTGATCCTGGTTGACCGGCGCGCTGTGCATAATCGTGCCCCCGCTGCTGATGCAGTTCAAGTGCTGTGCTAAGCGCAGCAGCGGCGGTTGTGCCCAGCAGATCGAGCGTTGCCTGTGGACTACGGCTATAACTCAGCAGGTTAATCGCGCACCAACTGAATTGCGGCGTACTCACATCATAACTGGTTTTTGCATCCTGGAGGCGCAGGGTTAGCGGCGGGGTGCCGAACTCGCCGCCACCGTGATCACAAAGATCTGGGTTGTAATCGACGGCGCGCACCAGTTCGGCGGCCAGCAGGTTGGCGCTCACGCCCTCGAAAGGCGCCCCAAGATGCGCCGGGCGGCCGACCAGCATTACTGCGGCGAGCAGTTTGCCGACACTGCCCAGGAATGCCGCCTGTCCGGCGCTGCCGTCACCCTGATCGCTGCTTACGTCGAGGTTGATCGCCGCCTCAAGGTTCAGTTCGTGCGCGGCAAGCCACTCCGGCAAATCAGTGACCAACGAACGCATCCAGATCGAGGTGCCCTCTTCGTCGGGGGTGGCGATGAATATCAGCGAGCCGGCCCGCTCCGGCAGTTCAGCGAAATGTTCGAGCAGGGCCAGGCCGAGCGCCAGGCCGCTCTTCATGTCTAACGCGCCGCGCCCAGGCATAAAATCGCCGCTGGCCAGATCCGCCAGCGCTAACTGATCTTCGAGGCGACCCTCACGCGCCAGCGCCGCGCACAGTGCGGGCAGGAGCGCCGCAGGGTCGGTGGCGAGCGGCGCCAGCGGGCCGTAGTCGTCGATTGGCACTGTGTCGTAGTGGCCCGTGAGCGCAACAGCGGCGTTCCCACTGCCGCGCACCAGGGCGACCAGATTCCAGCGCTCACGGTCGTCGTGATGGGTAGGCAGCAAATAGAGTTGGTTAGGATGCTGCTGAAAGTAGGGCCAGGCCGCCAACAGCGTGTGCAGACGCGGCGCAAACGCCGCCTCGTCGGGCGTGTCGAGCACGCTCGGCCAGCGTACCAGCGTGAGGGTTAGTTCACGAACGCGATCAGTCCAGGTGTGTGTCATAGTGGTGAGTGATAAGTGATGAGTGAAGACCGAAGACCAATGACCAATGACCAATACCAGGCACAATAATTTCGTCCGTGGTCCTGCGTCGTTCGTCCGTCGTCCGTCGTTTGTCGTTCGTCGTTCGTCGTTAGCGTTGTGCGAACTGTCAGACTGTCAGACTGTCAGACTGTCAGACTGTCAGACTGTCAGACTGTCAGACTGTCAGACTGTCAGACTGTACACACGTTGCCCGATCAGCGACTCCAGCGTATGATGCAGAGATGCACGCGCAAATAATCGACCTGAGTAGTTGGGAGGCGCGTTGGCGCGCTTTCCTGCTTCAGCATACCACGGCCGACGCTGCCCACGATCTCGAACATACCCGGCGGGTTGTGGTGAATGCGCAACGGCTGGCGCAGCATGAACGGGCCGATCTCGCCGTCGTTTTGCCGGCGGCCTGGCTTCACGATTGTGTCGTTGTGCCCAAAGATTCGCCGCTGCGTGCTCAGGCCAGTACATTGGCTGCCGAGGCGGCCGGCGCCTTCCTGCGCACAGCGGGTTATCCGCGTGCATACATACCGGCCATTGAACATGCGATCGCGGCGCACAGCTTCAGCGCCGGGATCATACCGCAGAGTGTTGAGGCGCGCATCGTACAGGACGCCGACCGTCTCGACGCGCTGGGCGCCGTCGGTATCGCCCGCACATTGATGCTCGGTGCGGTTATGGGTCGGCCACTCTACGCTGCGGAAGATCCGTTTGCAATTCGCCGTCCCCCCGACGACACACGTTCGAGTATCGATCATTTCTACACGAAACTGCTCCGCCTGGCCGCAACCATGCAAACTGCCGTCGGTCGGCGTGAGGCTGAACAGCGGACAGCCTTCATGCACACCTTTCTTGAACAGCTTGCCGCAGAAATTGCCGCTCCACAGTCATTATAGGCTGTAACAGATTGCCCTACCGATGGACAGCATAGGTGCAACCCGAGATCTGCAATCCTTTTCCTTACGCAGTTGGTAATGGGCGTTGTGTGCGCTCCGGCTCGCTGTTGGCTTCTGACTCCTGACCTGAAACATCGAAGGAGACCCGCCCATGGTTGACAAGAATTTGCGCCGCCCCAAAGAGTTGCTCATGGCGCCGCTCGCCGGACCACTGCGCGCGATCCATCCGAATATTGTCACCGGGATCGCCTGCTTGTTCGGGCTGGCCTGTGCATTCGCTGCGGCGCAGGGCGCTTACGGTGTTGCCGTTGGCCTCTGGATTGTGAATCGCATCCTTGATGGCCTCGACGGCACACTGGCGCGTTTGTCCGGCAAGCAAAGTGATCTGGGCGGTTACCTGGATATTGTGCTCGATACGGTTGTGTATGCCGCGATTCCGTTGGGCCTGGCGTTTAGTGTCGGCACCCAGGGCGCGTTTCTTGCGCTGGCATTGTTGCTCGCCAGCTTTTATATCAATGGCGCAACCTGGATGTATTTGGCGGCTTTGTTGGAGAAGCGTAATAGCGGCGCCGCTGCGCAGGGCGAACTGACAACGATTACAATGCCGGGCGGCCTGATCGAAGGCGCTGAGACTGTGCTCTTGTTCTCGCTTTTTTTGCTGCTGCCGAATCTTCTCGTGCCGCTCTTTACACTTATGGCCGCGTTAACAATGTTTACGGCAGTTCAGCGCGTGTTCTGGGCGACGCGGGCGCTTCGCAGCTAAAAACGACTTGACACAGCCCTGCTCAGTCACGTATAATCTATCCATATTGATATCGCGGCGTGGAGCAGTGGCAGCTCGTCGGGCTCATAACCCGAAGGTCGCAGGTTCGAATCCTG
>JBBRUG010000082.1:0-19076 GCA_038247995.1 Chloroflexales bacterium | reverse complement strand
GATGACCGACCTGCTCGACGCCGACGCATTTGCGGACGAAGTACGCGCCCAGATCAGCAGCACGCGGGCTGCCTTGCGACCCAATGGCTACAGCTTTAGCGATCACTTTGATCCTGATGGCGACGACACTGCCGCTGCCCTGACCCTCCTGGCCCATCGTGAACAACCGGTTGATCTCGACATCTTGCGCTGGTATGCTAAAGATGGCCACTTCTGCACCTGGCAGCACGAGTTGCAGTCGTCGCTTTCGGCCACCGCCCGTGCGGCGCATACCCTGGTTGTCGCCGGTGCGCCTGTTGAGCAGCATCTTGAATACCTGGCCGAGTGGCAGACGCTCGACGGTCGCTGGAGTGGCGACAAGTGGAACAGTTCCTGGCTTTACACTACCTCGCACGTGGTTCAGTCGCTCGCGCCGGTACCGCAGTATACCGAGCGCCTCGATCTGGCATTTGAGACGCTGTTGGCCTACCAAAAAAACGATGGCGGCTGGGGCGCCAATGGACATTCTACACCAATTGAGACGGCCTATGGTGTAATGACTTTACGTACGTTGCGTCATCATGCGGCCTTCCACCAGCGGGTCGAAGCCAGCCTCACTCAGGCCCATCACTACCTCGCGAACCACTATCGGCCTTGTATCGATGATCAGACGATGTGCTGGATCGGCAAAGAGATGTATCGTCCATATCGCGTGGATCGCGCCTTCGAGTTGAGCGCGCTTCTCGCTCTGGAGCTTGACCATGTCGCAAGCGATCGAGTCTGATCCGCCTACCCTCGCCGAATTTTTGGCTGCGCCGGTAGCGCAGGTGGCCGCTGTCGCTCCGTCAACTATTGTCTATGCCCAGGGTGGTACGCGCCGTGCTGCCGCCCTCGCCGGTATCACAACGACTGGCGACGCCTATGCACGCTGGTCGCAAGATCGCATGGTCGACAGTGTCTCGCTGCTCTTCCGCTACGGCATACGCAACGTCTTCACAATTGCCGCCGCCCCCTCGCAGTTTGCCGAAGTCGGCCCCTACCGTGAACGATTGACCAACTGGATCGCGCACGGGCTTGCAGGTGATGAATCGGTAGCGCGTTGGCACAACCTCGGTTGGCGTGTGCGCTTGATCGGCGTGGAAGATGTACCCGAACTACACGCTGCTGCTGCGACGCTGGCGGCGCATCCCGCACCTGCGCATGCGCCGACGATCTGGTGGTTCGTTAATGCAGTCCAGGGCTCTTTCTGGCCGCGCCTGTTGAATATTGCTCACGAGCGTCGGCTAACGACCCAGGAAGATCTGATCGAAGCCTTGTATGGTGAACGGATCCCGCCGGCTCGGCTCTGCTTGAGTTTCGGTAAACCTATGCTTGCCGCCGATGTCTTACCGCTACCGCTCCTCGACAATGCGCAGTGCTATTGGCTCCAACGCCCTGGTTATAGCCTTGATGATCATCTGGTTCGCATGATCTGGTACGATTTCAATTACCTAAGAGCTACGTGGCGTAGCGACAAAGCAAAACGTTATGCAACTGTTGCTGAACACGCGGCCCTCTGGAAACGTGCTACGGTGCTTGGGCTCGGCAAACGTGTTGGTGCCTTCTGGTATCCCGATCCGGGCGGGTAGTATCCCCACGCGCATCTATATGCTAGCAGGAGGTCGTTAGCTATGTCTCTACGGCGGGTCTCTATTGTCTTGCTTGGGATTCAAGCGATCGGCGCACTCCTCATTTTGATCGGGCAGTTGATGATCGGCGGTGAGCTGATCACAATCCTTATGGCATTAACAGGCACGGTCGTCTTCGCTGCGATGTTCTTCGCCTATTTGCGCGGCTGGGAAGCGGCGCGGGGCATTGCCGTGATCACGGCGACCGTTTTGGCCGGTCTGGGTATCCAAGAGCCGTACATCACCCAGCAAATCTCGATCACCTTCTTCATCCCGCCGATTATGGCCCTGATTCTCACTGGGCCGGTGTGGGTCATCGGCAGCGCCTTTTCGGTTCTAGTGATGCTGATTGTGCGCGCCGGCGGTGTTGGCCCTTATGCCGATCCGATGACGATCATTCTTTATGCCATGATCGTCGGCGGCATGATTTTGAGCCGGATCGTTACTGATACCGCGCTGCTTGCTGCGGAGTCTAACGCACAGCGGGCCGAAGCGGCGCGCCTGAAGAGCGAGGCTCAGGCGCAGGAGGTTTCCCAGAAGGCCGAGGAGTTAGCCCGCCAGAATGAGGAACAACGCCGTCTTCTGGATCTGGTGGCAACCCTGGAGACGCCGGCCGTGGCCATGGCTGATGGCGTAATTCTCGCCCCCGTCGTCGGCCATCTCGATAGCCGGCGCGCCCAGGCCTTTACCAGCCGCTTGCTGCGCGCCGTAAGCGAACAGCGCGCTCGCCTGGTAATTATCGATATTGCCGGTGTGCCCGCCGTGGATACTCAGGTTGCCCATGCGCTGCTCCAAGCTACCCAGGCGATCCGCCTGCTTGGCTGCGAAGTCAACCTGACGGGGATTTCAGCTACCGTTGCCGCTACTATGACCCAGCTCGGCATCAATATGACCGGGGTGATGACCGCTCGTACGCCTCAGGAAGCGCTCGAATATGGTGTCGTACGGCCAAAAACCAGCTTAGAATTGCGCTAAGCTGCATCCGCTCGCCAACGACATTTCCTGCAAAGACAAACCCCCTACTCCATTAGAGCAGGGGGTTTTGTTGCCGTTACGTTGCCGCCTGTGCTCGCAAGGCTTAGCTTGCAACACGAGTGCCGCAGTTTGGGCAGAACATAGCGGTACCGGGCATTTGAAACCCGCAATTAGGACATGCTTTCTCCGTGGGGCCGGCTTGCTGTGCGGCAGGCGGTGGTGTGATTACCGTCGGTGGCGCCTCATAGCTAATCGGCACCTGCTGCGCCGAAGCCTTTGGTGCAGCCGTCGGCGGCTCGGGGAAATTGTCGGCCGTTGCCAGGTTCAGTTCTTCCTCTTTGGCCAACAGCGTGGCGCGTAGCTGATCGACATTGGCCGAGATTTGGGCGATCGATGGCGCGTTAATCTGCCCGGCGCGCTGTAAATCATATGCGCGTTGCCCAAGCTCCATGAGTTTTGCGTCGAGTTGACGCTTGAACTCATTCACTTCACCCTGCAGTCGGGTCGTTTTCTGAAATTTGTCGGCCTCGAACTTGGCCCGGTCAACGCCCTGCTGGATTGTCTTGCTGATATTGTCGAGAAAGCCCATACGAAACGTCTCCTTCGTCGAGCGTGTAGCGCAACCTGCCGGTTGCGCGACTCTATGCGGCTGCGCCTGAACCCACTGTCAGACGCTTATGTCCTGGGGATAAGACGCTCAATCGGCTGCTCAGGATGCGGTACATCTATAGTATAACGCGCTTCCGGTACGACGCCACCTGGAGCAGTTCGCTACGCTACTCAAGTACTATGGACGCACATAGCTGGCGAACGTACTATTGAACAGGCAGGCGCCGTCTTAATCCGCTGCGCATTTCTGAAAGGACCTGCCATGATCCAGTTTTCACCTCCATCCCCTGAAGCACCGCTTGCGTCGACTGCTCTGCAGCTTGTTACGTTATTGGAACGTCATCGTGCCGCGCTGCCTTTTGCCGAAGCTGAATTAGTGCGTCATCAGGCCCTGCGGTCGGCCCTCGTTGAACGCCAGGCCCGCAGCGAAGATGCGCTGAATGCCTGGCGGAGTGCCCTCTCGCATCGCTGGGAGTGTGAAGTTCGCGCCCAGCGCACCTTGAGCGCCGTGCAGCGCCTCGCGGCTACTCACCTCGACCCTCAGCCTGCCTATCAGCAGTTAGTCGCTGCACCGTCTGCTAATGCCTCAGTAACCCACACTGAATTACTGACCGATCTGCGCCGCCTTGCTACCTCGCTTGCTTTGTTAACCCCAGCGCCGTCATTTGTCGCAACGAGCCTGGTCGATCTTCAGTCGGCTGCCGATGAACTGGCTGCTGCCATCGATCTCACTGGGCGTTGTGAGGCTGCACGTCGGTATATGCTTCTCGAAGAACGGCTGACGACAAACCTCTATCAGCGAACGTGTGCGCAAACCCATCAGCTGATTGCCAATCATTTTGCCGGTTCTGCGTCCGGTGAGGCGACTTCGCCCCTGCCGGCTTGAGCGGCGTTAGACGGCTGCCGATAGCTGGCTAAGCTTATTGCGCAAGCGGGCGATCTCGCCGCTGTTGCCGCGCTCTTCACCCAGATGTGCAAACTGGTGTTTCTTCTGGGCGAGTTCGGCGCACGCAGCATAAAAACGGTTGGCGTCGCGCCCCTTGCGGCGGGCACGCATCTGGCGACGAATCGATCCGGCTGTGGTATATTGCTCAGCGCTCAACGTGCCGAACTGCACCTCCTCAGCGAGATATTGCCGCATCCATCTCCGTTCCCGCAAAATCTCCCAGATCACAATGCTCAGGGCAATCGCCCAGGTTGTCCAACCGATGAGTAAGGTTGCGCCCAGGCCGCTCAACCCGGCTTCGCTGACCAGGACGGTGGCCATGGTGTTATGCAGCGCATGCAAGAACACCGCAATCAGCCAGCCTACAAATGGCGCCAGAATCCGTACCGACCAGTTCGAACTCAGGCGCGCCAGGGCTAACCCCAGCCCAATAAACGCTGTATAGACCGCATGGCCCCACGCCCCCAGGATCACGCGCAAGACGAAGAGCGTGATCAGACCGGACATGCCGCTCTCCGTATAACCGAGAAAATAGAGGTAGAGCACATTCTCTGTAGCGGCAAAACCCAGCCCGACGATTGCGCCATACACCATTCCATCCAGTGGCGAGTCGAACTCGCGTGGAAAGAATAACCAGATCAACAGGACAGCAAAACCCTTCAGGCTCTCCTCAACCAGTGGCGCAAAGATCGTTGTGCCGCTTGTCTCCGCCAGCAATTCATCGCCGGTAAGTGCGATCACCCCCCCCTGCAAGATGGTTGTTCCAATGATTGCGCCAATCGTTGCTACCAGCGCACCCCAGAGGAAGGCGCCCACCAATAAGCGTTTCGGCTCCTTCTCGAAGCGATCGAGCCAGTAGACGATCGCTGCATAAAAAAAGGCTGGGCCAAAACTGAGCACAACTGCGAGGAGGAAGACGGCCATCAGAGCACTCCCTTGGTGCTGGGGATAGCGCCGTCCAGGCGCTCATCATGGCGTGTCGCTGCGTCAAGGGAGCGCCCAAATGCCTTGAAGATCGCCTCGATCTTGTGATGATCGTTACGCCCATACAGAATTTGGGCGTGCAGGTTCATCCGCCCATGAAAAGCGATACTCTCCAGCAGATGGAAGATCAGGTCGGTGCCAAGTTGACCAACCCGCGGGGTAACAAATTCGGCCTGTACCACACAATAGGGGCGCCCGCCAAGGTCAACCGCTACCAATGCCAACGCCTCGTCCATCGGCACGAAGCTGTGCGCCGTGCGAACAATGCCGCGCCGCTCACCGAGCGCCTGATCGATCGCTCGGCCCAGGCAAATGCACGTATCTTCGGCTGTATGGTGCTCATCGATATGTAGATCGCCAGTCGCCTGGATCGTCAGATCAAAGAGGCCGTGTTTGGCCCAGAGCGTGAGCATGTGATCGAGAAAGTCGACGCCGGTGCTAATCTGCGCCTGACCTTGCCCATCAAGATTTAGCGTCAGGCTGATCTGGGTTTCACCGGTTGTGCGATCAATGGTGGCGGTTCGTTGTTGCATAGTGAAATGGTCAGTCTCCTTACCCCTCCGCACGATTTCGGCTGCGTTCCGCCGAAAAACCCTCGGGGTAACGGTGCTGAAGCTTAGCGATATTCGCTTCCATGATATCGCCCATCTGTACGCCCAGGGCGTTGCAGGCCAGCGCAGCATACCACAGCACATCGCCTAACTCTTTTTGTAGCTCGGCTGTGTCGAGTGCATGGCCGTGAAATTCGGCCTTCTTCAGCGTGTCGGCAAACTCGCCGGCCTCGCCGCAAAGCCCCAGCGCGGCGTTGAGCAGCCGCTGACGGGCATCCTGCGCCGCCGCCGTACGTAGCGCCAATTCCTGGTAGGTGTTTGCATCCATCAAACTCTTCCCGCTTCTCTGCGTAATCTGCGCAATCTGCGCAATCTGCGGATAGCCCTTACGAGCTAGGGATTAGTGCTAACAGTTCCTCGCGCACAAACCCATTCGTGCCGATGCCCTCGCCGCCTTCGATCGTCGGGTTGCCTTGCCAGTCGGTGTAACTGCCGCCGGCCGCTTCGAGGATCGGTAGGAGCGCTGCGGCATCCCAGATGTTCATCGCCGGATCGAGCGCGACTTCGGCGCGGCCCGTTGCGACGAGCACGTAGCCATAACAATCACCCCAGGTGCGGAACATCCCTGCCGCCTCAATAATGCGCTCAAAGGCCTCGGCTTTGCCGTGTTTGGCGTACCCAAAGGCTACTGTGCCAACCACTAGACTCTCGCGCAGGCTGGCTGTTTGTGAGACGCGACAGGGTTGGCCATTCCACCAGCAACCCTCGCCACGTGCCGCGTACACAATTTCGCCTAACGCCGGCATGTTTACCACGCCTAGCACAGGTTCATTGCGGTGCAGCAGCCCGATCATCACGCCATACAACGGCACGCCGCGAATAAACGATTTCGTACCGTCGATGGGGTCGAGCACCCAGCGATATTCCGCATCGGCTGCGCCGCTTAGCCCATCTTCCTCACCAAGAATGGCGTGGGCGGGGTAGCGCGCGCCAATCGCCGACCGCAAATAGGCTTCGGCTTCACGATCGGCAATCGTCACCGGCGACTCGTCGGCTTTGTGCTCGACGGCGATCCCGCTTTGAAAATAATTCAGTGTGATCTTGCCCGCCGCGACGGCGATCTCGTGGGCGAAATCGAGCATGCTGCGCAGGTTGTCGGCCATACGTACCTTCCTTCCAGCGGTTGCTGCCAATCTGCGCAATCTGCGCAATCTGCGGATCATTGCTACACGTTGTTCAGCGCCGCTAATACCAACCCACTCTGCTCCGGCGTTCCGATGCTGAACCGAATATAATCGCTCAGCAAGGCGGTGCTGTAGTGGCGCACCAGCACGCCCTGTTGGGCGAGGGCGGCTTTCAGCGCTTTAGCGTCGCCTTCCAACACCTTACAGAGGATGAAGTTCGCGGCACTCGGATGGGGCTGGAGGAACGGGATCGCGGCCAGCAAGGGCAACAGTCGGTCGCGCTCGGCGCGGATCAGTTCCAGGTTGCTGCGCAGGTAATCTCCATCTTCCAGCGACGCCAGCGCTGCGTTCATCGCGGCCAGATTGACATTGTAAGGCTGTTTGATTTTCCAGATCTGCTCGGCGAGCCATTCCGGCAATAGCCCATAACCGACGCGCAACCCGGCCAATCCGGCCCATTTGCTGAAGGTGCGGAGCACGGCGAGGTTGTCATAACGACCAACCCAGTTGCTGACACTCGCGTCGGGAGTGAACTCGATGTACGCTTCGTCAACGACCACGAGCAGCGGCAATTGCAATAGGCGCTCGATCTCGGCCGACGGGGTGAGGTTCCCGGTGGGGTTATTCGGCGAGGTGAGAAAGAGGACTTTTGCGCCTTGGGCCGCCGCTGCCTCGATACCTGTCAGATCGAGGCTAAAGTCTTCTCGCCGCGGTACCGTCAACACGCGTCCGCCGCACACGCCCGTGTCGAAGCTATACATCCCGAAGGTCGGCGGGCAATCGATGACCGCATCCCCCGGCGTAATGCACAGCCGCAAAATCAAATCAATCAGCTCATCGGCACCGGCCCCACATACAATTCGTTGTACGGGTTGCCCGGTGGAGCTACTGAGCGCTGTGCGCAGCCGCGTATGGTTCGGATCGGGGTAGATCGCGTAGTATGGCTCATTACGGACTGCGGCGAGGGCGCGCGGTGATGGACCGTAGGGGTTCTCGTTGGCGTCGAGTTTGACCAAACGCTCGATCGGCAGGCCTAACTGTTCGGCAAGCACATCAAGCGGTAAGATTGGTGTGTATGGAGCAAGTTCGGCGATCTCGGGGCGGATCAGATCAGTGGCCCTAAACATAGTCTTCTCGATTATGCGTGAACTGGCTGCAAAACGCCTTCAGTATAGCATGAGCCGGATTAAGCTCGGATAGACGTGTAAAGACGCCCCAGTGGAGCGTCTTTACCCAAGCGACCATGACGTTTTGTTCTGCTTGCTTACAGATCTTCCTCGTCCGGTGTTGCGCCCTCGGCTTCGGCACCGTCAAGGTCTTCCGCTTCCAGCATTATGCCTTCGCCGTCTTCGCCGCCAAGATCGTCGCCGTCGAGGAGTGCAGCATTCTCGGCAGCGCCAAGCAGTTCTTCCAACCGCGCACGCAGCTTGTCTTCGACCTCTTCGTCCGGCGCTTCGGCTCCGTCGACAAGGCCAAGAATCGCTTCGGCGCGTACTACTTCCTCAGGCAGCGGCTCATCTGCGCCGTTAGCAGCCTGGCCTTGTTCCATCATGCGCGCCATCTCGCCCACCAGATCTTCGCGCCTGATGTCTTCGGCGCGCTTTTCGATGCCGGTACCGGCCGGGATCAGCTTGCCGATGACCACATTTTCCTTCAGGCCACGCAGGTAGTCCACCTTGCCATGAATAGCCGCATCGGTGAGTACGCGCGTCGTTTCCTGGAAGGAGGCCGCCGACAGGAAGCTGTCGGTGTTGAGCGAGGCCTTGGTGATGCCAAGCAGCACGGTGGCAGCCGTGGCCGGCTCACCGCCCTGGCTGACCACGTCATTGTTGAAGCGACGGAACTCGGTGCTGTCCACGAGCTCGCCGGGGAGCAGGCCACTGTCGCCGGGCTCCTCGATCCGCACGCGGCGCAACATCTGGCGGGCGATCACCTCAACGTGCTTGTCGTTGATGTTCACACCCTGCGAGCGGTACACCTTCTGGGCTTCGTTCACCAGGTAACGTTGCACCGCTTCTTTGCCTTGTAGTTCTAGCAATTCCTGCGGGTTCGCGCTACCGTCGGTGAGTTGTTCGCCGGACATGACCCGCTCGCCGCTCTCACGCCGTAGGCGCGATGTGTGCGGCACGATCACTTCGTGCTCCTGGCGATCCTCGTGGCTGACCACAATTCGATCATCCTGGATAAACGCTTTGCCGCTCAGCCGCGCCGTAATTGGCGCGTCGTGGCTGTCGCTGCGGTTGCTTTCAGCGATCACCTGGCCTTCGGTCACGTCGCTTTCGTGATCGATCACCGCTGTATAACCCGCCGGGATCACATATTCGTCGGTGTAAACATCTGCCGCGACGATCTTGATCTTCCGCAAGCCGGTGTCGTCTTTCGTAATGTAGACGACGCCGTCGATCTCGGCCAGAATAGCTTTGCCCTTCGGTACGCGCGCTTCGAAGATCTCTTGCACGCGCGGCAAGCCCTGCGTGATGTCGTCGGCTGAGGCCACGCCACCGGTGTGGAACGTGCGTAACGTGAGCTGCGTACCCGGCTCGCCGATCGACTGGGCGGCGATGATACCGCAGGCCTCGCCGATGTCTACGAGCTTACCCGTGGCCAGGTTGCGCCCGTAGCAGAGCCGACAAATGCCGTGTTCCGCGCTGCATGTGAGCGTGGAGCGTACATACACCGACGCGATCCCTGCCGCGTCGATGCGCTGGGCAATATCATCGTCGATCTCGATATTGCGATCGATGATCAGTTCGCCGCTCTCGGGGTGATAGAGCGGCGCCGCCATCATGCGCCCGACGAGACGCGCAGGCAACTTCTCCATCAGTTCATCATCATCCCCCGAGTGCAGCCACAACCCGTCTTCGGTGCCGCAGTCCTCGATCGTGACGATCACGTCCTGAGCTACGTCCACCAGACGTCGGGTCAGGTAGCCCGCGTCGGCGGTACGCAGTGCGGTATCGGCTAGACCCTTCCGGCCACCGTGGGTGGACACGAAGTAGTCGAGCACCGACAGGCCTTCGCGGAAGTTGGTTTTGATCGGCAGTTCGATGATCCGCCCGGTCGGGTCGGACATCAGGCCGCGCATACCGGCCATCTGCGAGATCTGGTTGATGTTACCGCGAGCGCCGGAGGTGGACATCATTGCCACCGGGCCGTAGGGGTTCAGGTTTTCGCGCACCGCGCCGATGGTCAGCTTGGTGGCTTCCTGCCAGATCCGCACCACTTCCTGATAGCGCTCTTCTTCAGTGATCAGGCCGCGGCGGAACTGCTTCTCGACGTCGATAACTTGCGTCTCGGCGTCGCCGATGATCTCGTACTTGCGCTGCGGCACTTCGATGTCGTTGATGCCGATCGTCATGCCGCCCAGTGTGGCGTGCTTGAAGCCGAGCGCCTTGATCTTGTCGGCCTGTTCCGCTGTGCGCTCCGAGCCGTAGATCCGCACGATCTCGGTGTGCGACTTGGTTGGATACTGCTCGCGCAGTTCGGCCAGATCTGCATCGCTGACGTTACGCTCGTTGGTGTAGTAGTGGTAGCAGTCGGCGATAATCTCCTTTAGGCCCTTCTTATCTACCGTGCGGTTACGATAGCGCAACGGCGGGAGCAGTTCGCTGTTCATAATCACGCGCCCGATTGTGGTCTCGATCAGCATGCGCAGCGAACCATCGGCATTATTGGCGAGGACGCGGGTGTTCTCCTCCCGGTCGTTCTTGCCCTGCGCCGCGCCGTCCATGCGGATCCAGACTGGGGCTAGAATGTTTACCAACCCTCGATCGTAGGCCAGCATGGCTTCGTCGACGGAGGCGAACTTCTTGCCGCTACCGAGTGCGCCATCCCTGATCATGCTTAGGTAATAGCAGCCAAGCACGATGTCCTGCGAAGGCGTAATAATCGGGTCGCCGTGCGCGGGGCTCAGCAGGTTGTACTTACTGAGCATACGCGTGCGCGCTTCTTCCTGCGCCTTGCGCGAGAGCGGCACGTGGACGGCCATCTGGTCGCCGTCAAAGTCGGCGTTGAAGGCGGCGCAGACGAGCGGGTGCAACTGGATCGCCGAGCCTTCGATCAGTTTGGCCTCGAAGGCCTGGATCGAGAGCCGGTGCAGCGACGGAGCGCGGTTCAGCAACACCAGGTAGTCTTTAATTACTTCTTCGAGTACGTCCCACACTTCGGGGCGTACGCGCTCGACAATCCGCTTGGCCGATTTGATATTGTGGGCAAAGCCCTTCTCAACCAGGCGGCGCATTACGAACGGCTTGAAGAGTTCCAGGGCCATCTTTTTCGGCAGACCGCACTGGTGGAGGAGCAGGTTCGGGCCAACTACGATAACGGAACGGCCCGAGTAGTCGACGCGCTTGCCGAGCAGGTTCTGGCGGAAGCGGCCCTGCTTACCCTTGAGCATGTCGCTCAGGCTCTTCAGACGATGCTTGCCCTTGCCGCTCACAGCGCGCCCACGCCGACCATTGTCGATCAGGGCGTCGACGGCTTCCTGAAGCATACGCTTCTCGTTGCGCACGATGATCTCGGGCGCATTGAGTTCCATCAGCCGCTTGAGCCGGTTGTTACGGTTGATCACGCGCCGGTAGAGATCGTTCAGGTCGCTCGTGGCGAAGCGCCCACCGTCCAACTGCACCATTGGGCGCAGGTCGGGCGGGATGACCGGCAGCACGGTCAGGATCATCCACTCGGGCTTATTGCCGCTCTTGCGGAAGGCCTCAACCACACGCAGGCGCTTGGTGGCCTTCTTGCGGCGCTGGCCTTGCGTTGTCTGCACTTCAACCTGGAGATCTTCGGCGAGCTTGTCGAGATGCACCGTGCGCTCGATGAGTTCGCGCACCGCGCCCGCACCCATATCGGCGCGGAAGACACCGGGAGCGACGTCGCGCAGGGCGCGGTATTCCATCTCAGAAAGGATGCGGCACTCTTTCAGGCCATCAAGCTGATCGAGCTTTTCCTTCTCCTCGCGCACCAGGGTGTCCAGTTCGCGCTGCAACCGCTCCTGGAGTTTCTCCTGCTCCTGGGTTGCTTCGTACTCTTTGCGCTCGCGCTCGGCGCCGGTGAGTAGTTCGGCGTCGTCCATGTCGCGCTGACGGCGTGCCTCAAGTGCGTCAAGCTCCTGGTCAACGATCTGGTCAAGTTGATCAAGCACGCGTTCGGTGACTGTCTCGCCCTCTTCGACCAGGGTGGTCGAGTGGAAGACAATGTCTTCATCCGGGATCGCGCCGGTCATCTCTTCGAGGCGCTCACGCAGCCGCTCGGCCTCGCCGGCAATCTCGTCGCGCTCGCGCTTGTATTCCTCTTCGATCCGGCGCTGCGTGCTGACCTGCGCCGTCTCCATGCCGCCAAGATCCTGGGTGAGTTGGGTGCTCAACTCGATCCGCTTCCCCTCGGCCTGGCCCTGGATGTTGTCGCGCTTCTTCGTGATCTCCTCCTGGAGGATCTCGCGGGTCGCATCGCGCATCTCGTCCTTCACCTCAACAATGATGTACGAGGCAAAGTAGAGTACCCGCTCCAGATTGCGCGGGCTGATGTCGAGCAGCAAGCCGAGGCGGCTCGGCGTGCCCTTTACAAACCAGATGTGGCTGACCGGCGAGGCCAGGTTGATATGGCCCATGCGGTCGCGGCGGACCTTCGCCCGCGTAACCTCGACACCGCATTTATCGCATACGACGCCCTTATAACGGACGCGCTTGTACTTCCCGCAGTAGCACTCCCAATCCTTCGTGGGCCCAAATATTCGCTCGCAAAACAATCCGTCACGCTCAGGTTTTAGAGTGCGGTAGTTAATCGTCTCCGGCTTGGTGACTTCGCCATGCGACCACCCCCGAATATCCTCCGGTGAGGCAAGACTGATTCGAATCGCGTTGAAGTCGTTGATCTCAAGCATTGAGGCTCACTCCTCGTGTTTATATACAGGGAGGGTCTAAGGGAGGGCTCGCCCTCCCTTGAACCCTCCCAGAGGGAGTCAATTTAGAACTCGCCGCGTTCCATGCCGCTGAGGTTGATGCCGTCGAGGGCGGCGATATCGCTATCGACATCGTCGGAGAGCTCAACGGGGCGCTCGTCCTCGCTAAGCACCTCAACGCTCAGGCCAAGCGACTGAAGCTCCTTGATCAACACCTTGAAGCTCTCAGGCACACCGGCTTCCTGGATCGGCTCGCCCTTCACGATCGCCTCGTAGGTCTTCACCCGGCCGACCACATCGTCCGACTTAACCGTCAGCATTTCTTGCAGAATGTAGGCGGCGCCATACGCTTCAAGCGCCCAGACCTCCATCTCCCCGAAGCGCTGACCGCCAAACTGGGCCTTACCACCAAGCGGCTGCTGAGTAACCAGGCTGTAGGGGCCGGTACTGCGGGCGTGGATCTTGTCTTCCACGAGGTGGGCGAGCTTAAGCATATAGGCGTAGCCCACTGTAACCGGGTGATCGAACGCCTGTCCGGTGCGACCGTCGTAGAGGGTCACCTTGCCATCGTGCGGCAGGCCAGCCCGGATCAGATGCTCCTTGATTTGTCCTTCGCTGGCGCCGTCGAACACTGGTGTGGCAACCTTGAAGCCCAGGCGGGCGGCGGCCCAGCCGAGGTGTGTCTCCAGGATCTGACCGATGTTCATACGTGACGGCACACCGATCGGGTTGAGAATGATGTCTACCGGGCGACCATCGGGGAGGAACGGCATATCCTCCGTCGGCAGCACGCGCGACACCACACCCTTATTACCGTGGCGACCGGCCATCTTATCGCCGGCGCTGATCTTGCGCTTCTGGCAGAGCAGCACGCGCACGGTCTGGTTCACGCCGACGGGCAGTTCAGCGCCCTCGCTGCGCGAGAAGACCTTGACGTCGATCACCTTACCGCGCACACCGTTGGGCACCCGCAGCGAGCTATCCTTCACTTCGCGGGCCTTCTCACCGAAGATCGCGCGCAGCAAGCGCTCCTCAGCCGTCAGATCCGTTTCGCCCTTAGGCGTAATCTTCCCGACGAGGATATCGTTGGGTTGCACCTCAGCGCCGACATAGATAATGCCGCGCTCGTCGAGGTTACGCAGGCTATCCTGGCCGACATTAGGAATATCGCGGGTGATCTCCTCGGGGCCAAGCTTTGTATCACGGGCCTCGACTTCATACTTCTCGATATGGATGGAGGTGAAGATGTCTTCACGCACGAGCCGCTCACTGACCAGAATGGCGTCCTCGAAGTTACCACCCTCCCAGGGCATATAAGCTACAAGGACATTCTGACCGAGCGCGAGCTCGCCATTATCGGTGCTGGAGCTATCGGCGATCACCTGGCCGGCCTTGATCCGATCGCCGCGGATCACAGCGGGGCGCTGATTAATGCAGGTATCCTGGTTACTGCGCATAAACTTGCGCAGGCGATATTCCTGCTGGAAGCCATCGGCCTCCTCAACGATGATCTTATCGCCGGTGGCGCTGGAGACGATGCCGTCGGCCTTGGCGACAACGACCTGGCCCGAGTCGCGGGCGGCGCGATACTCCATACCCGTGCCGACAATCGGCGCATCGGGGCGCAGCAGCGGTACCGCCTGACGTTGCATGTTCGAACCCATCAGCGCGCGGTTGGCGTCGTCGTGCTCCAGGAAGGGGATGAGCGCCGTTGAAACGCTGACCACCTGCTTGGGCGACACGTCCATATAGTCCACGCGGTCGATCCGCTCGGTGACAAAGTCCTCACCGAAGCGGCAGGCGACTGTGCTGCTGGTAAAGCGATTGTGCTCATCAATCTCGGCGTTAGCCTGCACAACGATGAAGCGATCTTCCTCATCGGCGCTGAGATAATCTACCTCTTGCGAGACGACGGGGCGGATTTTGATATTCTTCAACGGCAGATCGACGATGAGCTCAGCGAGCATACGATTGATCTCGGTGCCGGCTTCAGCGATGGTGGCACCGGTGTCGGGATTCGTGATATCTTCGCGGAGAAACTGGCCACGCAGCAAGCCGATCGTAATCCGCTTCGCGATGGCGGCATCAACCTTGCTGCCCTTAGCGGCGATCAAATCACCGGTGCGCAAGTCGCGCGCATCGCGCAGCAGCAAGCCCTTCTCCAACCAGACCGGCGCGTTATCGACGCTGTTATACACCTTGCGGTACGGCGTCTCCAGGAAGCCCATCTCATTGACCCGCGAGAACGTGCTCATCGTGCCGATCAGGCCGATGTTGGGGCCTTCCGGCGTCTCGACGGGGCAGATGCGGCCATAGTGACTGTGATGCACGTCGCGCACTTCGAAGCCGGCGCGATCGCGGGAAAGACCGCCGGGGCCGAGGGCCGAAAGGCGGCGCTTGTTGGTGAGTTCAGCGAGCGGATTGGTCTGATCCATGAACTGGCTGAGCTGCGAACCGCCGAAGAACTCGCGCATGGCGGCGACGACAGGGCGAATATTCACCAGGCCGTTGGGCGTCGCGCCGTCGGGGTCCTGAAGCGACATGCGCTCCTTGACTACGCGCTCAAGGCGCAGCAGACCAACGCGGAACTGCTGCTGGATCAATTCACCGACGGTGCGCACGCGGCGATTACCGAGATGGTCGATATCGTCGGGGCGACCGTGGCCGTTATTGAGCTGAATAAGCTGCTCAACAATCTTGATGATATCGCGGGGCAGCAGAACGCGCACCTTCTGTTCAGGCGCGTTGCTGGTGCTGTCGCGGCGCACCTCGCGCTCCCAGAGGTTTTTATTCAGCTTATAACGCCCGACCTTGGCGAGGTCGTAGCGGCGTGGGTTGAAAAGCAGCGACTCGATCAGCGAGCGCGCATTCTCCAGGGTAGGCGGATCGCCGGGGCGCAGGCGCTTGTAAAGCTCCATCAGCGCCTCTTTGCTGTTCTTCGCCGGATCCTTATCGAGGGTTGCCTGCGTGTAGGGATGCTCAGGCACGGTATCGACATGGCGCAGCAATTCGAGGATCTGCTCGTTATGGCCGTGCTTATCGAGCTCATTATCGGGCACCCAGCGACCTTCGCCATTTTCCTCGGCCTGCCAGGCCACAATCGCACGCAGCAGAATGGTGACCGGGATCTTACGTTTGCGGTCAACTTTTACGCTGAGCACATCGCGCTTATTGCTCTCGAACTCAAGCCATGCGCCACGGTTGGGGATCAGCTTGGCCGAATGCAGCGAGCGCCCGCTCGTCGGGTCTTTATCTTCCTTAAAGTAGACCCCAGGCGAGCGAATGAGCTGCGAAACGACGACACGCTCGGCGCCGTTGTAGATGAATGTACCATTGTCGGTCATCACCGGGAAATCGCCGAGGAAGATTTCTGATTCCTTGATCTCGCCGGTAGACAGGATGCGCAGTTCGACGTTGACCCGTAGTGGTGCAGCATACGTCAGGTCACGCTCGCGGCACTCAAACTCATTAAAGCGCGGCTCACCGAAGGTATACTCACGGAAGTGCAGTTCGAGGTTTTTTCCGGTAAAGTCGGTGATTGGCGAGATCTCATCAAAGAGCTCGCGCAACCCCTCGCGCCGGAACCAGCCGAAGCTATTGACCTGCGTTTCGATCAGGCGCGGTACCTCGATCGCATCGGTAATCCGGGCGAACGAACGCCGCTCGATCCGCCGACCGTGCGCATTACGGCTATCATCAAACGGCGTGATCAGCGGCTGCAGGACGACGCTCTCAATCAGTTGCAACGGGGGCATACTCACCTCTCCTCAGTCGTCGGCAGTCATCAAGCAAGAACTAAGGCGTAGGCTGCAATGAAGCAAACCGACCTATGGCGATGAAAAACAGAAATCGCCGGTCTTCAGCGCGGGCCTCATAGTGAGGCAACCGCTGGACTGGCGCGGGCAGAAGTACAACAGATGTTCGCAAAAAATGCGCCGCTACGGCGCGTACTGGACGTGGTGTGGGGCAGAGAGCCTCTTCTTAGCTGAATAGGGTTAGCGTTCGGAACAACCAATATACGTATTCTAGCACATTTCATGGTACTGCGAACGAGAATAATACCATTAGATCAACGTAATGTCAATTTTTTTGGGAGTCAAGCTTCAGAAGGCGGGATTTCGTTCGGATAAGAAGGTAGAGGAAGGGTAGGGTGCGGCAGGGGCGTGTTATAATTATGGGCAACTATGACCACTAAAGCCTTCCCTCAGGTTGATCTGGCCTCGGCGACTGTTCAGGGCCAGCGGGTCGCCTATCGGCGCGTTGGTGTCGGCCCCACGGTGCTCCTGCTCCACGGTTGGGGCGGTTCGTCGCACTACTGGGCGGCTACGATGACAGCGCTTGCGCATCAGTATACCCTGATTGCGCCGGATATGCCGGGTTTTGGCGCTTCGCCCCCGCTTGGCGAAACGACTGATGTACCGCGCTTGATCGCGTGGGTCGAGGCGTTTGCCGATACCTTAGCCCTGGATCGGTTCACGCTAAACGGCCACTCCTTCGCTGCCGGTCTGGCGGTGCACCTTGCGACACGCAATCCGCAGCAGGTTGAAAAGCTCGTCCTGACCTGTTTCAGCACCTTCCGGAACGAAGCCGAACGAAAAGTAGTGGACTCGATCCATCATGTGCTGGCGCTCTGGATGGCATTGCGTCGGCCCTGGATGGCTGAGCGGCGCATGTTTTACCGTGCGGTGGGCGGGCGCTTCTTCTACAAATTGCCTGCCGACGATGCGGTATTGCAGGCAGCGTTCAGCGACTTTCTCAAGATGGACAAACGTACGGCGCTGGAAACGGCGCGGAGCGCCGGCAACCCGACGATCACAGCGGCATTGCAAGGCGTGCGCACGCCGACGTTGCTGATCGGTGCCCGCCAGGATCGGATCATGCCGCCGGCCGGTACGCCGGTAGCCGCCAGGCTGATCCCCGGCGCACGGTTGGAGTGGATCGAGCAGTGCGGCCACTTGCCGATGATCGAGCGGCCGGAAGAGTATCAGCGGCTATTAGGCGATTTTTTGGCGCAGTGAGGAACCAAGGAACCGAGGAACCAAGGAACCGAGGAACCAAGGAACCAAGGAACCAAGGAACCAAGGAACCAAGGAACCAAGGAACATGGGGGGATGTGAATATAGGAATAGAGAGCGAGGGAACAAAAAAGTAAAGTGTTGACTCTTCTGTTCTTCTGTTCTGCAAACGCAAGTCATCCGCATTTCCAACCAGCAAGGAACATTTATGCCCCCCCCGCCCTAGCCAGTTATCGCAGTGAGTTTCCGATCACCGAGCAGTATGCCTTCCTGAGCCATTCCGCCGTCTCGCCGCTCAATAAGCGCATTAGTGCAGCATTGAGCGAGTATGCGGAGATGGGCATGCACGAGCCGCTCACCAGGCTGTTTCCAAAAGTGCTGGGCACGATGGGCGATCTGCGCGAGCGCATTAGAACGCTGATCAATGCTGCTTCGACCGACGAAGTTGTGTTGATGCCGAATACAGCTACCGGGATCAATACGGTTGCGGCGAGCCTGCCGCTGCGTCGCGGCGATAATGTGCTTGTGCTGGACGGTGATTACCCGGCCAATGTGTACCCCTGGCAACAACTGGCCTACAAGGGCGTGCTGACAAAAGTTGTGCCGCAGCATCAGGGCGGGTTGGATGTCGAACGGCTTGTGGCACGGATCGATAGCCGTACGCGGGTGATTGCGCTTAGCACAGTGATGTTTGCTACTGGGTTCCGCAACGATCTGGCGACGGTTGGGCAGATCTGCAAGGAGCGCGGGATCTATTTTGCCGTTGATGCGATCCAATCGCTGGGCGCGTTCCCGCTGGATGTGCAGGCAAATAATATCGACTTCCTGGCTGTCGGTTCACAAAAGTGGTTGCTCTCGGCGCCCGGCGCGGGCTTTTTGTATGTGCGCAAAGAGCGTCTGGACGAGCTAGAGCCGGGAGCGTACGTCGGCGCGGGCAGCGTGGTTGATGCGATGAACTATCTCGATTATAACCTGACGGTGCCGCCCACTGCTGATCGGTTTAACCTCGGTACGCCGAATATTGCCGGAGCATTGGCGCTGCACGCATCAATCAGCTTGATCCAGGAAGTGGGTATCGAACGGGTGGCGCAGCAGATTAGCCACCTTGTGGATGCATTGATCAACGACCTGACCGAGCGTGGTTACGAGCTGGCGGCGAGCACGGTTCCTGAGCATCGGGCGGGGATCGTGGTGGCTCAGATGCCTGATGCGCAGGCGGTTTGTACGCGCCTCGAAGAGGCAGGGATCATTGCCACGGTGCGCGGAG
>JBBRUG010000081.1:0-19098 GCA_038247995.1 Chloroflexales bacterium | reverse complement strand
GGTAGGCCGGATCGCTGAGGGCCGCGATGCGTTCGACCAGTGTTGCAACGGAGAGGTCGCGTGCCGGTAGCGGCGCCGGCCCAACCCCGATGCGGTGCATGCGGGCAGCCCAGAATGGCTGATCGGCGCCGAAGGGCAGCGCTACCGACGGCACGCCGGAGCGCAATGCTGCGTGGGTTGTGCCTGCGCCGCCGTGGTGGACGATCCCGGCCATTTGGGGCAACAACCAGTCGTGTGGCGTATCTTCGATCGCAAGCACGTTTTGCGGCAAGCCGGTTGCGCCGAGCTTACTCCACCCTTGGAGGATCACACCGCGTTGGCCGGTACGCCGCAGCGCTGCAAGAAAAATGGCGGTCAGGTGCGGTGCATCGGGCGGGAGCATGCTGCCCAGGCCGATGTAGATTGGTGGCGGACCGTTGGCGAGAAAGCGGGCGAGTTCTGTCGGCGGCGTATATGGGCGCGGCGGCAGATGCCACGCTCCGGTGAGGTGACAACCGGCGCTCCAGTCGGGCGGCGGCGGCACCAGGGTCGGACTGAAGGCGCAGAGCAGCGGCACGTTACGGCCGAGATCAGGCCAGGCGAGCCGTTGCGGGCCAAGCTGCGGGTCGCTGCGCCGTAGCCAGGCGTAACTCAGGCTCTGGCTGTAGCGAAAGATCGCTGTGGCCAGCGCGTGCGAGGCGTAGTTGAGCGGCGGCCCAAGGTCGCTGGTTGGAGCGAGCAAACCGGGAAAATGGACTGTTGGCGCAAACATGGGGAACAGTTGCGCCGAAAGGTCGGGGATGCCGCGCTCCTGGGCCAGCATGTGTCCAGCAGTCGTCAGCAAAAACGCGTGCACAATCAGGTCGGCGTCGTTACATGCCGTGCGCAGTTGTTGCAGGACGCACTTGGCCAGCGGCATCGCGTGCCGGTAGAGCGCACCCACGAGGCGGGCCGGGTGCGCTCCGGCGTTGCCGGCCAGGGCCCGGCTGATCGCAGCCACATCGCCGGGTAGGGCAGTAAAGTCGATTCCATAGCGCTGGGCCAGATCGGCGAAACGTGCCGGCGCCGCCAACCGTACCGTGTGGCCGGCCTGAATGAGCCGTATGCCGAGCGCTATAAATGGCTGTACATCGCCCTGGCTGCCGTAGGTTAACAGAACGATCCGCATCTGGCCAAGCTTCTCGTAGCAGTGGCGGCCGGGTTGCCGTTGCGCGTCTATTGTACGCCACATGGCGCCGTAGGGGCGCGGTGGCGCCGTCGCCCCTACGGCGATTGACGTAATTGCACGGTTGCCGAGGCAATTGTCGCGCCGCTGGCTGCGTCCCGTGCGAAGATCTCTACGCCGATAATCCCGCCGCCGACTACGGGCCGGTAGCTAATCGACTGCGTAAACATTCCGCCATCGCCTGAGCGAGTTGCGATGATGTTGCCGCTGCCGATCTCGTTGCCGAAACGGTCGCGCACAATATAGTTGAGATTGCCCTCAAAGGGGAAGAAGTTCGTCCGGCCGGTGATCGTGAGTGGGACGCCAACCAGTGTGTCGGGCGCGGGCGAGGTGATTGTGATCTGCGGTGGTGTGGCGGCAACCCGCATATTCAGCGTCGTCACCGCGATCGTAATCCCCGCTTGATCGACTTCAAAGACCTCGGCGCGTACGTCGCCGCCGGCGAATGGCGCGTTAAAGGGCATTGAGGCAACCCAGCGCGTCGGTTCGCCCACCGGCCCCTGTACGGTGAAGCTCCCTGAACCGAGTTGCGTGTTATTGCTCGCCACAATCCGCCATTGCAGCCGCCCGCCGGTGGGGTAGCGCGCCGTGCGGCCGGTGAGCGTAACTGGACTGCCGACTTGCGTACCCTGCGCCGGCGTATCGATGACGATCTGCTGTTGGGTCGGTACGGTACGCAGACCAATCGATGCTGTAGCGCGGAATGCGCCGTTGCTCGGGTCCTGATCATAGAGGTCGATCCGTAGTGGGCCGCCCTGGGCCGGGTAGCTAAAGCCAAGCTGGGCGTTAAATCTGCTGCCGACGCCCGCATTCGTAACCGGGAAGACCCCGCCGCCCACCTGGCGCCCGCCGCTGTCGTAGATCGCAAAGCCGAGCACATTGTTGAAAGGCGGGCGAGCGGTACGTCCGGTGAGCACCACTGGCGTTCCGACATAGGCATTGACCGGCGGCGAGTCGATCGCGATCACCTGGGGTTGGGGCGCAACAAACAGGTTGAGCGTTGCCGGCGCGATCGCGCTACCGTTGGCGCCCTGTTCGAATACATCTACGCTGATCGTGCCGCCATCGAGCGGTGGACTGAAACTGAGCGAACCGGTGAAGACGCCGGGGCGACCGGGGATGCCGGGCACGTTGATTGTGCCGGAGCCGATTTCACGCCCGTCGCTGAAGCGCACCCGGTAGCGTACCCGCCCACCGTTGGGGATCGTGGCGACATTGCCGAGCACCGTCACCGGGCTGCCGACCTGCGTGCCGGCGGATGGGCTGCTAAAGGTGATCGCCTGGGGCGCGGCGACATAGAGCGGCCAGCGCACACCGCCGAACTCGGCGCCGGCGGGATCGCGTTCGAACACTTCAATGCTGATCGGGCCACCCTGCGGCGGTAGAGTGAAGCTAAGCGAGGCGGTAAACGCGGCGACACTACCGGGTGATCCGGTTACGGGAAATTCGCCGCTGCCGATTGGTTGCAGCGTAGCGTTGAGGAAACGATAGCTGAGTACGCCGCTAGCGGGGAAGCGCGCCGCGCGGCCAACGATTGTTACCGGGTTGCCGACGACGGTATCTGCCGGCGGGCTGGCGACGTTAATCTGTTGGGTTGTGGTCGTATCTACCGGGGCCGAGGTCGGGATCGGCTGTCCTGCTGCGGGCGCCTCGCTGGTAGATGTGGGCGCCTCGCTGGTAGATATAGGCGCCTCACCTGTGGGCGCCGGAGCCTCAGTTGACGGTGGTGGTGTACTGGCGGCGGATGGCGAACTGGCGGCAGGATCGGCAGTTGGTGGCGGCTCGGTTGGGGCTGAAGTGGGGTTAGTATTGGAAACGCCGGCAGCGGGGAATGTGGGTGTCGGTTCGCCTGAGGCAGCGGTTTCGGATGTGGCCGGTGGGCGACCAATGCCCAGGCCAACACAGCCGCTCAAGAGCAGACTTCCGATCAGCACCATACTGATCGCCAGCGATCTGGCCCAACGCGAATACGGCGGATAGGATTGATACAACTTCATGGATCCCCCAATCCAGAGCAGAATCATAGTTCAGGCACACCCAAAGGGCGCGACATAACGCCACGCATGTGATCACTTCTTGGGCGCCTGATGTCCGCCTATTGTAGTACGTTCTGTGATCGTTTGCTATAGCTCAAAGGCTAGTTTTTATTTGGGCTTTACGAGGCGGCGCGAAAGTGCGCAAGGTTGGTTGGGGTATCTACGTCGAGGGCGAGGGTAGGCGAGCGATGCACGGTGACGATCAATTCGTTCCAGACCGCATCGGCGCAATGGAGGCGGAAGCTGTTCGCGCCAAAGCGGAAGCGGAGGTTGGCCGAAAGCCATACGCCGAGTGCGTTCGTGCCTTGTTCGGCTTCATCGGGGGCGATCACCAGGTCGGCGCCATCGGCAAGCGCACCGGCGAGCGTGGTGATATCGGTGCAGGTCAACAGCGGCACATCGGCGGGGATGATCAGCACAGCGTCGGCGCCGGCGGCGCGGGCAACGCTACGGGCTTGTTCCAGCGCGCTGTTGAGCGTATACCCCGTTTCGTTCAGCGCTCGGGCGCCAAGTTGCGTGGCGAGGGCCAGCACCTCAGGATCACGGCTGACCACCCAGATTTCACTTAGCGTCGGTTTGCTATGGGTTGCCGCTGGATAGACATCGGCGGCAACGTGGGCTGGGCCGGTGCCGACAAGGTGCGGCCCGAGCGACGGGCTGCACGGCGCGAGTTGACATGCGCGCAGGGTGCGAATGACCCGCGCCAACATATCGCGCACCAGGTTCTGGCGCTGATCGGGCGCGAGCGCAGGCTGCAGGCGACTCTTCGCGTGGGGCAGATCTTTGACGGGAACAACAGCGTGGAGTTTCATCGAATAAACCTTAGCCCATAGATTACGCTTTACCGACGGGATCGGGCCTGAAGCGCCGCATGTTTCGGATTCGGCAGCCGGCAGCAGCAGCGGCGGATCAGGTATGTTGCGTTTTGCCGTTTTGCGCTTTGCGCTTTGCGCTTTGCCTTCTAGCCCTTGCGCCGTTGCGCCAATTCGGCCAACACCGCAGCGTGGTGCGCCCGCGTGATGGGGTAGCGATACACCAGGAACATGCCAATCAGCAGCACAACCGTCGGCAGTGGGCCGACCATCCAGCGCAATGCGAAGAGGGCGCTGTCGGGTTGCTGACCAGGCAGCAGGTTCTGGTCGAAGCCGAACCACTGCAGCGCCTGAAGCGTAAAGGCGATCCCCAGGCCGACACACGTCTTCTGCGTGAAGGTCATCACGCCATAGAATACACCTTCGCGGCGCTCGCCGGTGCGCAGTTCGTCCACATCGATCACATCGGGGAGCATGCTCCATGGCACTAGGTAAGCCGTGGCGATGCCGACACCGGCAAGTGCCGCGAGCACAATCGCCAGCGTGATCTGATCGGGGCCGAGGAAGAACAGGCCGGCCTGAACTACAATCCAGAAACTCATGCCAATGTAATAGACCGCCTGCTTGCCGATTTTTCGGCTCACGGCGCTCCAAACGAAAAGGAAGATCATCGCCGAGCCCTGCACAGCTAGCAGCACAATTGGGAACATATCGGCGCGGCGCAGGTAGAAGGTCAGGTAAAAACCAATTACATTCTGGGTTACTTGGAGCGCCAGCCACGAGCAAAGGTAGATGCCGATCACAAATAAAAAGGGCCGACACTCGAGCGCCATGCGCAACTGCGCAATGATCCCGGTGGCGCTGCTGGTTGGCGGCGCGGCCATTGGCTCACGGGCGCCGAAGACTGTCCATAGGAACGGAAAGATCATGATCAGGCCGAAGATGCCCGCCGAGAGCATGTAGCCAACCTGCGACTCAGCGGGGAGGCAGGCATTCGCGTCGGCGCAGAAGCGCGTAATTAGCGCCCCGTGCACGATGCCCGCCAGTAAGCTGCCGCCGATGCTGAAGGCGAAGCGAAACGAGTTGAGCGCCGTGCGCTCGTCGTAGTCGTTGGTGAGCTCGGCCGTGAGCGAGGTATAGGGCACATTCACCACGGTATAGGCCGTATTGAACGCCAGGATGACGACCAGGTAGTAGAGAAACTTCAGGCCGTCGCCTACCGGCGGCACGAACCAGATCAAGAAATAGATCATGCCGAACGGCACGGCGCCAAGGAGCATCCAGAAGCGCCGCCGCCCGAAACGCGAGCGGGTACGATCGCTGATTACGCCCATCCACGGATCGGTAATCGCGTCCCAAACCCGCCCAAGCAGCAAAATAATGCCGACGGCGCCGGGCGAGAGCCCGGCAACTGTAGTAAGAAAGAGCGCTTGAAAGAAGCCGACAATAATCGCCGCCATGCCGGGGCTGAGATCGCCCGCGCCAAAAGCGAGGCGCGTTTTGAGCGGCAAGGGTTTGGTAGGCGTAGCGGCAGCGGGCGTGGCTGTGACGGCATTATCGGCCATAAGCTAGTCTACTCGCTGGTAGTGCGGCGAAAACGGATAAGCGGAAGTGTACCCGAGAGGCTAGTGCAGCGCAAATGCAGGGGCAGCAGCGTTATCGCTTAACGTGATCCGTATGGGCTTCATCCCTCGCCGTCGCGGCGGCGTTTGCGGGCGAGCAGGGTTGCCAGGCGATCTTCATCGAGTGGCATTGGCACTGGTTGCGCGATTGGCGTCTCAGGCCGGGGTGCGTCACGACGCGCCTGGACATCGGCTTGGGGCAGGTCGTGCGTCGTCTGGGTTGCGGTAGTGGTAGGGCGGCGGGCCCGTTCGCGGGCGGCCTGGAGGCGCGCCAGGGCCGGATCGGGTTCCGGTAGCGCTGTAGCAGGGCGGGTGCCTAGGCGCGGCAGGCGCACAGCGATATTGCGCAGGAACAGCCGGCGCAGGGCGATATCGCAGGGCAGCAGAATCAGCGCCAGCCAGAGCAGCGGAATGGCGATCTCGCGCACCTGCCCAACCTGCTGGCCGGGTGCAACAAAAATCGTATCGGCAGGCGGTGCAACCTGGCCGGCGGTTAAGCCCGCCAGATCGGTGAGTAGACCGGGATTGGCGCTACGCTGGCCATATTCCGGCGAATAGCTCACAACCAACCCGGCGCTCGCCACGCCGAGCGGTTCGCCGGCAGCATCAACAGCGGCAATCTGCGCCAGGTAGATCCCAGGTTGGTCGGTAGCGGCGACAGCACGGTACCGCCCCAGGCCAACTGGGTTAAAGCGCAGGTCGGTTGCCTCGCCGGCGGGATCGAGGAGGCGTCCATTGATCGCGCTCAGGTCAACCGGCAGTCCATCGAGGCCGGTTACGCTAAGCTCGAAGGAGGCCTGTGCTGCGTCAGCACGCGCCTCCAGGGTAAGCTGATCAGTGGCGAGCGGCGGCAGTACGGCATCAACCAGGCCGGTGGCGAACGGCGGAAAGCGCTCCCAACCGATCCAGTCGTTCGCCCATTGGGCTTTGAGATCGCTTGTCCAGGCCAGCGTGCGCCCCAGGCCAACCTGCTGAATGGCCAGGAGCGGCACCCGCTCGCCGGGCAGTTCCGGGTCGGGGGCGGTGAGTAACGTGCGTGCGGTGTCGCGGAAACCGGTCGTATTGTAGCCACGCAGGTTCGGCAACGTGTCCAGGCCGCGCACCGGCGGTGCGTCGAGCGCGCGTACCGGTGTGAAGTCCAGTTCGACGATATCGCGGCGGGCGACCCGAACAGTTTCTTCGAGGAAAATCTGCGGCACCTCGGCAACCGACGTTACGCTATAGAATGCGCCGCCGCCGTTCTGCGCAATGGTGCGCAGGTTGGGGTTGGCGCCGGCGCCGATTGAGACGACTGAGATGGTGATCCCATCGGCGCGCATCTGGGCGATCAGATCGGCGTAGTTGCTCTCGGCGAGGCCGTCGGTGAGCAGAATGACGTGGCGGATGCGGGCATCGACAGTGGCTATCGTCTCGGTGGCGAGGGCGACCCCAGAGCGAATATTCGTTCCGCCGCCCAGGCTCACGCGGCTCAGCGCTTCTTCTAGGGCCACAATTCCCGGCAAGGGCTGCATGGGCAAGATCGTCTCGGCGAACTCATCGAAGACGAAGACGCCTAACTGATCGCTTTCGGCGAGGCCCAGCGCGGCCTGATAGACCGCTTCTTTTGCGAGATCGAGCCGGTTGCGCGTGCCGCTCACGCTGTCGGACATGCTGCCGCTGCGGTCGATCACCAGCGCCAGGCCCAGGTCGGGGCGCTGATCAGGATTAGGTGGGTCGAGATCGACGGGCAAGATCTCGGCGATTGGACTGCGGCGCCAGCCGCCGGCGCCGAAGCTTTCCGTGCCGCCGATCATCAGCAGGCCGCCGCCCTGCTCTTGCACATACGTCACCAGGGCGCGCTGGGCGGGCAGGCCCAGGCTGCGCGAGGGGATGTCTACCAGGGCGACGGCGGCATACCGCTGGAGCTGTACCGGGTCGGTGGGCAGTTGCGCCGGGCCAAGGATTTCGCTACGCAGGCCGGTGGCTTCCAGGGCGGCCTGGAGCGGCGCGGCGCGATCAGGTTGGGTGGCGAGCAGCAGCACCCGCGGCGGCCCCTGCACCTCGGTGAAGGCGGCGGCGCGATTGTTCAGCGGCTGCGTGTCGAAGGGCGCTGTGATCCGCGCCTCCAGGCGACGAAAGCCGGACTCGCCTGCCGGTACATTGACGGTGAAGCGCGTATTGCCGATGTCAAGTTCAACGTCCTGTTCGGCCACCAATTCGCCATCAGCGAAAAGCTCCAGGCGGGCCGTACCGGCCACAGTGCTCTCAATCAGCAGACTGACCGGCAGTTCCTGGCCTTCGCGCGCCGTTGCCGGCACGTCGATCCCGCTTAGCAGTGCATCGGCGCCCCGTTCGCCTGCGAGCGGCACTACATCGAGCGGGATGCCGCGCAGGGCGGCGATGCGGGCGGCTTCGGCGGCGCGGCCGCTATTCTCCCCGCCATCGGAGAGCAGCACCATGCGCTTCTGGATGTCGCCCGGCAACAAGGCCAGGCCAAGCTGGATCGCCTCGGCGACGTTGGTGCGACTGGTGCTGACGACTGAAGTGAGGCGTCCGAGCGGCGCCGGCGGCGTCATTGCGCGCTCGACTGCCGCTGCGGCACCAAACACGACCACGGCCGCCTGATCATCGGGATCGGCGGCGGTAAGCGCACTGTTTACATAATCGATTGCCTGCTCGCGGAGCGCCGGGCTGAGCGAGTCGCTGCCGTCGATCAGGAAGACGACGGCCGTATCATCAACGGCGCGTGTGATCTGAGCACCGGCAAAGGCCAGGATGAGGCCGGCGAAGATCAGGGTGCGCAGCAGCACGAGCGTGAGGTAGCGCGCCCGGCCGAGGCGCGCCACATTCACCGCCCACGTTGCCCACGCAAAGAGCCAGAACAATGGTAGCAGTGCCAGCAGTACGAGGGCCGCCGGGAAAAGTACGGTTAGCGTCATACTGACACTGTAGCACTTTTCAAGCCGCGATACCAAGCGGACCCAAGGCCGGTATCAGGCGGCAGACGGTAGGTGGAGGGTCATGCGTGGCGTAACGACCTGGTGCTCTATCCTATGAACGATCAACCTGGCCGACTGCTCGACTGCACCCGCTCCAACAGCTTTACTGAGGCATACAGCGCATCGATATGCGGTGTGGGTATGTCCACGAGGCGGCCGAGTTCGGCCACGGCGCCCACCAGCGCATCGATCTCGGTGGCACGGCCGGCCTCGATGTCTTGTAACATGCTGGTTTTGTGCGCACCGATCTCCTCGGCCATCTTAATCCGCCGCTCGATCGAAACCGGGAAGCGCACGCCCAGGCGCTCGGCTACGGCCTGGCCTTCGGCCATCATCCGGCTTGCCAGCGCGTAGGTAAGCGGGTCGGCAATGATCACGTCGAGCGTAGCGCGGGTGAGCGCGCTGATCGGGTTGAAGGAGAGATTGCCCCAGAGCTTGAGCCAGAGCTCGTTACGGATATCGGAGCGCACTGGTGCGCGCAACCCGCCGGCGGCCATCAGTTTGGCCAGGGCCTGGGCGCGGTCGCTCTTGCTGCCGTCGGGTTCGCCCAGCGTGAAGCGATTGCCTTCGATATGGCGGATCACGCCCGGCGCCGCAATTGTGGCCGCCGGGTACACTACGCAGCCGATCACACGCTCGATCTCGGTGTTGGCCGCAATCTGACCGCCCGGATCGACGGCTTCGATCTGTCGCCCCTCATATTCGCCGCCGTGGCGTAGAAAATACCACCAGGGAATGCCGTTCTGGGCATATACAACGGCTGTGTCGGGGCCATAGAGTGCGCGCATCGGCTGCACCAGCGCCGGCAGGGCCTGGGCCTTCACGCCGACAATTACATAATCGTGCGGGCCGGCCGCGGTCATGTCGGCGGTGGCGAGCGTGGGATGCACTATATCGCTTGTGCCGTCGGCGTACTCCACGCGCAGGCCAGCGCGCTTGATCGCCTCAAGATGCGGGCCGCGGGCAATTACCGTCAGGTCGGCGCCGGCCAGCGCGAGCTTTGCGCCCAGGTAGCCGCCGATTGCGCCCGCGCCAAGAATGCAGATCCGCATGATGTTCCCCAAAAAAGTGGGTGAACGCTTGCAACATCGTCGTAAGCGTTCACCTAGCAGGTTAAAGCTTCCGCAAATACAGCCGTTCGAGCGTGTGTTGGGCGCCCTTTTGCAGGATCAAGTGGGCGCGTTCGCGGGTTGGCTCGATATTCTGCTTCAGGTTGACATAATTGATCTCGCGCCAGATCCGCTTCGCCGTCTTACGCGCCTCGTCGATCGTCAGTTCGGCGTAGCGCCGGAAGTAGGAATTCGGATCGCGGAAGGCCGTCTCGCGCAGCTTCAGAAAGCGCTCGATATACCACTGTTGGAGCAAATTCGCCTCGGCATCAACATAGATCGAAAAATCGAAGAAGTCGGAGACGAAGAGCTGTGGTATCTGCGGGCTGAGCGCGCCGCGCTGCAACAACGTCAGCCCCTCGATGATCAAAATATCCGGTCGATCGACGACCTGCACCTGATCGGGCACGATGTCGTAGACGAGGTGGGAGTAGATTGGCGCCTTCACCGGGCCATGACCGGACTTGATCTCGAACATGAACTCCAGCAGGCGCCGCCGGTCGTAGCTTTCGGGAAAGCCTTTGCGGTGCATGATCCCGCGCTCCTGGAGCACAGCGTTAGGATAGAGGAAGCCGTCGGTAGTAACGAGATCGACATTCGGCGCGCCCGGCCCGTGGGCGAGCAGGGCTTGCAGGATGCGCGCCGTCGAACTTTTGCCTACAGCGACACTACCGGCCACGGCGATCACATAGGGCACTTTGGCATGCGGGTGTCCAAGGAAGACATTTGTCACTTGGTAGAGTTGCTGCGAGGCTGCATAATAAAGTTGCAGCAGACGTACCAGCGGCAAATAGATATCGGCGACATCTTCGAGCGAAACACTATCGTTCAAACTCACTAGCCCCTGCAAATCAGCGGCAGTAAGCGGCAAGTCGGCTGCATTCCGCAGGCGCGCCCATTCGGCGCGTGAGAAGCTGACATACGGCGTCAGAAGGCGCTCATCTGCGAGCATTGATGCCATTCCCTGTCCTTTTCTAGTGCATACAAGCGCATTACGCCGCTTTATGAAGGGCTAAAATTCTCAAAAGGCTTATTTTACGCGCAGCAGTTACAGATTGTTCACCCGCTGACTGTTACATGTAGCACAAGAAACCCAACTTTGCCACTTGGATCTTCATCACGGTTCAGCCTTCGCGCGCCATCAGGCCCAATTCGCGGGCGCGGGCAACCGCCTGCGTGCGCGACGAGCCGACTTCCAGCTGGCCGAAGATGTTGCGCAGGTGCGCTTTAACGGTGGTAACGGCGACCATCAACTGCTCGGCGATTGCGGCATTGGAATAGCCGGTAGCACCCGAACGCAGCGATCTACCCGCCGACTCGCTTCCGCAGTAGCCTGTAAACGCGCCAATACCTCAAGTGCCGCGTGGGAGCCGCATCTGTGCGCTCGGCGGTGACGACACCCCTGTTCAGACCGTCGCTTAGCGTTGTGGGTTGCGTGCTACGTGCATTCTGCATCTGTATTCTCATTCTCTTGGCGCACTATGCCTGCATAGAGTATAATAGGGATGGAATGCTAACGAATCGAGGCAAATGCGCTGGTGTCAGAGATAATTTTAGAACAGATCGCAACGGAAGTGCGTGGGTGTACCCTGTGTGGGCTACATACCGGGCGCACCCGAGCCGTCCCTGGTGAAGGGCCGGTCGATGCGAAAATTATGTTGATTGGTGAGGGGCCGGGGTATCACGAAGATCGGCAGGGCCGGCCTTTTGTGGGTGCATCAGGCCAGTTCCTCGAAGAGTTGCTTGGCTTGGCCGGGTTGCGCCGCGCCGACGTTTTCATCGGCAATGTGGTGAAATGTCGTCCGCCGCAGAACCGTGATCCCCAACCCGATGAAGTGCAAACGTGTACGGAAACCTATCTTTTCCGTCAGATCGCCGCGATCGACCCGAAGGTGATTGTCACCCTGGGGCGTTTCTCGATGAACCTGTTCATTCCAGGGGCGAAGATCTCGCGCATCCACGGGCAACCCCAGCGGGTGCAGGGCCGCCTGATCGTGCCGATGTTGCACCCGGCTGCTGCACTGCATCAGCCGCAGAATCGGCCGTTGCTGGAGGCCGATTTCCGCAGTTTGCCCAGCCTATTGGCTGAAGAAGAAGTGCGTGCCGCCGCGCGCGACTCGGCCGCCGAAGATGCCGAGTTGCCGCCTGAGCAGTTGAGCTTATTTTAGTGATTGGTTCGTTGGTACAATATATTTCATGCGTACGTATCGCCTTTCAGCCGCAGGGCGGCGCTTGAATCTGACGCTGTTGATTGGTGCGCTGTTGATCTGGTTTTTTGCGCTTTGGAGCTTCAGCAGCACCCTTGGCGTGCAATCCAATCCAATCCAGTTTTGGGCGAGCCTTCAGGCGCTATTCAACGCTGGGCTTGGCGTTGGGCGGGTTGTGCCTGCATTGCTAATGCTGGCGCTGATTATTGCTACGCCGCTGCTGATCTGGAATCTGCTTGAGGAATGGGCTGCGACATATATGCCGACTGCCGACGGCCTACGCTTTACGGCGCTGGGGATTGACCTCACCTATCCCTGGGCCGCGATCCAGGCTGTCCGTGTCGTCGATGATGATCGCGACGAGCCGCTTGATGAACTGGTCTTCGCGGTCGATCAAACCGGGCAGATTCCTAATGTTGTGCTGCGCGCACTCCATCGCCAGGCCTATGGTCGCACTCGGCTGCCGATCTACGCCGGGTTGGAGGATCGGGCAAGTCTGCTCGCGACCGTTCGTGATCATATAGCGCTCCCGGCGCCGCATTCCGATGTTCAAATGTCGGCAAAGGCGGCCGGGTAAGTGATGGCATTTCAGGGCGTAAGAATTGTATACGTCCTGGGTAATGTGAAGATATATCGTTAGCTGCTGCGCATCGGCGTAGTGGCTCGTATGAGCCTGGAGCTCGTCGGCCAGGAAAGGAGTAGAAGTTCCGTGTAGCCCAATGGGCGCACAAACTTCGGATGAAGACTATGGCAAAACAGCGCGTTCGTGTCCTGCCCCTGGGTGGTATTGGTGAAGTTGGGCGGAACATGTGGGTCGTCGAATATGGCGAGGAGATCATCATCCTCGACTGCGGCGTCATGTTCCCCGATGCCGATATGCTCGGCGTCGACCTCGTATTGCCCGACATTACGTATTTGCGCGAGAAGACGGCGAAGATCAAGGCGATCTTGCTGACCCACGGCCACGAAGACCATATCGGCGCCGTGCCGCATCTGCTCGCTGATCTGGGGTATCCACCGATCTATGCCACCCGCCTCACTCACGGTATCCTCAGCAATAAGCTGAAAGAGGCCCGTCTGCTCGATAAGGTCGAGCGGATTACGATCAACGATACCGATCCGTTCAAAGTCGGCTCGTTTACAATCGAGCCGTTTCATGTCGCGCACTCGATCCCGGATGCCGTCGGCTTTGCGGTAACCACGCCCGGCGGCCTGGTAATTTACCTGTCCGACTGGAAACTTGATCACACGCCGGTAGATGGGAAGCCGACCAACCTCGCTAAGCTGGCTGAATTGGGCCAGCGTAAGCCGCTGGCGCTGATCACCGACTGTGTGCGGGTCGAGAGCAAGGGCTACACGCCCAGCGAGTCTTCGGTTGGTGAGGCGTTCGATAACGTCTTTGCGGTTGCGCCGGGCCGCGTGATCGTCGCCACCTTTGCCTCGAACATTAGCCGGGTGCAGCAGGTGATCGACTCGGCTGAGGCCTACGGGCGCAAAGTGCTGCTCGTCGGGCGCAGTATGGAGAACAACGGCAAGATTGCGCTCGATATGGGCTATTTGCGCGCACAGGCCGGCACAATGATCCGGCCCAACGAGGTTGCGAACCTGGCCGATGAAGAGTTGGCAATTGTGTGCACCGGTAGCCAAGGCGAACCGATGGCGGCGCTCAACCGCATGGCTAACCGCGATCATCCGGCCATCAAGATCAAGGCGGGCGATACCGTCATCGTCTCGGCCACCCCAATCCCCGGCAACGAGGTTTCGGTGAGCAAGGTGATCGACAACCTGTTCCGCCTCGGCGCCGATGTGGTTTACGGTGCGAATGCCCACGTACACGTCTCCGGCCACGCCGCCCAGGAAGAGTTAAAGCTCGTACTGGCGTTGCTGCGCCCGGAGTATGTGATCCCGTTCCACGGCGATTATCGCCACATGGTGCTCTACCGTAAGCTCGCGGCGAGCATGGGCATTGGCTTCAACGACGAGAATGTGCTGATCCCCGAGGGTGGCTCGATTATGGAGTTCTCCCGCGGCTTCGGCAAGATCGTCAGCAAGGCGCCGGTAGGCTACATCTATGTCGATGGCACAACCGTCGGCGATGTGGGCAATGTGGTGGTGCGCGACCGGCAGTTGCTGGCCAAAGACGGCATGTTGATCGTCGTTGTCGGTATCGACAGTACCAACGGCGAACTTGTCGCCGGCCCCGATGTTGTGTCGCGTGGGTTCGTCTATATGCGCCAGAGCCAGGATCTGGTGGAGGCGACGAAAGACGCTGTGCGCTCTGCGCTCACCAATCGCAACGGCTCGCAGCCGGTGCACGGCGACATTGCTTATGTGAGCCGTAAGATCAAAGATGTCGTCGGCGAGTTCCTCTATCGCGAAACGAAGCGCCGCCCCATGGTGCTGCCGATGGTGATGGAAGTCTAGCCTGGCAGCCGGCGGCAGGCAGCCGGCGGCAGGTTCCTTTTGGCAAGCCCCTACTTCAGGGTTCTGAGGTAGGGGCTTGCGTATGGGCGCGGCTCCTGCTTCCTGCTCCGGCCTCCTGCAACCTTGCCTTACCTGCCCTCACGGTTAAGGCATTATAATAGCTAGCCTCACAAAGAACCCTATACTGAGCCTGGAGTAGGCTTATACAACATATGGGAACCCCGAGGAGGCACGTTTATGCCCAATCGTGCTGAGGTGGAGCAACTGCGCCAGGCGCGTGCCCGCAGCGAGGCCGGCGGCGGTGCGGCCCGCATCGCCAAGCAACACGCTGCTGGGAAGTATACGGCGCGCGAGCGGGTGATGAAGCTCTGCGATAAAGAGACCTTCCAGGAGCTCTTTTTGTTTGCGCGCCACCGCTGTACCAATTTTGGCATGGCGGACCAGGAACTGCCCGGTGAGGGCGTCGTTACCGGTTGCGGCCTGGTGAACGGACGGCAGGTATACATTGCCGCGCAAGATTTCACCGTTGCCGGTGGTTCGGTGGGCGAAATGCACGCCGACAAGATCTGCCGGGTGATGGACCAGGCGCTGCATACCGGCTCGCCGTTTGTTTGTATCAACGACAGTGGCGGCGCACGCATCCAGGAAGGGATCGATGCCCTCAGTGGTTACGGGCGGATCTTCCATCGTAATGTGTTGCTCTCCGGCGTCGTGCCGCAGATCGCGATTGTGGCCGGGCCGTGCGCCGGCGGCGCCGCGTATTCGCCGGCGCTGATGGACTTCGTCATTATGGTGCGCGACAGCGGCGAACTGTTTATTACCGGCCCCCAGGTGATCCGTCAGGTGACCGGCGAGCAGATCGGCGCCCAGGAGCTTGGCGGTGCTATGGCCCAGATGCAGAGCGGGGTGGTGCATCTGATCGCTGAAAACGACGCCGAAGCGCTGGAACTCTGCCAACGCTTGCTCAGCTTCCTCCCGGCGAACAATATGGAAGATCCGCCTGAATATGGCGACGGCACCCTGGTGTATGGCGACGACCCAGGCCTGATCGGCGTGCTGCCGGTGAGCCCACGCGATCCGTACGATGTGAAGGCGATCATCGGGCGGATCGTCGATGACAGCGACCTGTTCGAACTTCAGCCGTACTTCGCTGCTAACGCCGTGATCGGTTTTGCACGGATCAATGGGCGCAGCATCGGCGTCGTTGCCAACCAGCCGCAGGTGCTCGGCGGCGCGCTTGATGTGGACGCCTCCGACAAGATCGCCGGCTTCGTGCGCTTCTGCAACGCCTTCAACATTCCGCTCCTCACGCTAGTAGACGTGCCGGGCTTCTTGCCCGGTGTCGCCCAGGAACGCAGCGGGATCATCCGCCACGGCTCGAAAATACTCTTCGCCTACTCCACCGCCACTGTGCCAAAGGTGACCCTGCTGCTGCGTAAAGCCTATGGCGGCGCGTATCTGGCTATGTGTGGACGCGATCTCGGCTGCGACCGGGTGCTGGCCTGGCCCACGGCGGAAGTGGCGGTGATGGGGCCGGAGGGCGCGGTGAATATTGTCTACCGCGATGCAATCAAGGCCGCCGACGATCCGCAGGCGGCGCGTCAGCAATTTATCGCTGAGTACCGCGCCCAATTCGCTAACCCGTATGCCGGCGCCGCACGCAATCTGATCGACGACATTATCGACCCGAAAGACACGCGCCGGGCGATCGGCCTGGCCTTCGCTGCGTTACGCAACAAGCGCGAACTGCGCCCGCAGAAGAAGCACGGCCTGATTGCAATGTGAGGTGCTTATGGAACAAGTGTGGAGCGGCCTACAGATCGCGGCACTCGGGATTGGCGTTGTGTTTGTGGCCCTGTCAATCATTGCTCTGGTGCTCAGCGCGTTTGGCCCATTGGAGCGGCTGATTTTGCGCTTGCATATGCGGCATACACAACCTACGACGGCCCAGCCTGTTGCAGCGCCGACGGATAATCTGGGCCTCTCGCCCGAACTGGTGGCGGTGATCACGGCTGCCGCCACCGCTGCGCTTGGGCAGCCAATTCGGGTTCGGCGCATCCGCTACGACGCCGATCCGCGTGGAGCCGCATGGGTGCAACAGGGTCGCCTGACGATCATGGCCTCGCGGCGAACGAAACGGTAAGCGGCAGGGCGATCCGCAGATGACGCAGATGACGCAGACCGGCGGCAGGCGGGGGCTTGGGGGCAGTTCTGGAAAACGCACCACTGCCCCGCGCACTGGTAGATGCGTCGGGAAGGCGCGAAAGCGCCAGCGGGGGCTTGGGGGCAGTCCTGGAAAACGCACCACTGGCCCTGCGCACTGGTAGATGCGTCGGGAAGGCGCGAAAGCGCCAGCGGGGGCTTGGGGGCGCAGCCCCCGAAAGATCCACCATTTTATACGTCCTCCAGGACAACTACCTAGCAAATGAAGGCAACTATGAAGCGCATGCGCATTACAGTTAATGGCGTTACGTACGAGGTCGAGGTTGAGGTGCTTGACGAAGACGAGGGCGTCAACGACGGCTTCTCGCTGCCGAGTAACCTGCGCCCGCGGGCGCCGGAACCCGCGAGTACAACCGGAACGCCTCCTGCGTCGCCCGCCGCCGATACCGCCACCGACAAAGTGCTCACGTCGCCGGTCTCGGGAATTATTGTGGAAATTAAAGTTACCCCTGGCGCAGTGGTGAAAGAAAACGACCCGGTGGTGATCGTCGAAGCGATGAAGATGAACACCACAGTGAGTTCACCAATGGCTGGTCGGGTGCGCGCGATTGAGGCGCGAGTTGGCGAGGCTGTGCGTCAGGGGCAGGTACTGCTGACGTTTGAATAGGCTCGCCTAGAGCAGTGGGCCCATCCACTGCGCCCCTTGTGGGCGTGCGGCGCGCCGCCCCACGCCAAGCGGACGGCTCAATTGTTATGCGCGCCGCTGTAAGGAGCAGGCCCATGGATTCGCTCGAGCGCTTCTGGGACGCCACATCGTTTTCGCACGTCACCCCGGGCCACTTGATTATGATCGCGATCGGCTGTACGTTTATTTACCTCGCGATCGTGCGCAAATATGAGCCGTTGCTGCTGGTGACGATCGGCTTCGGCATGATTCTTGGCAATATCCCCTTCGATCCTGAACTTGGCCTGGGCGTCTATGATCAAGGCAGTGTGCTGAACTACCTCTACTTCGGCGTGATCGTCGGAGTCTACCCGCCGCTGATCTTCCTCGGCATTGGGGCGATGACCGACTTCTCGGTGCTCATCTCGCAGCCGCGCCTGATCATTCTCGGCGCTGCGGCCCAACTGGGCGTCTTTGCAACCCTGATCGGCGCGATTGTGATCGGGGCGCAATTTCCTGGCCTCGGTTTGGGCGATCCGTCAGATCCGACGGAACTGCTGCGTTCGGCGGCGGCAATCGGCATTATCGGCGGGGCCGACGGACCGACGGCGATCTATGTCGCTTCACGTCTGGCGCCGGAATTGCTCGGCGCGATCACCGTTTCGGCGTATTCGTATATGGCGCTGGTGCCCGTCATCCAGCCGCCGATTATGCGCTTGCTCACCAGCCGTGAAGAGCGCCTGATTCGCATGCCGCCGCCGCCGGAAGTCTCGCACCTTCAGCGGGTGCTCTTCCCGATTGTCGGCTTGCTGGTATGTGCATTTCTCGTGCCCGACACATTGCCGCTGCTGGGGATGCTCTTCTTCGGCAACTTGCTCAAAGAGAGCGGGGTGACGGCGCGGTTGGCCCGAACGGCGCGCGATCCGTTTATCGACAGTATTACGATTTTGCTCGGCCTGACGGTTGGTGCAAGCACCCAGGCCAGTGTCTTCCTCAGCCCGCGTGCGGTGGTGATCTTCGTGCTTGGCGCCTTCGCCTTCGCCTTCGCCACGGCATCGGGGATTCTGTTTGCGAAGTTTCTGAACCTGTTCTTGCGCCAGAAGATCAACCCGCTGATCGGCGCTGCGGGCGTGTCGGCGGTGCCCAATGCCGCCCGTGTTGTGCAGACCGTTGTGCATCAAGAAGATCCGAACAACTTCGTGATCTGGCATGCCATGTGCCCGAATGTGGCCGGCGTGATCGGGTCGGCCGTGGCGGCCGGCGTGTTGCTGGTGCTGTTGCGGTGAACTGAAGGTGGGGCAGATGCCGTCAGGACAGGTCGCGACCCGCCCTGACGTTTGACGTATGTCCTCTACCGCAGCTTACGCTCGGCGAGGTAAACATCCAGGGCGGTAGTAACGAGGGTGTACTCAGCGACCAGGGTGGTGATGCTGCGCAGCATCTGATCCACGCCAAGGTTGTGTTCCAGGGCGGCGCAGGAGTGCGCAAGGCGAACGGCGCCGATACTCAGGCTGCTGCCTCTCAAGCGGTGCAACAGTTCAGCGGCGCGCTGCCGGTTGTTCGCCTCCAGTTCGGCACGAATGAGGGCAATGGTTTGGGGCGCTTCAGTACGAAATACATGCACAATACCGCGTAATAAGGCGGGCGCTGGTGGGCCGACAGTGGCGCAGAATTCGTCGAGGATCTGCCGCGCGAAGATTCGGTGCGGCCGCCATGGCTGCGTACTCTTGTTGAACCATAGATCAGCGCCTCCTTTTACTTATTTTATACTTTTACTATGACCACGCGCTACAGTACCAGAGTCCTACTCGGCGTATAGCCCAAACGCCGTCATACGCCGACAAGGGATGCTATAATGCTACAGGTTGACCTCCGTTCG
>JBBRUG010000080.1:0-19253 GCA_038247995.1 Chloroflexales bacterium | reverse complement strand
GTCTAGCGGCGCCGGGCGCACATTACGTACGATTACCACAACGTCCTGATAATCCTGACCGTTCGTCTCTTCGGTCGCCACCAGATACGCATTCGGCTCGGCCAGCGGATAGACCCGCAGTTTGTGCCAGTTGATAATGCTAGCCTCCCAGGTGTTCAGCGCGTCTTCGCTGTAGACGCCGGCTTGCGTGGGAAATTGCGGCCAGAACGACCAGAGGCCGAAGTCGTCGTTGCCGGGATCAAAACTGGTCGTGCCGCCGGCGACGATCGCTGGGTTCAAGCTCTTTGCGAAGGACGAGCCAATGCTAAACAGTTCGACCCGCCCGCCGGGATTGCCTGTCGGGTACCAGCCCATGCGCAGCACCGGATTGCTGCCCGGCCCGAAGACCGCAATCGGCTCGATTGTTACCGGGCCGGCGCCGGCCTTGCGGAAACGCTGCGCGGGGATTTCATCGCCCCACAGGCGCGCCGAGCGGCCCAGCATGTTGTCGGCTGGAGTAGGATCGGCGACGTTCACGCCCAAATCGAAGGTGTCGAGGATCCACTGTAGCGACGGCTCATCATTGCGCGACGTAATCCCCAACCCGCGCAGCGCAAGATCCAGTTGCGGCCGCGCCGGATCGTTGCTGTCGATCCGCAATGCGGCTACTTTCACTCCGATCGAGTTGGGCGTAAAGTTCACGGTTACGCTGGCCTGCCCGCCTGCTGCAATGCTAGTCGGCAACGATCCGCCAAGCGTGTATTGACCACCGGCGCTTTGCAAGCTGATGTCCGACAGGTTCAGTGTTGCTGTGCCCGTATTTCTAATCGTGAGCGTTTGCGCGGCGACCGAACCCGATCCGCCATCGAGAAAGCGGTAGAAAATCAGTCGTTCGACGGCAACGCTGATCACTGGACCGGAAGCCTGGGCCTGGGTAAAGCCAAGATTCCCCGCGACAAGAGCCGTGAGCAGGATGAGCAGGACGCCGAAGCGCCCCAACCGCAAAACAGTGGAGGGTGCGTTCATAAATCCCAGGGTATGCGCTTAACGTGTGCAGCAGGTGAAAACGGGCGGGCCTAGTACAACAAAATGTTCATCTAAGCTTATGCGACTCGGCGCGAGGCAACCAGGCAACCAATTGCAACCAGCAGCAAAAGCCAGTGCCAGAGGCCATACGGGTCGTTGAAGGCAATAATGATCGAGGGGATGATCGCCAGCAAACCGACGATCGAGAGGATGATTTTTAGCCGTGAGGGAGGCAGCATAACTACTTCACACTCCGTGCAAGCACGATCAATGCAACCGGGATGATCAGCAGCAGTAGTAACGCCAGGTTGCCGGTAGCGCTGATAAATACCACCGTCAGCGCAACGATGATCAGCGCACTGGCGTAGCAACCACGGCGTACGCGCCGAATGCTCGCCTGAACGTCTTCCTCACTGCTGCTGCCGGGCGGCTCAAAAGATGAAGGACCCACAATCCGCTCCACTAGGTTATGCACAAGAAAAAAGCGCCCTGGCCGATCGGCTGAGCGCTTGGTTGAGCTTTGGCTGGGGGACAGGGATTCGAACCCCAACTACCTGATCCAGAATCAGGTGTTCTACCCTTAAACTATCCCCCATTAGGTTGGCAAGCCTAATGGTGCCGAAAGTGGGACTCGAACCCACACGAGGTTACCCTCACTACGCCCTGAACGTAGCGCGTCTGCCAATTCCGCCACTTCGGCAAGTACAGCACTCAACGGGCAAATCATACACGGATGGCGGCGTTTTGTCAAATCTGTACGCTGCGCGGCGGTAAAGCGGTAAAGCGCATCTTCCATACCTGGCCCACCTGCCACGCCTTGCACGCCCGCCCGCACCCTTCTGTTATAATTGCATCAATCGTGAGGAGTAGATTACGGCAATGTTGAACCCTTTTCGTGCGCTGGGGCAAACTCTGCGCGACCTGTTTGATGAGTTTTTGTTACTCATCATCTGCAACCTGATCTGGGTTGTGTTCTGTCTGCCGCTGTGGTGGTTCGCCTTTGTGCTCGCCACCGCCGATGCACTTGTGCCTGCGGTGATTGTCGCTCTACTCGGCATCTTGCCAGCCGGGCCGGCCACCACCGCACTCACCACCGTTACGCTGCGCATCAGTGAAGGCCGCGCCACTACCATCGCTGACTTCTTTCGCGGGCTGCGCGTTTACCCACGCCAGAGTTGGGCGCTAATGGCGATCTGGGTTACAGGCATCCTGCTGGTGTTATTCAATTTTCGCTTCTATCTCGACTGGCAAAACTCGCTCAGCGGGTTGCTATTGGGCTTCTGGGTCTATGTTACGCTTGTCTGGTGCGCCCTGCTCATTTATGCCTTCCCGCTCTTGCTGCTCCAGGACACTCCCGACCTGCGCCTGATCGGGCGCAACGCCGGCCTGATGGTGCTCAGTCGCCCGCTTTTCACCGGCGCAACCATGATTATGATGGGCGTGCTGGTCGGAGGCAGCGCATTTCTGGTTGTGCCGGTCCTGCTGATTACCTTTGCCCTGTTGAACCTCTGGAGTGTCCGCGCTACCACCGCGCTGATTGAATATCAACGCGCCCGCCAGGAAGCCGAGGCCGCAGCTGCCGGCAACGCTCTGCCGACCGAAGAACGTGGCCGCAAAGGCCAGGTACGCCCAAAATAAATCATCGCGGGTCGCTGCGACGAACTGTGTTTGCCGCAGCGACCCGCAAAAACGCTATGCTTACCCGTAGAATTATTCCATGTCTCGATGTAAAGGCCGGTCGGGTGGTGAAGGGGGTCAAGTTCCTGAACCATCGCGATGCCGGCGACCCGGTTGAGCTCGCTGCCGCCTACGATGCCGCCGGCGCCGATGAGCTCGTCTTCTACGATATTACCGCCTCCAGCGACGAACGGGCGATCATGGTCGATGTCGTCGAACGCACGGCGGCCCAAGTCTTCATCCCACTTACGGTCGGTGGCGGCATTCGCACTACCGACGATATGTATCGGATGCTGCGCGCCGGCGCCGATAAGGTTAGCATCAATACCGCCGCTGTGCTTAACCCGCAACTGATTGCCGACGGTGCGCAGCGCTTCGGCAGCCAGTGCATTATGCTCTCTGTCGATGCGCTGCGCGTGAACGCCCCCGGTGAAACGCCGCGGTGGGCTGTTTTTACCCATACGGGCGCCAACCCGCGTCCCACCGGCCTCGATGTGATCGAATGGATCAGCCGCGGTGTTGAGCTTGGCGCAGGCGAGATCTGTATCAACAGCATGGATGCCGACGGCGCCAAACGCGGCTACGACCTCGAACTCCTCCGCGCCGTCGGCGCCGCAGTGAATGTTCCCGTGATCGCTTCCGGCGGCGTCGGTGCCCCCGACGATATGTATCGTGGTGTCGTTGAGGGGAACGCCGATGCCGTGCTCGCCGCCTCGATCTTCCACTTCGGCGAATATTCGATCGCCGATGTCAAAGCCTACCTGCGCGAACGCGGTGTACCAGTGCGGGCGATGGCTGCCGCGTAGCGTCAGGGGGCGCATGCGGCAGGATCGATCTACGTGCCACGCTAGTCCAACTCGGCGGAAGTTCGCCAGGGGTTCCACGCGCGCTTGAGCCCACCACAGTGCGGCGTCCGCCATAGGCGGACTTATGCTTTAGTGTACTAGGGATTAGCCGATGCGCCAACCCGAGTGGAGCCGCCTCCGCCACGACGCCGACCTGCGGCTCGATGCGTTACAAGCCGTTTTCACTACCCACGCTTTCGCCCGCCATTGGCACAATTACTACGTCATTGGCCTGGTTGAAGCCGGCGCGCAAACCTTTGCCTGCAACCGCAGCACGTATCTTACTCCACGCGGCGGGCGCAAAGCCGTCGATACCGTGGTTAAGGGGTTGACGCTGCATCCGTAACCACGAGCTCGCGCTTGATCACCACGAGTGTTACATCGTCGAAGGCCGGCTGGCCCTGACTATGCCGGCTTACTGCGGCAAGGATGGCTTGCACGATCGCGGCGGCGCTTTCATGCGCGTGTTGCACGATGATCTGGCGCAACCCTTCGACCTCAAAGGCCTCCATCGCCTGATTAATCGTCTCGGTCACGCCATCGGTGTAGCACACCAGCACATCCCCCGGCGCCAGGGTCGTTTGCGCTTCGTGCAGATGGATCTCTTCGAGCACACCAAGCGCAATGCCTGGCGTACGCAACTCGTCGAGCGCGCCATTCGCAGCATGGAAGTGTAGCGGTGGGTTGTGCCCCGCGCTGGTGTAGCGCAACTCACCGCTAGTTGTGTCGAGCAGGGCGTAGAAGAGCGTCACGAACATGCCCGACTCAGAGTCGCGCGAGATCCAGCGGTTGGCGCGTTCCATCGCCGTAGCCGGCGCCGAGCCATCGAGGGCGGCGGCGCGCACCAGCGAACGCGACATGGCCATGAACATCGCAGCCGGAACGCCTTTATCACTCACATCGGCAATGACAATGCCAAGGACCGGCGGATTGTCTTCCCCGCCGCCTGCCGCACGCATTTGCTGGCGCAGCATCCAGAAGTCGTAGAAGTCACCGCCCACCAGGCGCGCCGAGTTCCAAGCCGCGTCCATCTGCCAGCCGGGGATGTTCGGTAAGTGCGACGGCAGCAACGCTGTCTGAATTTCCCGCGCCACGCGCAACTCTTGATCCAGCCGGGCCGCTTCCTCGGCCTCTACAGCAAGCAAAGCGCTTTCCAACGCCCCGGCAACCTGTGCGGCAGCACCGCTACAGAGGTTCACCTGACGTCCATTCAGGCTATATTGCGGGTCGGCATAGTCGAGCACCAGCGCGGCGAGCAGGCTGGTGCGGGCCAGAATGGGCACTACTATCAGGCTACCGCTGCCAACCACCGCGATCAGTTGCGGCAAGAGGTGGGCGTGCGCCACAGCGTCGCGCAGTTCGATCGGCCGCGCACCGGGAGCGTTATGAAGATGGAGCGCAGCCAGCAGCGGCGCATCCGCCGGGCGGAGCACGAGCCCAATCAGCGCCGCCCGCAGTTCTGGGCCGATCCCGTAGGCGGCCTGAAGTGTGAAACTATCATCGTCGCGATCGTACAGCAAACAGTAGCAGCGCGTGCAGCCGAGCAATAGCGGCGGCAGACGCACTACTGTGGCCAGCAATTCGGGTAACGTGGTTGCCCGACCAATATTTTCAGCCACCTGAAGTAACGCATTCAGCGTCCAGGCTTCTTCTTGCTGGGCCGAATACGAGTTCGCGCTATCGATCGCAATCGCAATCTGATCAGCCAGGGTGCGCATCACAAACAAATCGTCGGCGTCGAAGTCGTGGGGCACATCCGACTGGACATCGAGCACGCCGATCACTTCTTCACCGATGCGCAGCGGCACAGCCAGCTCCGAACGGGTCGAGAGGCTGTCGACCACATACCGCGCATCCGTGCTCACATCACCCACCAGCACCGGCGCCTGCGTAGCCACGGCGCTCCCGACCACACCCTGGCCCACGCGGAGCGGCAGGCTGCGCAGGCGCGTCAACTGTTCGCCCGTCGCCGTCGTGGCGCGAAAGTAGATCTTGTCGTCGTTCTGGTCGACGGTAAAAATATGCACCGGATGATACTGGAAGCGCTCGCGGATCAGATGCACAACCGACGGCAACAACTCTTCAAGCGTCAGGATCGCCGTCACGCGCTCGCTCACCTCATGAATAGCCTGGAGTTGCACGGCGCGCTGGCGCGCTTCGTTGAAGGCCCTGGCGCGGGCGATCGCCACGGCAGCCTGGTCGGCAATCAGCGAGAGCATGCGCAGGTCGTTGGCGGAAAAAGCCGCCGGGCTATAGCTCTGCACCGAGATCGAGCCGATCACCATTTCACCGGCGATCAGCGGCACATAAATCCCGGAGCGTGGCGGGCGTTCGCTCTGATAACGCGGACGCGCCGGCAACCGATCCATCTCCTGGGTAAAATCTTCCACCAGCACCGCCCGACCGGTCTGCCTGATCCAGCCGATCAGCCCATCGTTGGCCGCCAGATCGACGCTGAGCCGCGGCATACGCACCCGATCTTGCACGCGCACAGCTAGCGTATAGGTGTCACCCTCGAACAAGCCCAGGTGGAACGACGAGGTATCGACGACCTTACTCGCCTCGCGGTAGATCACATCGCAGAGCGCATCGACATTCAGTTCGCTGCGAATAATCGCCCGACTGACTTCGTTGAGCAGCGCCAATTCACGCACCGAGCGGCGTTGCGTGGCCAGGTTAAGCGTCGCCCGGCGTACTGCGGCAGCCGTAGCGATCAGGGCCAGGCCGGTGAGGAAGAAGTACCCAAACCCAAGCTCGGTGTAGATCGCGGCGCCGAGCAGCGCGAACGGCAGCGGCCCGAGTTCAACACTCAGCACCAGGCGCCACGTTGAACGCCACCACGTAATGACGCCGCTCCGCCCGCCTTGCAGCGCCTCGCGACCCACCCGGGCGGACTGGATCGTCAGGATACTGCCGATGATCACGCCGCCAAGTAAAGCGAGCGGTTGGGCGGTTGCCAGATCGTTGATTGGGGTTCCCGTAACCCAGGCAGCCAGGTTCGCGCCGAGCAACACCCCGGCAGCGCGGGTGCCGCCACGCAGGATCGGACGCGCAACGAGCAGGTAGAAGCTGGGTGGGCGACGATAGACAAAGGGGAGCAGCGCGCCGGAGATCACACCTTCAACAGCGCCAATCAAAGCGCCTGGAACCGGCCCGAGGGCGAGCACGGCGGTTACGATCACTAGGCCGCCCAGGCTATGGGCATCGGCGGGGGGAATGCGAAAACTGAGCGTATCAACGGCGAGCGCAAGCGTCCCGAAGATCAGCAACGCGATCGGCAGCAACGGCGGCTGTGGAGTCAACAGCAACCAGATCCAGCCGATCCCGCCAACTAACAGCGAGTAGATCGTCAGTAGGCGCTCGCGATTCACGCACGACCTTGCCCAAAGGCGCCGCGGGCTTCCTCCACCGTATTATGGATGGCAAAAACCTGAGTAAAGCCCGTCAGCACAAACACTTCATGCACTTGGGTCTGAAGCTCGGCGAGGCGTAATTCCCCACCGAGCGTCATCAATTCTTTGCGGATCAGGAGCAGGGCGCGCAGACCGCTGGACGAAAGGAAGGTGACGTCAGCAAGATCGAGCAGGACGAAGCGTGCGCCGGTTGTAATCTGCTCATGGACGGCGGCAGTAAGCTGCGGGGCCGTAATGGCATCGACGCGCCCATGGATCGGCAGAATCACCAGATCTTCGCGCGGATCGAGCGTTGTGTACTTCACCATTGTGAGCACATTACCGTGCTGCGGGTGAAAATCAAAACGCACCTCATCCATCAACCGGGTGATGAGATAGATGCCGAGCCCGCCCACCTGCCGTTCTTCGAGCGGCGAGGAGATGTCGGGTGTCGGCACAGCCTCAGGATCGAATTGGCGGCCATTATCGCGCAGAATGACGGTGAAACGACTCTCGGCATATTCCCAGGCGAGCATCAACTCACCGGGTTCGTCGAGATCATAGGCGTGCTGAATAACATTTGTCGCCGCCTCATCAACCGCAAGTTGCACCTGCCAGGTGGCTCGCTCATCCAATCCGGACAGCTCAGCGGCCTCGGTAATAAATGCGCTAATCTTCGCGAGGGCATCGAGGTCGGCGACGAGGGTGATGCTGTCCATAGTGCGTAAGGAGGAAGGCTGGAGCCGAGATGCGGCGGGCGGCGGCCCGCAAGCGCTCGCCTCACACCCACTAGAATGAGCCTACGGCCTCGACGGTATCGCTAAAAATTTCGAACAGGCCGGTAAACCCCGTCAGATCAAAAACTTCTTTGATCTTCGGCGGCAAGTTAGCAATCCGGATATCGCCGCCTTCGAGATCGGTGATCTTCCACTCGCGGGCGCGCTTCCGGGCCTCGATTAACACACGCAAGCCTGGACTGCTGATATATTCAAGCCCAACCAGATCAAACACGATCCGATAACGTCCTTCATCGAAGAGGGCATCAACGTGTTGCTTCAACTTCGCTGCGGTGGCAGCATCGACACGCCCGGTGACTTCGAGCAGATCCACCCGGTTGAACCGGCGATGGGTGACGTCCATACAGCCCTCCTCGGAACAGGTTTCAGGAGGCAGCCGCCAGGAAGCAGGTTTGCTCAACCTGCAACTTTCGCGTAGCCAACAACCGAGCGCACAATATGCCTATTATTATAGCATACAGACGCGGAGGAGCGATAAAGCGGGAGAACGGCAAAGCGGGAGAACGGCAAAGCGGGAGAACGCTAAAGCCCAACGCCCTCACGCCCACCAGGGGCGCAGTGAATGTGCCCACGGCTATCGTACTCCGTCCGAGCATTTCTGCGCGGTTCGGGTGCGGCTCGGAGCGGGCTGCGCCCGCTCCGAAAAACCCTTTCCAACCCGTCAGACGAAGTCGGACGGAGTACTAACCTACAGCCAACGGCTCGGTGGGGTGTTTTGCCGGGTTAAGCGGCATCGTTGCGCGGATCTTGCGCAAGCGGGTGAGCGAGTCAACAGCGGCTTCGTGAACGTTTGCGTCGGAGTCTTCCATCGACCGGGTTAGCGCACTCAGGACGGCCGTCGTCGCAGCGGCAGCGCCAATCCGACCGAGCGCGCGTGCGGCTGCTTCACGGGCGTAGGGATCGGGGTCGCTGATCACGGCAGTCAGCCGCTCGATCAGTTGAGGCGTGCCGGCAATCTCGCCAAGCTGGCCCAAAATTAATGCCGCCGACGAGCGCACAAAACTGTCATTGTCGGCCAGGCAATCGCTGAGATGATCGATCAGTTGGGGTGAGGCGATCCGGTCGCGTAAGGCGCCGAGGGTACGCGCCGCTGCATAGCGCGTCTCAAGATCGCAATCATAAAGCGCCACCCGCGTGAGCGCCTTCACCAACGGCCCCGGCGGCGTTGCGGCAAACTGGCCAAGCATACGCGCCGCTGCTGCACGCACGTGCGAGGCACTGTCGCCAAGTGCGTCGTGGATCAACACCAGATCGGCCGCCGAATAGTTACCGTTGCGGCTGCGCAGGCTCCGAATAGTGTCGTAGCGCGACTGCCAGCCTGGATCGTGCAGCAAGCGCCGCAGTTGCGGCATTTCGCCAGCTTCAAAGCTGCTTAACTCGTTGAGCAACGTCAGGCGCAACCATTCATCGCGCGAACTATTAAGCCGCTGCCGGGCGAGGTGGATCACACCCAGCGTCACAAGTAGTTGTTCCGTTGCGGCCCGCATCTCCGGCCGCGAGCGTAATTCACGCTCGATCATCGGCGCAACCTGATACCGTAATTGCGCCGCTCGCCGCACAATCTGATCAGCCCCTGGCCCGCGTACAATCTCGGCTAGCGTCACAACCGCCGTAACCGGCTCTTCCTGAAAAGCATCAAGAAACGGCTCAAGCGTTCGCATCGCCAGATACGCGAGTACGGTCGTCGTTCCGCTGAGCTGAATATCTTGCTGCGGGTTGCGGGCAAAGCCGGCCAAACGATCGGCAATGCGCTGACGCCAGAAATCTTGATCAAACATAAGCGTGTTGGTGACAGTAATTGGCCGGGTCGTATAGATAAATAATCTGTCATTCGTTCATGGATTATAGCATACGGCCTGCGCGCAAACCTGAAAACATAGTTGAGGTTTGCGGCTGTGCTGGTGCGCTCCTGTTAACCAGGCGCTAACTGCTCATGCAATTGAACGAGGATCTGTAGGAGTCTGGGGGATGCTTATCGGGGGATTTTAAGGAAAGGGTTGCGAAGGATGGATGGACGATGGACGAACGCTTGTGTCGGCTTTGATCTTTGGTCTTTGATCCAGATCAGGCACAGCGCGCTGGTCAAACAGCGATCTGTTTGGGTTGCTGCGTGGCCAGCACGTAGTTGTACACGATCAACTCATCGACAAAACCGCGCTTTTTACCATCGCAGTTGATCTTGCGGCTGGCCTGGACAACTTCAGTGGACATACCGGGCGTAGCATACAGTTCGTGGGCGAGGGCAGTGGAAGAATTGCTGAGCATCACCAGGCACCCGCGCACAGTCAGTTCGGCGCAGATAGCCGCCAAGCGGCGTTGGGCGATCTCGTCGAAGCCCTGATGGGTGTAATGTGTGAACGAGGCCGTGGCGCTCACCGGCACATACGGCGGATCAAAGTAAACAAAGTCGCCCGGAGCGGCGCGATCCAGCACACCGGCAAAATCGCCGCTATGCAGTTCGACATGCTGCAGGGCGCGGCTCGCCTCGCGCATATTGTCGGGATCAACAATCAGCGGGTTCTTATAGTTGCCGAACGGGGCGTTAAACTGGCGCTTATTGTTCAGCCGGTAGAGCCCGTTATAGCAGGTTCGATTGAGGAAGATCGTGCGGGCGGCGCGCTCGACCAGCGTGCGTTCGTGAAAACCAGGTTGCCGATCCCAGCTACGGATCTCATAAAAATAGTCCCGGTCGGAGAAATGCGGTTTGTGTTCTTGCAGCCGCTCGATCAATACTTCAACATGATCGCGCACAGCCGTATAACAGTCGATCAACTCTGGGTTGAAGTCGCTCAGGGCGCCGCCTTTGCGCAGCCGGCCTTGATTCCAAAGATGGAAGAAGAGCGCGCCGCCGCCGCCGAATGGCTCGTGGTAGCGGGCAAAGCGGGCAGGCAGGCGCTGCATCAGGGCAGGCAACAGTTGGCCTTTACCACCGGCCCACTTCAAAAACGGACGTGCTGGCACCAGGTGCTCCGGGGATACTTAGCCACAGCGGACGGGCCGCCAGGCAGGTAATGAAGGCTGATTATAGCACACGCTGTAGGGCGAGTTCAGGAGCTTTGCGCCCAAACTCGTCCCACTTTAGAGCAGTAGGCCCATCCACTGCGCCCCTGGTGAGCGTGCGGCGCGCCGCCCATACGCCAAGCGGACGGCTCACTTGTTATGCTCGCCGCTGTAGAGTGCCAAGAGTTTGTAAAGCCGAATTGCGCTCTGGGTAACCGCCGCCGTGCTCTGCCCAGGAAAGACGCTATCGCCCACGAGCCAGAGCCGGGCGATGCCGGGCACACGCACGCCCAGGCTGTGCAGCCCACTCTGTGCCGGCGATTGGCCGATGCCGCCGACAGCGCCATGCTGACGCCGCGTGTAGCGCTGAAAGCTTACCGGGGTTCCGGCCTGTTGATAGCAAATATGGGCGCGAGCGCCGGGCAACGCTCGATCAAGGGCGGCGAGCAGCCGTTCGCTGTAGGCATGTTTACGTTCCAGGTAAGCTGCTCGACTCGTCGCACGGGCAGTAAACCACGGTTCCGGGCGCGTATGGGTCGAGATCGTTACGGCACGTTGGCCGACAGGCGCACGGCTCAGATCGGCGGCAGGATGCAGCGAAATGAAGGCGCTATTGCCCTCGCCGAGTGGCATTTCGTATTGTTGCACCACCTGATGATGCTCGGCCATACCGGGCGGAATGCCGGCCTCCTCAAGACCAAGGTACAGCGTAAACGCGCCCCAAGCAGGCGCCCGCCGTTGCCCGCGCCGCAGCAAGGCCACCGGTGCAGCTTCACCAAGCAGGCGGGGCAGATCCCAGATCGTGCTGGAAGTAACGACATGGCGCGCCATAATTGTTGCGCCGCCGCGAACCTGTACACCCCTGGCGATCCCATCACGCACGAGGATCGCCTCGACCGGCGTGCGGTAACGTAGTTCGCCGCCGTCGCGGATCAGCGCATCGGCGAGCGTACGCGCAATATTCCAGGCGCCGCCGGCCACATAAAACACGCCCTGACGGGCCAGATCAAGGGCAACGCTGCCGAAAAGCCAGGCGCATTGCTCGGCGGGCAACTGGGCGCTGATCAGCAACTGCGCGTCGAGAAAACTGCGCAGGGCACGATCATTCAGCCGGTAGCGGCGCAGTTCGTGGCCGACAGTGCGCCCCAAGTGCGGCAGCAGGCCGATCAGTTCCGGGCGCAAGGCTGGAACGAGGCTTAGCAGATCGCCCGCCGTCTCAGGCGGCACCGGCGGATAGCGTGCAGCGAAACGCCATGCGATGTCGGCGAGAGCCTCCTGATTATGCCAGAACTGTTCGGCCGCCACAGCCTGCTCGGGCAGCGCACGCCGCCGTTCTTCCGCCCACTGCGCCGGATCACCCCAGCGCGTAATCGCCCGATCGGGTAGATGTACCTGCATCGCCGGATCAAGTGGAACTACCGGAAACCGTACGCCGAGCCGTTGCGCAACCCAATCGTGCGCACCGCCCGGCTGAAACCCGCCAAAAAGCGTCGCGCCAACATCAAAAACATATGCACTGCCATCGGGGCGTTTGCGCCGAAACGACGAAGCGCAGCCGCCTGGCTCGGTATGGCCTTCGAGCACGAGAACCTGCCGGCCGGCCCGCGCCAATAGTGCGCCCAGGGTGAGCCCGGCCACCCCCGCGCCGATGATAATGGTATGGTACATGGTTGGATGCGGCGTAGGGCCGAAGCGCACTTCGGCCCTACGCCATTCGTCCCTACGCCGCCGCTATAGATTTCCTACGCCGCGCCTGTCGCCACGGCGCGCATGGCCATGCCGGCGAGCACGAGGCACGCCGCAGCCAGAATCCATGCCTGCCGCCGCGCGGAATACTCGCGATTATAGCGCCTGATCGCCGGGAGCGCCGCAGCTAGCGTTACCCCATAGATAATATGCAGCGCCAGATTGCCGCCCATGCTGCTGCCAAACAGCAAGATCAAGCCCAGGGCACATTCGGCGAGGATCAGCAGTTGCGCCACCCCGAGGCCCGCGGTATAGGCCTGACCGACACCGCTACGCAATGCAGTCAGTAGCCCCCAGACGGCTAACCCTAGGAGCACGAGCGTGATAGTGATCTGGAGGCGACTGTGCAGGGCGGCAATGCGCGCAAGATCCACGGAAGCTCCTTGGCGAGGCCGGGTCGCAACACCCGCCCTTACGAATGGGTTCCCCTCAGGGCAGGCGGGCGCCATGTTCGTCGAGCACGGCCAGGCCATCGCGCTCAAGGCCGGACAGCAGGGTACGCAGCCACGCCGCGTCTTCCGCGCTGTACTCCGGCTTTACCAGCGGGCCGAGTTCAGTGAGCGGCATGAGCGCGCCGGAAGGTAGCTTTCGCAGCGCTTCGACAGCCCGCCCACGATACCAGCGATTCGAGCCTTTGAATGGCGCTTCGGGTTTGTAGGTCACCTTGCGTTCGCGTGTATGCGCCCTGAAGGACGCAGTTTGTGCGGGTGGGGCGGCGGGCACACTGAAGTGTGCGTCGCCGCCCATCGCCAGCACCAGCGCTTCGTCGGCGATACTGCGCGCAGCATAATCGACGCAGTGAGCGCTAATGGGACAGCGCCAACAGGCCGGACCGGCAGCTGTACAGATCAGCGCGCCGAGTTCCATGATCGCCTGGTTCCAGGCCCAACCCTGCCCAGGCGGCACTAACGCCTTGCCGATCGTCAGCAGGTCGCCATCGGTCGGCGCGCTCAGCGGGTCGGTACAGGCCCGGCGGAGCACGCGCTTGATATTCGTATCCATAAAGGCAACGTCCTGTTCGAAGGCGAAGCAGGCAATTGCGCCGGCAGTATACGGCCCGATACCGGGCAAATGCAGCAGATCAGGGAGCGTTGCCGGAAAGACACCGCCGTGATCGGCGAGCACAGTCTGGGCTGTGCGCTGAAGATTTACCGCCCGCCGATTGTAGCCCAACCCGGCCCAGAGCCGGATGACGTCGGCAGTCGGCGCAGCGGCGAGCGCTTCAAGCGTGGGGAAGGCCGCCAGGAAGGCGTGATACTTCAGGATCACGCGATCGACCTGGGTTTGCTGAAGCATCACTTCCGAAACCAGGATTTGGTAGGGGTCGCGCGTGCGGCGCCAGGGCAAGTCGCGGGCGTTGGCGTTGAACCAGGCGAGGAGGTTGGTTTGGAGGGCAGGAATATTCACGAGCTACCGGGGGACGAACGACGAACGACGAACGACAAGCAGCGTATAGATTGGTCTTTGGTCGGCTATCGGCTATCAGCTATCGGTTGCACTTTAGTACTCCCACTCTCGCGGCGCGCCTCAATCACGTCGGAGATCCGATTAAGCTTATCGAGCAGATTGGTAAGCTGGCTGACGCTCTGAATCGAACACGCGATATGCAGCACCGCCCGGCCGGCGCGACGTGATTTACCCTGTTCGATGCTTTCGATATTGACGCCAGCATCGGCGATCACGGCCGAAACATCGCGCCAAAGGCCAACGCGATCCCATGACTCGATGCGCAGCGGCACATTGTAACCACGCGGCGACTGACCGCCCCAGGTCACATCGACGAGGCGCGCGCGATCACGCTCATTCACAATCGTCCGACAATCGGCACGATGTACGGTGATCCCGCGTCCCCGGGTGATAAAACCGACAATCGGCTCACCGACGACCGGGTTACAGCAGCGCGCGAGGCGGTTATGCACTGCGCCGACGCCATTGATCTGAATGCCAACCGTACGCGGTTGTAGCGTAGTCGGGATTGGCAATTGTTCTGGCGGCGCTGCAGCATGTTGCGCTTCAACCTGCTGAGCGAGCGCCTTCTGGGCCAGAGTGCGCGCCGTCACCTCGCCGGCGCCGATCAGCGCAAACAGATCTTCGGTGGTACGAGCACCAGCTTGATCGGCCAGGCTCTCGAAGCTCACCGTCAGACCAAGCCGCTTGAGTTCCTTCTCCAGCAGATCGCGCCCCGCAGTAATATTCTCATCACGCTCGGCGCGGCGGAAGAAGCGGCGGATATGGTTGCGCGCGCTCGGCGTTTTGACGAAGTTGATCCAGTCGCGGCTAGGGCCGCGGCCGGTCTTCGTGGTCATAATATCGACGATCTCACCATTCTTCAGGTGATAATCGAGCGGTACAATTCGCCCATTCACCTTGGCGCCGACACATTTATGGCCCACTTCCGAGTGAATGTGGTAGGCAAAATCCACCGGCGTGGAGCCATCGGGCAGGTCGATGATCTTGCCTTTGGGTGTAAAGACATAGACCTGCTCTTCAAGCTCAGGGCGCAGACTCTCGACAAAATCACGGTCGCTGAGTTCGATCCGCCAGGCGATCAGTTCGCGCAACCAGCGGATTTTTTCTTCATATTTCTGATCGCTCGTCGGCCGACCGAAGCCCTCTTTATAGCGCCAGTGGGCGGCAATACCGTGCTCGGCCACTTCATGCATGCTCACGGAGCGGATCTGCACCTCACAATGATTACCGCCGGGGAGGATCACCGTGGTATGGAGCGACTGATAGCTGCTCTCTTTGGGTACAGCGATGTAGTCGTCGAACTCGGTGAGCACCGGCGTCCACATCGTGTGAACCAGGCCAAGTACACGGTAACAGAGCCCCTTAGCCTCTTTTTCGTCGAGGCCGGCATCGTCGATGATCACGCGCACGGCCAACTGATCGTAGATCTGATCGAGCGGCAAGCCCTTGCGATCCATTTTGCGCCAGATCGAGTAGATATGCTTGGGGCGGCCATTCACGTGAGCGTGCATGCCTTCCTTGTTGATCTCCTCCTGGAGGCGCTTCATCATGCGCTGAATCACCCGCTCACGGGCATCTTTGCGCAGCTTAAGCTGGTTGGCAATCTCCGCGTAGCTATCCGGGTGGATGGCCTTAAAAGCGAGATCTTCCAACTCCGACTTGACCTGCCACATGCCGAGGCGATGGGCCAGCGGCGCATAGATATCGAGCGTTTCGCGGGCGACGCGCTGCTGTTTGGCCGGCGGTGTGCCACCCAGCGTGCGCATGTTGTGCAACCGGTCGGCCAATTTGATCAGGATCACCCGCGGATCATCGGCAGTGGCGATGATCAACTTGCGGTACGATCCGGCCTGGAGTTCTTCTTTCGACTTCGTCTCCAGGGTTGACAGCTTGGTCACACCATCAACAAGGTGAGCCAGCGACTCGCCAAACTCGGCTTCAATTAGATCAAGTGCGACGCCCGAGTCCTCAACCACATCATGGAGCAGCGCCGCCGCAACCGACTCGGCATCGAGGCTGAGGCCAAGCAAGATCGTCGCCACGGCAACGGGATGATCGATGTATGGCTCGCCGCTCTGGCGATACTGGCCCGCGTGGGCAATACTGGCCAGCGCATACGCACAGCGCAGCAGTCCGCCTTCCATTGTGGGGGCATACTGATGCAAGTACCCGATCAGCGCCTCGACGGTAGGGCTGGAATAGGCACTCAGATACAACTGACGCACCGTATCGCCGGTCGCATCAGGTCGCTCTTTTAAACGTAAGGTATCGGCCAGCGTATTAATGACGGGGTGATGAAGGATGGCGTGCTCGGCAGGCGGCGATGTTGGCGCAGCTACAGGCAGACGTCGTAGCTCAGGCGATGGGGACGTCGGTTGACGCTCAGGGGGGATTGGCTCATAGTAGGCTGCAGCAGTCGATCCATCCATAACACCGCTCTCTCTCTGCCGTCGTCGGTTCGGTGTGGGTATGCCCCCGTGGGAGGCAAACCTGGGGGAAGAAAAGAACGGCCGGCGAGAACCGCCAGACCGCGCCGCTTACACCGGCGATCGTCCGTGATCGCACCGTATGGGAAGTAGTTCGTGCTGTATAGCATAGCACCGGGGTTAGGGCTTTGTCAAGGCGATGCTGCGGTGCGTTAACCTGTGGGAGTCATCGACAAATCGAACATTTGCCGATGGCGTCCACTCAATCAATACATTCCCTGGAGTTCTTTGCAGCGCCGCAGGCGGCTGAGGATATTGCGCTTGAGCGCATACACTTCCTCAACACCCTGGAAGAGATCGCGCCGCTGGTTGTAGATATCGCCGGGCTTCATCCCCAGCAGGAATGAGCAGCGCACAATCACGCGCTCGGCCTCGTCATTCAGCAGATCGTCGATCAGGTGCCAGAACTCGGTGCGGCTTACGCGCTCTGTCGCCTCTTCATCGGCATGGGCAAGCCGCTGGTCGTTCCAGTTAATCGCCTCTTCGGGCAGATAATCGCTGGTAGCGTGGGCACGCGCGGCATCGATGACAACACAACTGGCGCAACGGCGCAGGTAGTTCAGTAGGGCAGCAAGGGAAGGGAACGAGCCGAAGCGATCGGCAGGCAGTGCGCGCCAGAAGCGGGCGAACGCGGCGCTGACGAAGTATTCGCTGCTTTCGCCGCAGAGGGTAAAGGCGCCGGTGCGGCGTACCCAATGCTCTACCAGCGGGCGATACTGGGCGAAGATGTGTTCCCAGGCGCTCTGGTTATGCTCCACAAGGGCGCGGCGAAACAATTCGTAGGCATAGGCGGGTTCGTAGGCTTCCTGGCTGTAGAAGCGCCGGCTCTCAATTTGGCAGCGGCGCGCAAGAGTTTCCAGGTCCAGCGCGCCGGGCGTCGGTTCGGCGGGGCGGGCGAGGGCCGGCTGGTTGGTCAGGGGGGTGGTAAGCGTCAGGGTCATCTCTGGCCTCCTCTCGGCGTCGGTCTGCTTCGTATCGCTGAGTCCAGCATAGCGTTGCAGACACCGAAATTAGAGGCCGGTTACCCCCCGGTTGGCTGACGAAAAAAGGAGGTAGGGGCATATCCGCAGATTACGCGGATTGCGCAGATATGCCGGGGAGCGAGTAGGCGTGGGGCGGGCAGCCTTTGCGTGTTGCGTGCGTATTGCGTGTTTGGTCGCCCGAAGAACAACCCGATACGCAACACGCCACAACTAGTGTAACTCTTCCGCGAGGTCGATTGCGCGGAGCAGCGCGGCGGCTTTGTTGCCACTCTCCTGATACTCCGCTTCGGGGTCGCTATCCGCGACGACGCCCCCGCCGGCCTGGACGTAGGCCACACCATCTTGCACCACCATTGTGCGCAGGGCGATGCAGGTGTCGAGGTCGCCGTTGAAGCCGACATGACCGACACAGCCGGCGTAGATGCCGCGGCGCGTCCCTTCCAATTCGGCGATGATCTCCATGGCGCGGATCTTCGGCGCGCCGCTGACGGTGCCGGCAGGAAAACAGGCCCGCAGGCAGTCGAGGGCAGTCATATCGGAGCGCAGTTTGCCCGTTACGTGGCTGACCAGATGCATAACATGGCTGTACTTCTCGACAAACATAAAATCGGGTACGGCCACGCTGCCGGGCACACTTACCCGGCCAATATCGTTACGCCCCAGATCGACCAGCATCAGGTGCTCGGCGCGCTCCTTCGCGTCGGCGAGCAATTCATCGGCGAGGGCAGCGTCCTCAGCGAGATCGCGGCCACGCCGGCGCGTCCCGGCGATCGGGTGGGTGAGCACTTCGCCTTCTTGCACGCGCACAAGCAATTCAGGCGAGGCGCCGACCAGATCACCCTCGCCGGTGCGCAGCAGGAACATATACGGCGAGGGGTTTACCGTGCGCAACGCCCGGTAGATCGTCACCGGATCAGCGCTGGTGGGCCTGATGAAGCGCTGCGACGGCACCACTTGGAAGATGTCGCCGGCGGCGATATACTCTTTGGCCCGCGCGACGTTGGCGTGGTACTGCTCGCGGGTGATGTTGGACGACGGACGACGGACGACGGACGACGGTGTGGCCGACACGGTTGAATGTGGCTCATAATTTCGCGGGGCCTCAGTCGCCGGTCGCCGGTCGTCGGTCGTCAGCGGCTGGCGCAGGAGCTCGACAAGCGCATCGATGCGAGCGGTGGCCCGACGATACTCGGCCTCCAAGTCCTCGGCGTCAAGATGCACATGCGAGAGCACCTTGATCTTGTGGCGCAGATGATCGAAGATCAGCAGCGTATCGACAAACATCCAGAAACCCTCGGGCATGGCGTAATCGCAACCCACCGGCACCGGCAAGCGCTCGAAGTAGCTCACCGTCTCGTAGCCCAGATAGCCCACCGCGCCGCCGACCAAGCGCGGCAGGTCGGGCAGGCGAATCGGGCGGTACGCATTCAGGTAGCTTCCAATCACCGTGAGCGGATCGCTGTAGGGCAACGTTTGCTTGTAGCCGCCCTGAATGGCCTGCGCCTTACCGCCGTCGAGGCGCAGTGTGAGGTACGGATCGCTGCCGATGAACGAGTAACGTGCGATATGCTGGCCGCCCTCAACACTCTCCAGCAAGAAACTGTATGGGCCTTGGGCAACTTTCAAGTACGCCGAGACCGGCGTTTCCAGATCGGCCATAATCTCGCGGTAGATCGGACAGATGTTGCCCTGATCACGGAGTGTCTGAATTTCGGCAAAGGATGGAGCATACATAGATTTGACCTTGTAAACATTGGCGCAGTAGGGGCAAGCCGCGGCGCAGTTGGGGCGAGTAGCGACACGCCCCAAAAGCGCCGGCCAAACAAACCCGATCCGATCCATCAACAGGCGG
>JBBRUG010000079.1:0-19373 GCA_038247995.1 Chloroflexales bacterium | reverse complement strand
CGACCCTGGCCGCAGGTGATCAGGTGACGCTGATCGGCAGCACCGACGATGTCGAGGCGGCGCTGGGGTTGTTTGGAAGATCAGGGTAGCGCCGCAGCAAGCTGCGGCACTACCCTAGTTTGATCGCGTATAATAGAACTATGGGAGAATTACGCATCCGCCGGCTCAGGCACGATGATCGCATGTTAGCCCGCAGCATGTTTGAACTGATGGCCGAAGTGTTTGAGGAAGATCACGCCGAACTGAGCGATGCGTACATTGACCAGGTGCTCAGCCAGGAAAATTTCTGGGCGGTTGCCGCGTTCGCAGACGACATGATTATTGGCGGCCTTACGGCGCATGTCCTGCCGATGACCCGCAGCGAAACCCGGGAGCTCTTTATCTACGACCTCGCCGTACGCGCAGCGCAGATCAGCAGCGTAAAGGGGTCGGCCGGCGACTGATTGCGGCAGTGCGGGAGGCGGCAACCGTTGCGGGAATTGATGTTGTTTTTGTGCCTGCCGATAATGATGACGATCATGCGCTTGAATTTTATCGCGCATTGGGCGGCGAAGCTTCAGCGGTGACCTTCTTTGTATTTACGAGCGATCTTGGATAGCGGAATTCCTGATCGGTGGCGCTCATGAGCAGTCAGACTTTTGAAGGACAAATTGAAGATCCGCCGCTGAGTGCGCTGGAACGGCGCCTAGCATGGGCGGCAGTGGCCCTGGTGGTGCTGTTTGCGCTGGGGGCCGGCGTGCTCTGGTTGCAGTTCGGCGGAGTTGTCGGCGCCGCGCCGTTTGGCGATGGGCTGCGGCTGTTTTTGTGTCATTAAGGCCCGGCCATGGAATGCCGCTCGTACCGTGCGCTGCCCGGGGTGCATGCCTCACCCAACATTCAAGGCGATCCAGCGCTCTACGAGCTTGAAAATCGTGCCGCCGATCCTGATGGCTTGATCGAGGCGGCGATGCAGCAGATCGCACCCTGGGACGGGCGCGTCGTGCTTGACCTTGGCGCAGGCACAGGCTTTCACGTGCCCCGTTTTCACGCGACAGCCGAGCACGTCTTCGCGGTCGAGCCGCACGATCCGTCGCGCTTCGCGATTATGCAACGCGCCGTTCAACTCGGGCTGACGAACCTCTCGGTGCTGAAAGGCTCTGCTGAATATATTCCTCTGCAGAACCAGAGCGTCGATATTTGCCACGCCCGCTTCGCCTACTTCTTCGCCCCGCATTGTGAACTCGGCCTTCACGAGTTGGCCCGCGTCATGCGCCCCGGCGGCACCGCCTTCATTATCGATAACCATCTCAGCGCCGGTACTTTCGCCCGCTGGCTCCAGCGCGCCGGGTCTGTTAAGCCTGAAGACGCAGCCACGACGGCAACCTTCTGGGCCGACCACGGCTTCGCCACCACCACGGTTGTCAGTGAATGGCGCTTTCAGCGTCGTGAGGATTTTGAGGCTGTGGTACAGCTGGAGTTCGGCGCAACAGTCGGGCCGGAGCTGCTGGCCCACCACAACGGCTTGTGTGTTGAATATCACATGCAGGTCTACCACCGAATGTATGGGGCCGACCACGAATAGTGGGCCGCGCATGCGCGAATGGGGTAGGGGTAGCCTGCGCTGTGTGGTCTGCTGCCTGCTGCGTGCCGCCTGCGTCCTGGCACAGGGCGGTCTATCGGCCGAAAGATGCCCCCTAACCGGCATCGGTTTCAACGTTCAGGTTAACATGTTCCTGTACTGAACGGCCCCAATGGTCTGCACCTCATGCTCATCAGTAATACTCTGATAGCCGCGCTTGCCGCCTTCGTGCCCCGCGATCGGGCGGCGCAGATTATTGCTGGCGCGCCACTTGCGTCGGATGGGATCGCGCTGATCGCCGATATTGCCGGCTTTACGCAACTCACCGAGATGCTGGCACACAATTTGAACCCGGCTGAGGGCGCCGAGGAGTTGACCCGAACGCTGAACAGCGTCTTCACGCCGCTGATCGGCGCGGTACACACTTATGGCGGCGAGGTGCACAAGTTCGGCGGCGATGCGCTGATCTGCTGGTTTCCGCTTTCCCCGCGCGGAACACGTGCGGCCCTGCTGCGGCGCGCCCTGGCTGCGGCGCATGCGATGCAGGCGTTGATGCGTACACACGGCACGGTGCATACCCGCGTCGGCGCTGTGACGCTGAGCATGAAGATCGGTGCGGCCTACGGCCCGGCGCTGCGCGTGCGCTTGGGCGATATTACCCACGGGTACGAAGACGTGCTCGGCGGGTTGACGCTCGACCGCATGGCAGCGGCTGAACATCTAGCCCAGCCCGGTGAGGTATTACTCGACCCATTGGGCCTGCCCGAACCGGCTACACTGGCAGCCGTGATCGCGCAGCGCGCAGATTGCCTGGTGATGGGCGGCCCATTGATGTTACCGCGCCGCCTCAGCAAGCCCAACCTGCCCTCTGCCGATCCCGCCGCGCTACGCGAACTGCGTGCGTTCGCTCCGGTTGAAACATCAGATGATCTGATCATCAGACGAATTACCACAGCCGAGCTGAAACCCGTCGTGAGCATGTTTGTCCAGTTTTCCGGGCTACACTATGAAGCCGGGGTTGCGGCTGAGGCGCAATTGGGGGTCTATTTTAGCCTGGCCCAACGCGCGGCGGCGCGTTATGGCGGGCGGGTGAACCGGCTGCTGACCGGCGACAAGGGGAGCGTGCTGCATCTGATCTTCGGCGCACCGCAGGCACTGGAAGAGTTGGAGTTGCGTGCGGCGCGCTGCGCCTTGGAGGTGCGCGATGTGGCGGCGCAGTTACCCTTCATCAGTGCGCAGCGGATCGGCATGGCGGTCGGGCGGGTGTTTGCCGGGCTGGTGGGCGCGCCGGAGCGCCACGACTACACCGTGATGGGCGCAGCGATCAACCTTTCAGCCCGGCTTATGCAGGCCGCACAGCCGGGGCAGATTGTGCTCGACGCCGACCTTGCCGCGCGGATCGACGCAGCGATGCGACTTGCACCCCGCGGCCCGACTCAGCTCAAAGGGCTTGCGGCACCGGTTGAACTGCTAACGCTTGAAGGCGAGCAAGTCGCTCAGCCGTTGCATGTTCCGGCTCAGGCCGTACTGGGGCGCGATGCCGAATTGGCGCTGTTGCAGTCGCGGTTGGAGCGCCTGAAGGCCGGTGTCGGCGGAGCAGTCGTGCTGCTGGGCGACCTCGGCATTGGGAAGTCGCACATGCTGGCGGCGCTCCGCGCCTCGACCGATGTGCGCTGGCTAACGGCCCGCCCGCTCGCCTATGGTGAACGCTCAGGCAGCGCTCTGGTGGCCGATCTGTGTCGCGCAGCACTTGAACTAAATGCCGGCACGAGTTATGTCGAGCTAGAAAGCGCGTGTATACGGATCCTCGGCGCGCGCTCAGGTATTGCGGCAGCGCCTTTCCTGGCGCGTTTGATTGGCGTGCCGCTGGAAGAACGTCCGGCGCGTGAACTGGCGACCCTGGCCGGTGAGAGTTTGCGCTGGCGGCTGCGCGAACTGGTGCGCGAGCTGATCCTGGCCGTTGCTACGCAGGGGCCGCTGGTGCTGGCGCTCGACGACCTGCAATGGGCCGCTGCCGCTGATCTGGATCTGCTGCCGACGGCACTCGCAGCCGAAGCAAGTGGGACACTGCTGTGGGTACTGGCCGCCCGCCTCGATCCGGCGTGCAGTGCGTGGCCGTGGCTGGAGCAGTTACGCGCGAACGGGACAACCTGGCTAGAATTGGCGAGCCTGCCAAGCACAGTGGCAACCCAGATTATCCAACTGCACGCGCCGGGCCTGCCACTAACAGTGCTGGAGCAGCTCGCCGCGCGCAGCGGCGGGAACCCGCTCTTCCTGGTGGAACTGGCGCGTGCGGCGGCGCTGGCCGGCCCCGACGCCGCGTTACCTGATACGATTCAAGGCTTGCTGCTGGCACAGATCGACCGGTTGCCCAGCGAGTTGCGCACGACATTGCAGCGGGCGGCGGTGCTGGGGCAAACCATCGACACACGGCTGCTCGGCGCGCTGGAGGCTGAGGCCGATGTGACGGCGCGCCTCGATGCGTTGCTGGGCGCCGGGTTCCTGCTGCGCGACGGGAGCGGTTATGCTTTTCGCCATAGCCTGCTGCGCGAGAGCGCGTACGATGCGTTACTCTTCGCCGACCGGCGCTACTGGCACAACCGTGCGGCTACGGCGCTCGAACGGCTCTACCCGACCGAAGTGGCCGAGCGCGCCGCCGAGCTGGCGCTGCACTACGAACGGGCCGAACAAATGTTAAGCGCCGCACGCTACTACGCTCTAGCCGCCGACGCGGCGCGCGTCATCTATGCGAACGATACTGCTGAGGTCGGGTATCAACGGGTGCTGGCACTGCTCGATTCTATGGCGGGGGAGAACACCGAATTGCGCGGGCGCACGCTGCTCAAACTGGCCCAAGTGCAGATGAATGCCGGCGATTATGCAGCGGCGCAGAGCTTCTATGACCAGGCATTTACGCTGCTTGAGCAGGCAGAGAGTGGGGCGGCTACGCGCCGGCAGCGCCGACCGCCGGTGTTTCGGATGGGCGCGCTGGAGCCGGAAACGTTTGACCCGGCTCTTGTAGCAACCAATGCAGCTTTTGATCTGCTGGTACACCTCTTTGAAGGATTGCTGGCGATTGATGATGAATTAAACCTGATCCCGGCAGCAGCGCGGCGCTGGCGCATTGAAGACGACGGCAAGCGCTACGTCTTCGAATTGCGCGCGGGCTTGAAATGGAGTGACGGCGTGGCACTGACGGCGTATGACTTTGTTACTGCCTGGCGCCGCAACTTACATCCAGCTACCGGCGCACACCTAGCCGATAGACTGCACATCATTCACGGTGCCGCAGCATTTACAGCAAATCCTGACATACCGATCGATCTCGGCATCACAGCGCCGGATTTCGCGACATTGGCACTCACGCTGAATGAACCTGCCGGCTATTTATTGGCGTTGCTTGCCACCCCGATCGCATTTCCGCAGCCCACACACGTCTTGGGGCATCTTGGCGCTTCATGGACAGATCCAGAGCATCTCGTAAACAACGGTCCGTTTGTGATTGAGCAGGTGCATCCGGGTAGAGGGATCAAGCTGCGCAGAAATCAACACTATCGCGCCGTGGCACAGGTTGCACTGGAAAAGGTCGATCTGCGTTTTCTCACCGCAACTGATGATTGGCCCCAGCGCGCTTCACTGGACTTTGTGCGCTTAGCTGATCGCTCCGCGCCGGCAGAAGATATAACCGGACGGCTGATCATGCTGAATTACCCGGCGACGTATTTTCTCGGGTTTGCCTGCGCCCACGCGCCGACGAACAATCCGGGCTTACGACGTGCGCTTGCCTTCGGTCTTGACTGTGAACAACTGGTACAAACGGTGTGGAGAGGCGTGCAGCGCACAGCGAATGGCGGGATGGTGCCCCCCGGCTTACCTGGACATTCACCGGGCATCGCATTGCCGTTCAACCCCCAGGCGGGGCGGGCTGAATTGGCTGCACTTGGCACCTTGCCCCGCCTGACACTAGCAGCGCCGATCGGATTCGGCGAAACTCCATTCGCTATCCAGCGTGCATGGTATGAACATCTCGGTTTAGAAGTCGATGTCGCAACCGACGTCCAGGATGAACAGTTTATTGCCGGATTGATCGACGGCGCTTATCAGATCGTCTTATACGGTTGGGAGGCGGAATACCCCGATCCCGACAATTTTCTGCGCAGCCTCTTCGCCGGTTCCAGCTCATCAAATGACTTTGGCTGGCAAAATGATCACTTCGATGCCCTCGTAACGGCAGCCGCCCGCAGCACCAACATCGACGAACGCTTGGCTCTATACCACCGCGCCGAGCAGATTCTGGTAACGCAGGAAGCGGCAGCAATTCCACTCTATTATGAGCGGCTCTATGGCGTACTCCGCCCTCCGTTCCGACTCACCAACGATGTGCGCTACAGCTCGAGCGGTCGTTTTCTACTGGCGCAGGTTGAACTAACGCCGCAGCAGCGGTAAGAACACCTGGCGCGTAAACACAGTAATCGTCGGGTCAATCCGTAACCCATCCGCGCTGAAACTGTTCCCAAACAAATAGACAACGGCAGGGCCGCTGCTGCCGTCGGCGCGATCGATACAGAGATCGGCCACTTCGCCGTCAGCGCCGTTGCTCTGGAATACATTGTCGCGCAAGGTGACCGTACCGCTATGGATGGTGATCACACCGCCGCCGCAGGTAGCAGCGCGGTTGCCCTCGATCAGATTACGCAGCAAAACAACCTCACTGCCGCCGCGCACGGTGATCGCAAACCCACCGCCCTTGCCCTGCGCCGTCTGATCTTTGAACAGGCTGTCGCTGATCGTCAGTTGCGCGGCGTTGTCGAGGTCGAGGGACAGCCCACCGCCGTCGCCCTGCACGCCGACAGGTGTTTCGATAAAGAAATTGGGCCGGAAAGCGCTGTTGGTGATCGAAATCGTTACGCTACTGATGATGGGGTCGGCGTTCGTGCCGGATAGGCGCAACCCGCCGCCATTACCGCTAATGACGTCGGTGTTCATCAGGTTCAGGTTGCGCAGGGTGAGGCTAGGCACGGCCACGTCCAGTTGCAATACCGGAGAGTCAAACCCAATCAGGCTACTTCGATTCGCCGGATCGTACTCCAGGCCGGCCGCCAGCATCTCCTCAGGCGTTTCAAACACGCCGCTGCTGTTGCCGCCGCAATCGAAGTTCGGTGACGACCAGCCGCCTTCAATTTCGATGGCGACGCTGATGACCGCGCCATTGGTATTCCGGCCGAACTCCTCTTCGTAGAGCGGTGTGAAGACATCGCCGGCTTCGGCGTTCGCAATGGCGTCATCCGGGCCAAGGGCGCAGCCGGGGCCAGCAGCCTTGCGCACAGCGAATGCTGTACTGCTCAATCCCACCAACAGCACAACGATCAGGGCCATGGCGACAACACCTTTGTAGACGCGCATAGGGCCACCTCCTTGGCAATGCAAACCGCAAAACGCAGAATTGATGCCTGATCCCGGATATACGACGGGCGACTGCGGACTGTGAACTGGCGGCTATGCCTTCGGCGGGGTAACGAGCGTTCCGGCGATCGGGCGCAGGCCCATCCACCACTCTTCGGTCGGGCGGGCGTGGGCGGCGTCCATCATGCGCGGCATGTCGTCGAGGGGGAAGTAGCGCACTTTGCCGCCCTGGTAGCCGATAAACGCGCCGGTATGGCCGTTTCCGGTGTGCTCGATCAGCCACTCGACGCACTTCACGGCGAGGCGGGTGGCCTGGATGCGGTCGAACGGCGAAGGGTCGCCGCCCTGCTGGAGGTGGCCCAGAATGGCCTGGCGCACCTCAAAGAGATTTCCGCCTTCTTCTTCAAACAGCGCGCACATAAACGGGGTGGTGTAGATCGGGTTGGCCTTCTCGTTGCGGATGATCAGGCTCAGGCGTTTGCCGCGCTGGAACCAGTAGATCATCTCGTCGAGATCGGCCTGCAGATCGCGCAGCGTTACGCCTTCTTCGGGCAGGTACACCCGTTCTGCACCAGCGGCGAGGCCACTCATCAACGCGAGGTAGCCGCAATCGCGGCCCATCACCTCGACTACGAAGCAGCGCCGCGAAGCCACTGCCGACTGCTTGATGCTGTCCACGGCGGTCAAGATGCTGTTGAGGGCGGTATCGGCGCCGATGCTGAGCTCGGAGCCGGGCAGGTTGTTGTCGATGCTGGCCGGCAGGCAGATGATTGGGATGTTGAAGGCCGGGAAGGTAGGGCGCTCGCTGTAGATCTTATGCGCGGCCTGATAACCGGCCCAGCCGCCGATCATGAGTAGGCCCTGGATGTCGTGGCGCTCGATATTGCGTGCGATCTGGTACAGTTCCGGGCCTTGGGGGATCTTGCGGTTGATCCCCAGTTCCGCGCCGCCGGTAGTGGCCCAGCCGCTCACGCTCATCCAGTCCATTGCGTGGATCGTGCCGTCGATCAGGCCCTGAAAGCCGTTTTGCACGCCGAGCATAGTGTGGCCCTGGTCGACGCCGAGGCGCACCGCAACACGTACGGCGGTATTCATCCCCGGCGCGGGGCCGCCGCCGTGCAGAATCGCCAACCGCAACGGCTTTTTGTCTGGGTTGGGGTGCGTCGGCTGTGATTGCACCAGCACGCGTAATGTATCAAAAACCTCACGGAAGCTGCCGCCGCGCAACTGCATCGCCCGATCATACTGGCCGGTGTTCACCGCTGCGGCCACGGCTTGGGTGTCGGCGACGCACTCCATCAGGGGCAGGCGGGTGACGCGGTTCTCGCGCATGCCGATCATCTGGGCGGGGGCATCGGGCGCGGAGGTGATCAGTTCCTCAACGGCATAGTAGCCCATGAGCGTGCTCATCCAGCGGTCGAAGGCGCTCGGGCGGCCGCCGCGTTGCACATGGCCCAGAATCGTCACGCGGGTGTCTTCGCCCAGGCGTTCTTCAAGCACCTGGCGCACATAGTCGGCGCTGATCGGCTTGCCGGAGCGATCGCGGGCGCCCTCAGCCACAATCACGATACTGTCGCGCCGCCCGCTCGCGCGGCCCGTGCGCAGCACCTCGCACATATGGTCTTCCCAGTCGTCCATTTCGGGCGGACGTTCAGGGATGAAGACGAAGTCGGCGCCGCCGGAAACCGCGCCCATCAGGGCCAGATAGCCGCAGTTGCGGCCCATCACTTCCACCACAAATGTGCGCTGATGGCTGGCGGCAGTCGAACTGATCGCGTCGATCGCCTCAGTGATCCGGTGCAGCGCACTATCGGCGCCAATCGTCATATCGGTGCCGCAGAAGTCGTTGTCGATCGAGCCGACCAGGCCGACGATGCGCAGCGTCGGGTGGCGCGCAGCAGTTTCAGCGCTAATCGTGCCTGCGTCAACAAGTTCCTGAAGCAAGTCGGGCCATTCCTGGCGGAACAGATTCGCCCCGGTAAGGCTGCCGTCGCCGCCGATCACGACGAGCCGGTCGATCCCGTGGGCCAACAAATTGCCCACGGCCTGGCGGCGCCCCTCGCGCGTGCGAAACTCGGGGCTACGCGCCGTACCGATCACCGTGCCGCCACGCTGAATGATCCCGCCTACATCGTTCCACTGCATTTCGCGGATCAACTCGCCGCCGACGATCAGCCCTTTATACCCTTCGTAGATTGCATATACCTGACAGCCCCGGCTAAGCCCGGCGCGGACGACGGCGCGAACAGCGGCGTTCATGCCCTGCGCATCGCCACCACTGGTAAACACGCCGATCTTGAGTGTCTGCTCGGCTGACATGATCTTCTCCTCATCCAATGCTTTCTGAAGCTCCTCCTGCGGCGTTGAAGCAGCGCAGCATTGCGGCGAAGCTCAGTATACCTGAATGCCGGGAGTCAGGAGTCAGGTGGCGGGCAGCATGGTCGGGGCGGGACGACCACGAATACGGCCACGGATGCGCGAATGGCCCACTGCGGCCCCGGGCTTCAGCCCGCAGGCCGCAGACGCCCCATGAGCCGTGTCCTTCAGGACGCGGCGGCGAGGGGCAGCGATGGGCGGCGATGGGCGGCGATGGGCAGCGATGGGCGGCGATGGGCGGCGATGGGCAGCGATGTAGGGGCAGCCCTATGTAGCTGCCCTGACCGGATGGACGACCACAACGGTCGCCCGTACGGCGGCGCCCGGCCGCCGCTCTCGGGCGCGGCGAGGGGGCAGGATGGCCGGGCGCGGCGGTCAGGCGCGGCGGGCGGTTTATGGCCGATAGCCGGTTGCAGTGCTGATCGTCTGGAATTGGATATCGACGGTGTCGTGGATGTTGCGCGCATACCCGCCGGCCATGGTGATCGCGAGCGGCAGCCCGGCGAGTTTTATATAGTCGAAGACGAGTTGGTCGCGGGCGGCGAGACCGGCCTTGGTGAGCGCCAGGCGACCAAGGCGGTCGTCGTAATAAGGGTCGGCGCCGGCGAGGTAGATCACCAGGTCGGCGCGAGCGGACTCGATTGCCGTGCGCAGTCCGCCTTCGAGCGCGTCGAGGTAGGGCGCGTCGGGGGTGAGGTCGGGCAGTTCGATGTCAAGATCACCGTGCTGTTTGCGAAAGGGGAAATTCTTCGCAGCGTGGATCGAGAAGCTAAAGATGGTCGGGTCGTCGGCGCAAATTGCGGCTGTGCCGTCGCCCTGATGCACATCGCAATCGACGACCAACACCCGTTTGGCGCGGCCCTCGGCTTGCATCGCACGGGCGGCCACGACACTATCGTTGAAGACACAAAAGCCTGCGCCATATTCGGCGAAGGCGTGGTGCGTACCGCCGGCCAGATTCACGCCGCAGCCCTCGGCGAGGGCGGCCCGGCAGGCGGCGATCGTGGCCCCGGCTGAACGCCGCGAGCGCTCGACCATCGCCGGCGACCAGGGAAAGCCGATCCGGCGGATCTCCGGCAAGCTTAAGGTGCCGGCTTGCACCCGCTGCACATACGCGGCAGTATGCGCACGACCCAGTTCAAGGTCATCGGCGGCGGGCGGCACATGCATGTGCTCAGGCGGTACAAGGCGCGCCGCCGCCACCCGCTCGCGCAGCAGGCCGTACTTGCGCATTGGAAAGCGATGGCCCTCCGGCAGCGGGAGGACGAAGGTATCGGAGGAGAAGATCTGCATCAGGAGTATTGTACACGACGCGGGTAGGGGACACAGGGACACGGGGACAATCATGAACCAAACAGGAACTGAAAACGAAAGACGAAAAACCATCGACGAACCTATGTTTGTTACGCGATGTTCGTCCTTTGTCCTTTGTCCTTCGTCCTTCGTCCTTACACCACCCCCTGCTCGGCAAACTGCAAGTGGTACAGCCGATGGTAAGCACCGTGCTGGGCCAGCAATTCTTCATGGCTGCCGTCTTCGATCACCTGGCCTTTGTGCAGCACAATAATTCGATCAACGTGGCGGATCGTGCTCAGGCGGTGGGCGATGATAATGCTCGTGCGACCCTTGAGCATGCGCTCCAGCGCATCCTGGATCAACGCCTCGGTGGCCGTATCGACACTGCTTGTCGCTTCGTCGAGCATCAGCAACACTTCGGGGTTAAAGGCCAACGCACGGGCGAAGGCGATCAACTGGCGCTGGCCGATGCTCAGGTTGGAGCCGCGCTCGCGCACTTCATAGTCGTAGCCACCGGGAAGCCGCTCGATGAACGCCGCTGCATTCACCAGTTCCGCCGCACGGCGCATCTGCGCGTCGCTGATCGCATCGCTATGCAGGCGGATATTGCTAGCGATTGTGCCTGAGAAGCAGATCGGATCCTGTGGCACCGCAGCAATATGCGTACGCAGATCACGTTGGCGCACGTCACGAATATCGATCTCGTCAAGACTGATCGCGCCGTGTTGCACATCGTAGAAGCGCGCCAGCAGGCCCACGAGCGAACTCTTGCCGGCACCCGTTGCGCCCACAATTGCCACCGACTGCCCGGCAGGGATGCTCAGATTGAGCCCGCGCAACACCCAATCGGCGGCGGGATCAGGTATTTTGGTCGATTCACGCGCATCGACTTGCACCTGCGGGGCGTAGCTGAACCAGACATTGCGCAGTTCGATCGCGCCGCGCACCGGCGTGGGCAGCGTGAGCGGTTGGGCCGGGTCGTTGATTTCGGCGCGAGTGTCGAGCACGTCGAAGATGCGCTCGGCGGAGGCCATGGCCGCCTGGAGCACTGTATAGCGCTCGGCAAGGTTGCGGATAGGCATAAAGGCGCGCTCGGTGTACTGCACGAAGGCGGCCAGCATACCGAGTGAAGCCCAGCCGGCCAACACGCCCTGACCGCCGCCCCAGAGCAGGGCCGCCGTGCCGATTGCGGCCATCAGTTGCACCGACGGCATGAAGATTGCGAAGATCAGGATCGAGCGCATATTCACCGCCACATAATCCTGGCTGAGCTGACTGAAGGTCAGCTTGCTGGCTGCCTCGCGCCCGAAAAGCTGAGTGACAAGCACGCCGCTGATCTGCTCATTGAGGAAGCCGTTGATCTTCGCGAGGCGCAGGCGCACGAGGCGGTAAGTTGCGCGCATCACGCGCTGGTAGAGCGCCACGACGATCCCCAAGATCGGCAACACGGCCAGGCTGATCAGCGCCAGACGCCAGTTCAGCACGAACATGATCGTAATGATCCCGACGAGCGTCACCAGATCGGCGAGGATCATCACCAGGCCCTGAGTGAGGAACTCGTTGAGCGCGTCTACATCGTTGGTGATCCGGGTGAGCAACCGACCGACCGGATTACGGTCGAAGAAGCTCAGGTTCATGCGCTGAATATGCCGAAAGAGGGTCACGCGCAGATCTTGCATCACCTGCTGGCCAAGCGAGTTGATGATGAAGTTATGGCTGTAGCGCATGGCGAAGTTACTGGCTAGGATGCCCACATAGATTGCAAAGATCGGCCAGAGGCCATCCAGATCGCCCTGAATGATCGGCCCATCGATCGCCTGCTGCACAAGCAAGGGCGGCACCAATTCGGTGAGCGCAGCCAGGATCAGCAAAATGATCGCCCCGATCAGTCGCCCGCCGTAGGGCCGCACGAACACGCCGAGCCGCGCTATGAGGCGTCCGTCGTAGGCTTCGCCCAGGATCTCATCATTATCGAAATTCGCTCCAGACATGGGTTTTTCTCATTCATTGGGCAACGTTTGGCAACTTCAGCGCCGAACGTTGCCCAAATCGTTATTCACTCATCTCGGCGTCGAGCAATTCACGGCGATACATGGCGGCATAACGCCCGCCGGATTGCAGCAACTCTTTGTGGCCGCCGCGCTCAACGATCTGGCCCTCGTGGAGCACCAGAATTTGATCAACATCCTTCACGGTAGCAATGCGCTGAGCAATAATAATGCTGGTCCGACCGCGCATCACTTCGCGCAGGCCGGCGAGGATCTGAGCAGCAGTATGCGTATCAACACTGCTGAGCGCATCGTCGAGAATCAGCACTGTCGGATCGCGCAATACGGCGCGAGCAATCGCGACTCGCTGTTTCTGGCCGCCGGAGAGCGTCACGCCACGTTCGCCGACGAGCGTATCGAGGCCGTCTTGGAACTGGGTCAGGTCATTGCTGAGGCGCGAAACCTCAACGGCGTGATCCATCCGTTCGTACAAGTTTGGCGTGTCGCCCGGCACCCCAAAACCGACATTTTCGCGCAGCGGCACGCTAAACAGAAATGTCTCCTGGGGCACATAGCTGATCGCGGCGCGCAGTTCAGCCAGATCCAACTCGCGCACATCAACGCCATCAAAGAGTACCTGGCCGGCGTCGGGATCGCGCACGCGGCCAAGCAAATTTACCAGCGTCGTTTTACCGGCCCCCGTAACGCCAACGATCGCCAGAGAGGTGCCCGCCGGTACCGTGAAGGAGATATCGTGGAGCATCCATTCGCCGCGCTGCGGGGACACGGGGACAAGAGGATGGGGGGATGGGGCAAAAGCATCCGGGCTGATCTGCTCCGTGTCCCCGTGTCCCCGTGTCCCCGTATCGGTTGCATAGCGGATCCCCACGCTGCGAAACTCGATCGCGCCGTGGACGGTACCAAGCGCCTGCGCGCTGCTGGAGGAAGCGATGCCCGGTTCACGGCGCAGGATCTCCATGAGCCGCCCCATCGAAGCAGCGGCCTGTTGGTAGAGGCTCACCATCCAGCCGAGCATAATCATCGGGAAGCTGAGCAAACCGAGGTAGGCGTTGAACTGCACAAACTCGCCGAGAGTGAGCTCGCCCGAAGCCACCAGACGCCCGCCGATCAGCAGAACCAGCGCAGCAACGCTGCCGAGGATCAGCGCCATACTAGGCCAGAGCGCACCGCTGAGCAGCACATAGCGCAAGTTCAAATCGCGGTAACGCCGGTTATCGTCGGCAAAAACAGCGATCTCGGCATCCTCCTGGGCATAAGCTTTGATCGTCCGAATGCCGCTAAAATTCTCTTGAACCCGGGTACTGATCACACCGAACTGATCTTGCACGGCGGTAAAGATGCGCCGCATGCGCCCGCCGACAATTACAAAGACGAGCGTCGCGAGTGGCATAAGCAGCAACACAATAGCGGCGAGGGGCGGATGCACCGCGAACATCAGCACCGCAGCGGCAATGAAGGTAAGCAGGGCGGTAGCGCTGCCGCTCAGCCCAGGACCAAGAAACTGCCGGACCATGCTGAGATCATTTGTGGCCCGCGCCATGAGGTCGCCGGTATGGTTCGTGCCATAGAAGCCCTGATCGAGCGCCAGGTAGCGGTTAAAAAGGTCGCGGCGCAAATCGTATTCGATCTTATAAGATACGCCGGCGATCAACATGCGCTGGCCGAACTTAAAGAGTCCATCGACCAAGGCGACCAGAATGAACAAGCCGCCATACATGAGGAGCGTATTCACAATAATCTGGCCGGCATTGAGATCATCGATGGCAAGGCGCAGCAGATACGGCCCGATCGCACTTACCCCGGCGCCGATCGCAGCACAGATCACGCCGAAGAAAAGCATCAACCGGTAGTGCGCCATGTAGGGTAAAAGATGGCGGAGATTGTGCATTGAAGCTCCTCAAGGGGCTGTAGTTAACATGTTCGGCGGCGACGCCGCTAACATATTAACCCAAAAACAACTTTCTGAAACCTTGCCAAGTGGAGGGCGGGGGGAGGCGATACAAGGAGACGCCCACATCGGGCGCCTGAGCAGTATAACACCGCCGCGCCGGCGTGCAGTCGGGCTAGAGGCTAAAGCACGCTCGGGCACATGTATGGACTGAAGACAGATCGGGCAGGATTGGTTGTCTTTTGCTTAAAAACAACAATTGACATTCTTTCTTGACTCCTATATAATAGAAATCAGACATCAGGTATTTACATCCTATACGGCTCACTTGCATAAGGAATAGATATTCTTGCGACAGCGCGGGACATGCAAGTGGAAAGACACCGATTTCTATCTGGTGTAGTGTCTAAAGGTTTAATTCTTGGAGGTTCGCCAATGCGCGACGAAGATGATCTGGTTCCACCGAAGTGGCGTTCGCTGTTCAACAACCAGGACTGGTTGGTTCACGACATTGTTGTGAAATCATTCTGGGCCTTCGGCGTCATTGCAGCATTCGCCCACTTGCTGGTTTACATCTGGCGGCCCTGGTTGCCTTAGGCCCAGACGCCGCTACACGGCGGATTCTCGGAAGGCAACAGTACCATGGCTCGTGGCCCTAAGCCCGGAGGCCCTGGCATGATCGCCTAGCTGTAACGCATGCTGATCGAGCATACCTTGAATAAGGAGGGTCTCCTCATTATGACACCACGTAGTTCGGTGCGGACAAACATTATCATCTTCACAATCCTGGGCTTTGTTGTTGCTCTGCTCATTCACTTCATCGTGTTGAGTTCGGAGAAGTACAACTGGCTTCAGGAGGCCATTTCTGGCGGAACGATCTTGCTGCCATATCTGAGCTTGCTGCTCGGGTAAGGTGCGGGTACGTGGGGAGCACAGGCGGCCCCAGAGACGCCCTGCGCGGCCTGTATCGGCCCAGATCCGATCGACAACCGCCAGCAGAAACCTGCTGGCGGTTGTTTTCAGTTCAGGCACAGCTTTGTGCACCTTTTTGCACATAGGAAATTATTTGACCCTCCGAAGCATCAGGTGTATAATTGACGTATACGACACAAGCAACGTCTTTTATCCTCAGATAGCCTGGTCGGCAATGGCGTCGATCAGCTAGTCAGTACGCTCGCTAGAGACCGAATCGGTGTGGATCGATGCAGCGCGTATGTCAGAACCGGCCTGTCCGGATCGCTGACCTGTTCAGGAGCCTCTCATGCAAACGACCCGGCCCAGCGATCGTCAGTTGGCGATCTTTGTTTCGGTGGCTGTGGGTGTCGTTGTCGCTGTGATTACTACAGCAACATTTTACTGGATCTACGACCTTGCACTTGGTCGCGAACGGCGTGAACTTGCCCTAACCAGCGGCTTGCCCTGGAGTCCTAGCGACGGTATTCAAGTGATCACTGCGGCGCAACCCAATGTGCCGGCCGCCGACGATCCCCGCCAACCATGGCTCGGTGAAGCGGCTTGGAGCGAAGGCGTTCAGGCTGGGCAGGTCTGGGTGCAAGATTTCCCCAATACGGTGAATGTGCAGGTGCTGCAGGGAATGAGTTCGGCGCAGATCTGGACATATATGCAACAGTACGTCTCCGGCGGCCTCGGCGTCGGGTGCCAGTATTGTCATAACATTAATAATTTCGCCTCCGATGAGATCCCGCAGAAGGCGTCGGCACGCGCGATGTTGCGCCTGGTGAACGATGTCAATGCGGAGTTCATCGTGGGCTTGCCGAACTGGCGCGGGAATTATGTTCAGTGCGCGACGTGCCACAACAACCAGCCCAACAATATGGAAGGCTTCGGCGCACAGTTTGCCAATTCGGTACCGCCGATCTTTGTCACGGTCGACCCGCTCGACGATCAAGGCCGACCGATCATTGATCCGGCGCTGAAGCCGGCTGAGATCGCTGAACCCGTGCTGCTGACTGACGCGATCCTGTACTACATCTACAACTATCAGGTTTGGCGTCCCTTCGATCCGGCCGATGATGAGAGCGGACGCGGTTCATTGGCGCTGACGCTTGAAGATGGCCGCACCCAGGAACAGGTCACGATCAACCAGAACGTGATGAACTATCAGGGCTGGGCGCTTGGTGTAGGCTGTACGTTCTGCCATAACTCGCGCAACTTTGTGGCGTATGAAACCGATCCGGCCGGCAACCTGGCCAATCCGGTCTATGCCTTGAACAAGCTCAAGTCGATGCGGATGATGCAACTAACTACGTGGCTGGGCGAGAACTGGGCGGAGTACGGTGCTGTCGGCAGGGCTGAAATACCCAGCATCCGCGAGGGTGGGGCCAGCGAGTATTCCTACCGCCAGCTTGGCGATGGCCAGATCTATAACGTGCCCGGCTGCTACACTTGCCATCAGGGCAACACTGTGCCGTTGGCATCGATCAACCAGAGTCAGATCTCGCCCGGCGATGCCGGCATTGTGCAGCTACCGCCGGCGCTGCGTGGTAATCCGTAGGCACTACAGCCCAAGAGCGACGCGCCAACGTGGGCGTCGCTCTCGTAGCGAGGCTCCTTCATGCGCGATATGCAAAAGAGCTCTAGTCTTGCCGCTCCTGTTCCGGCTGGCCCGCTGACTCCGACCCTGAGCAACCTCCCGGGCCTGCTCCAGCGCAGTATGCAACTGATGAAGCCCGTTACCTGGTTCGCCCCGGCGTGGGCATTCCTCTGCGGCGCTATCGCCAGTGGCGCGTTGAGTTGGGAAGTGAACACGATCGGGCGGTTGATGATCGGCACGCTGATGGCCGGGCCAATCCTCACCGGCCTCTCGCAGGTCGTCAATGACTATTGCGATCGCGATGTGGACGCCATCAATGAACCGCAACGGCTCATTCCCTCAGGCCAGATCAGCCTCCGTCACGTCTATACGCTCACCGCAGTACTCACATGGATTGGCGTCACCATCGCGCTCGGCCTGGGCCGTGAGGTAGCGCTGTTCGTTGGTTTGGGCCTGTTCTGTGCGATCTCGTACAGCGCCCGCCCCATCCGCGGCAAACGCAACGGCTGGGTTGGGAATACGCTGGTGGCGATCTCGTATGAGGGGTTGGCCTGGGTGGCCGGCCACGCCGCTTTCGGCATCCTCACCTGGCAGAGTGTGGCCATTGCGCTGCTCTACTCGCTGGGCGCCCACGGCATTATGACCGTCAACGATTTCAAGAGTATTGCCGGCGATACACGTATGGGCATTCGCTCGATCCCGGTACAGTACGGCAAGGTGATCGCAGCGCGCCTGGTGGTGATTACGATGGGCCTCGCGCAGATCGGTGTGATCGCACTGCTCTTCGCCTGGGGTCATCCAATTGCGGCTAGCGTGGTGCTGGTTTTGTTGGCAGCGCAGAGTGTCCCGAATGTGCGTTTCATCCGCGACCCGGAACATAACGAGGTCTTCTTCAACGCAACGGCAATTATGCTTTTTGTCTGGGGAATGTTGGCGGCGGCGATTGGGCTCGCCGGATAACTCAGAGCGTCTATTGGTACACTAGAGGAGCTTGAGAATGGCACCACGAGTCTTGATCGTCGGCGCATCGGTAGGTGGCGCTACAGCAGCTACAACCCTACGCAAGCAGGGGGTGGAAGTGGTGATGCTGGAGCGTGAACTGACGAAGGCGAAACCCTGTGGCGGCGCTGTGCCGCCGGCGGCCTTCACCGAGTTCGACTTGCCGCAGCACCTCATCGATCGTAAAGTACTCCAATGCCTCGTCGTCTCGCCTTCGGGCCAGGAGACGCACATTGAGGTTGCGGGCAGCGTACCCACCGCCGACGATTATGTGGCGATGGTGCGGCGTGAGGTGTTCGATAGCTTCCTGCGTGAGCGGTCGCAGAACCAGGGCGCGGAATTGATCCACGGCCAGTTAACCGGCCTTCAGGTTGATGCGGCCGGCGTTACGGCGAACTACCGGAGTATCGCCGACGGCAGTGAGCATACGCTCAAGGCCGATGTGGTCATCGGCGCCGACGGGGCCTATTCGCCCACGGCACGCTTCCTTGGCTTGCCGAATTTGCCGCGCGCGGTGGCGATCCAGGAGCGGATCGAACTGCCCGACGCGAAGATGGCGCGCTGGGAAGAGACCGCCGATCTCTATCTGGGTAGTGAAGTAAGCCCGGATCTGTATTCTTGGGCCTTCCCGAAGCGCGATCATATCGCCGTAGGCATTGGCGTAGGGCCAAAGCACTCCGCCCAGGCCAAGCAATTACTGGCGAACCTCAAGCGACGCCTTGGCCCGGCGCTCGATGGCGGGCGCCTGAAGCTGCGTGAGGCCCATGCTCTGCCGATGGAGCCGCGCAAGCAAATGGTGCTCGATCGGGTGATGCTGATCGGTGATGCCGCCGGGTTGGTGGTACACACCTCGGGCGAGGGGATCTACTGGGCAATGAAGAGCGGGCAGATGGCTGCGGAGGTACTGGCCCAGCATCTTGATGCGCCGAGCGCTGCCAACCTGCGCACCTACGAGCGGCGCTGGTGGAAGCAGTACGGCACAATGTATGGCTTCCTGCGCTTCTTGCAGTGGTGGGGCTACGGCAATGAACGCCAGATGGAGGTGTTCACCGAGATGTGCCGTAACAAGGATGTCCAGCGGCTCACGTTCGACAGCTACATGCACAAGCAGATGGCCCCGGCGCCCTGGCTCGTGCAGATGCGCATGACCAGCGATATCGTTGCCAGCCAAATGCGCAACTACCTGCGCCGGCGCACCCCGGTGCGCGAACTGATGGGCTCTGCCTTCGCCGACTAGAATAAATAACAAAAGGGGGCGCGGCGCCAATGTCGGGGCGCCCCCGTGTTTTT
>JBBRUG010000078.1:0-19410 GCA_038247995.1 Chloroflexales bacterium | reverse complement strand
TGAGGGAGCAGGGGGCTGGGGGGATGCGGGGAATAGCGCATTGGGACGCGATCCTGTAAAAACCCTACACCTGAGAGGTGGGGGTTGGGGGGTGAGGATGGCGCGGATCTCAGACGTTGCAACAGCCCTGGCCAGCCCAGAGACTGAATGGTTCGTGAGCAGCCATCTAAATCGCATGCGTACCACCATTGCGGCGTTGGGAGGGCGGCGAGCGGTTCCTCCCAGCGGAACCGCACGAGATGTACGCTCGCTTCATTATAGCGTAGCCAACGGGTGAGGAACGTGCGCGTGCGATGAGGTTGACCCGGTCGATCAGCAGGGCGTGAAGAGGAAGCACATAAGGTGACCAGAAATCACCTGAAGCGAACCAAAGCGACCTGAAGCTTACCGTTCGCTTATTTTTTTGGGCGCTAAATGAAATTCTCTCCCCACTTGCACGCGAAAAACCAGCGCAAATCGAGATCAACCCCCCACTTTGGCGTACACGAAATCGGAATGTGTAAAGCGTTTCGGCCAGATCAGCCATCAAGTGGGGCAGTAAGTCTTCCAAGGAGCCAATTTTCGCCTGCTGGTGGGGCAATTTCATGAACCGATTCCGAAAATAAGCGAACGCCAAGTGAAGGGATCAGGAAGCCGAACTGACCAGGAAGCACCTGACGTCAACAGCAACTCCCGAAAGAATCAGAACAAGCTTGACGTTATCACGGGTCGTGGTCAAGAGTCTACTGCGCTACCAAAGACCGGCGTGGAGCGAGTTGTAATGATCGCATGTCATCACGAAAGATCGGCTCTTCCGCAACAGGCGTGCTCGCGTCATTCCAACCCTGCCCGAGCCGTCACGCGAGATGTCTGGAACCTCTGATCCTTGGTTCAGAGCCGTGAATAACCCGATCATCCAGGCTGAGAGCCGGTTAGATGATGCGTGACCGCTGGGCTATTTTGCCTGAGCACGGGAGTCGCGGAAGATCCTGTCTTTCCTGAGGCGCAGCTTTTCGTCGGGTAAGATTCTTCCGTGAGGCTATACGGGCTAGTTTACTATGTCGTTGGACAACTGCCGGAGACAAGGCCAAAATAACCAGCAAGGTGAAGGTTGCCACCCGCCTGTGGGGTGGTAGCACTTCGCTAGCAGCAATGCTGTTCGGCACACTCTCTGTGAGCAATCAAAAGTGGGCGCTTTAGTGCGCTCCGCTGGCGAAAGCTCATAGACACAACTCTACCCTATCCGTCCTCTGCTGGTGCTCGTTGCGCGCACTTCCCACAGTGCTCTGCCAACCCTTCGAAACTCGGCGCTCGTGCTGAGCAACAATCGAGTTGCGAAAGACATGGACTGAATCGAACACTTTTAGCGCGTCAGGAAGCCAAGTTTTCTAGGGTTGCAGTAATCACTGCCCGGATCTGAGCGGTGCGACACGTGGAACATGTTCAAGCCGGGCGCAGTGGCCGAAGTTACCGTCATTACACCTCACGCACCATCGCGATCTCGTCGCAGCGATCCTGCTTAAAGCAGGTTTTGCAATCCTGCCAGATCTTGTGCGGCAGGTGCAGCTTGGGCACTTCGCGGAAGCCGAGCCGGCTGAAGAAGCCGACCTGAAGCGTGAGGGTGAAAATATTCGGGATGCCTAGTTGGCGCGCCTCGATAAACAGCGGCTCGATCAGCTTTTGCCCGATCCGGCGGCCCTGGAAATCAGGGTGAACGGCCACACTCACCACTTCAGCCAGATTGGCCCATGTGATGTGCAGCGCCGCACAGCCTACCACTTCGCCATCGGCCTCGGCGACATTAAAGGCCCGCACGCGATTGTAGAGTTGGTCGAGCGTTTTGGGCAGCATATCGCCCCGCGCCGCGTAGTAGCTGATAATTTCGTAGAGGCGCGGCACATCGCCCACCCGGGCGCGGCGGATCATCACGGCGGCTTCGGGATTGGCGTTGAGATGCGGCAGAACCGCAGGCGGGTTATAGATCATACTGGCGCTGGTCATCGCTCTTTTCCTGGGCTGGTTCGTGGCGACGAAGGCGCCACGAACCAGCCCGACTTATTCAAACAAATCGCGCCAGCGAGCGCACTGTTCAAGTACGCGCTGCGGCGCGGTGCCGCCTAGGCTGTCTTTGCGGGCGACGCTCTGAGTAAAGTCGAAGATGCTATACACTTCGTGGCCCATGTCGGGTTGCACGGCCTGGTCTTCGGCGATCGGCATTTCGCGCAGATTAACGCCGAGTTCGAGCGCGCGGCGCACTAGTTTGCCTACCTTGCCGTGGGCCTCGCGGAATGGCACACCGCGCCGTACGAGGTCGTCGGCCAGGTCGGTGGCGAGCATGGCGTCGTCGAGGGCGGCAGCCATACGCTGCGGGCGCACGCTCATGGTTGTTACGGCGGCGGCGGCGACCCGCAACGAAAGGTCGAGCGTGTCGAGGCTGTCGAAGAACGGCTCCTTGTCCTCCTGCATGTCTTTGTTGTAGGTCATCGGCAGGCCCTTGAGCACCGTCAGCAGGGTTACCAGGTTGCCGAGCAGGCGGCCGCTCTTGCCGCGCAGCAGTTCCATGCTATCAGGATTTTTCTTTTGCGGCATCAGACTAGAGCCGGTACTATACGCGTCCGCAAGCTCGACAAAGCCGAATTCAGCGCTGGAGTAGAGGATCAGATCTTCGGCGAGTCGGCTCAGATGCACGCCGGTGAGCGCGAAGGTAAAGAGCAGTTCCGCCACATAATCGCGGTCGCTCACGGCATCAAGCGAGTTGTTGGCCACGGCGTCGAACTCGTCGAGGGCCTCAGTGAGCCGTTCGCGTTCGATGCCGAGTGAGTTGCCGGCCAGGGCGCCGGCGCCGAGGGGCAGGGTGCGGGCGCGGGCGCGGGCATCGGTTGCGCGCTGGCGATCGCGCTCGAACATCTCGACATAGGCCAGGCACCAGTGGCCGAAGCTAATCGGCTGGGCGTGCTGAAGGTGGGTGTAACCGGGCATCAGCGTTGCGGCGTGCTCTTCAGCCTGGCCAAGCAAGGCCAGTTGCAGCCCGAGCAAGCGCTCGTCGATCAGCCGCGCGGCGGCAATGCTGAACAGACGCATATCGGTGGCCACCTGATCGTTGCGCGAGCGACCGGTGTGCAGTTTTAGCGCTACCGTACCGACCAGTTCGTGCAGGCGCCGTTCGACGGCGGTGTGAATATCTTCGTCGCCGATCTGCTCCTCAAATGTATTATCGGCGAACTCACGCTTCACCAGTTCCAGGCCCTGCACCAGCGTTTCGTACTCCTCGGCCGTAATCAACCCGGCGGCCTCGATCGCGCCGGCCCAGGCGATGCTGCCCTGAATATCAACTTCGGCCAACCGGCGATCAAAATGGAACGAGTCGTTGTAGGCGCGCATGTCGTCGGCGTTGGGCGCCTCGAAGCGGCCGCCCCAGAGTTTGTTTTCCATCCTCAATGCTCCTCCAGCGGCACACTCTCCACTGTCTGATAGTTTGGCACATTCAACCCACACGTTGTGAGCAGGCGCCAGTAGGCGCTCACCAGTTCACCCGCCACCGTGACGATTGTGTTCAATTCGCGGGCCTCCCAGAGCTGTGGAACGAGCGTTTCATAGCCCATTGGGCGCAAAGGAAAGGCGAAGCTCTGTTCGAACCCGGCGTAATAGTCGCGGGTTACCCAGCGCTGGTTGAGCAGGCACAGCGCGGTTTTGATCTCGTAGAGCACCTCGATCGCCGCGTGAGTGGCGTCGTTCCGGTTGTTGCGCGCACCACACGAGCGGATGCGTCCGTAACTCTCAAAGACCAGTCCGGGCAGCGCCCGTTCCAGGGCGGTACGAAAGGCCGCCTCGGACGGCGCCTGGCCGCGTTCCAGCCATGTTGTGGCCAGCCCGGCGGCACCAGTGATCGGTTGTAACGTAGCCAATACGCCCATCAGATAGGGCCAGCGCAGCCCCGGCCGGTCGAGCGTAGCCAGCAACTCCGGTTCGCTCACATACTCTAGATGCACCGGAATACTCTGGATCAGATAGGTGCGCTCGGTAAAGCCTAACTCCGCTCGCCCCACGACGAATAGATCTAGGTCGGACCATTCCGTAGCGTCGCCACGCGCAGCCGAGCCATACACACCCGCCAGCAGCAGGCGCGGGCCATATTGGGCGCTCAGGCGTTGGGCCAGGGCGCGAGCGATGTTCAGGCGGGAGGATGTGTCCATACTCACGTCCGATACTCCGCATTCACCCGCACATACTCATACGAAAAATCACAGGTCCATACCGTTGCACTGCCGTCGCCGAGGCCAAGTTCGGCGTCGATCAGCACTTCGGGCACATCGAGGATGGCGTGGGCGCCGGCTTCGTCGAAGGGCAGCGGTAGGCCGTATTCGAGCACCTTCATGCCGCCGAAGTGGAGCAAGACGCGCTGCGGGTCGACATCGGCGCCGGAGTAACCGATGGCGCAGAGCACCCGCCCCCAATTCGGGTCGGCGCCGAACAGCGCCGTCTTCACCAGCGGGCTTTTGGCGATCGTCATTGCGGCGAGCTTGGCGTCGGCATTGCTGCGCGCCCCGCTGACGCGAATGGTTACGAAGCGCGTGGCGCCCTCGCCGTCGCGCACCACAGCCTGCGCCAGCGCGGTACACACGGCGGTGAGCCCTGCGAGGAATGCTTCGCCGTCGGCAGTTGTCATGCCGACAATCGGCGGGTTGCCCGCTACGCCGTTCGCCATTACCAGCAGCGTGTCGTTGGTGCTGGTATCGCCATCGATACTGATACTATTGAAGCTCAGTTCGGCGGCGCGGCGCACAGCGTCATCCAACGCAGCGGGTTCAACTGCCGCATCGGTGGTAACTACACCGAGCAGCGTCGCCATGTTGGGGTGGATCATGCCCGCGCCCTTGGCCATCCCGCCGATCGTAATTGTCACGCCGGAGATGGGCAGGGTCAGCCGCACGGCACAATGCTTCGGGCGCGTATCGGTGGTCATAATCGCCTGCGCTGCCGCCGGGCCGTTCGCCGGGTCGAGTTGCTGTGCCGCGACCCCGATGCCCACCTGAATACGCTCGATTGGCATGGGCACGCCAATCGTTCCAGTTGACATAACAAAAACGGTATGTGCAGGCAGGCCAAGGATCTGCTCAGTTGTCGTGGCCATTATAACCGCCGCAGCATCGCCGGCGGCGCCGGTGCAGGCATTTGCGTTGCCGGCATTCACTACCAGGGCGCGCAAGCCGGCGGAGTTGCGCTGCATCAACGCCAGATCGTAAAGCACCGGGGCCGCCTTCACCTTGTTGGTCGTGAAGATCGCCGCCGCCGCCGCCGGGCGCGTGCTCACCAGCAAGGCCAAGTCGTCCCGATTGGTATATTTGATCGCACAGGCCGCTGTTGCTGCGAGCCAGCCGGCCGGCGAAGTGACGTGACCATCCGCGATAACTTCGATGGGCATTCGTATGTCTCCTGGGTGGGCGACCGGGTGATTGGGTGGGCGGGTGAGCGGGTGAGAAGGTGACAAGGTGATGGGGTGAGATGTTGCTGCCGTCATGTGTCCCCGTATCCCCGTGTCCCCGCGTCCCATACGGATCACGTGAAGCGATAACGCTTCTGCCCGAACATACGCGGATCGCGTCCCAATGCCCGAAACGCCGCATCCCCCCAACCCCCTGCTCCATCTGCGTGGAGCAGGGGGAGCAGCCGCAGATTCCTCGTCCTGATGCGCTCGGGAGCGCCTCTCCCGCTCAGGGAGCGGGGTTTGGGGTGCGGGCTGGCGCGGCAGAGATCCTTAACGTGATCCGTATGCCCCGCGTCCCCGCGTCCCCGCGTCATTCCTCTGTCGGCATCGGGCTGGCTGGATGCGTATCGTCGGTATCTTCCCAGCGCACCGACTCATACGCGCCGACGCCATGCAGATGCTCGATGTCGTTGTAGCTGTTCAGCCGCCACATGGTGCGACTCCGCCGCCCGACCTTCTCCCAGTTGGTGATGCTGGTGTTGCGCGTGTGGAAATCGGTAGGCGGCAGCACCATTGAAGGCATTTGAAAGAAGTGGACGAATGAGGCATCAATTACACCGCCATGACAGACGACAACGATTGTTTTGCCTTCGTGCTCCTGGGTGATCCGGGTGAGCGCCTGGCCGACGCGCAAGGTAAACGTGCCCCAACTCTCACCGCCGGGCGCAATCGGGCGGAGCGGAAACTGGTCGAAGTCGGGCACGCCGAACTTCGCCCATGCATCGCTATTGCTCATGCCATCGGCCTCGCCGATGCGCAACTCCTGCACATCATCATCAAAGATGATTGGCAGGTTCAGGGCAGGCTGAATGATCTCCGCCGTCTGGCGGGCGCGGGGCAGTGTACTGGCGATCAGCACATCGGCCTTGATGAAGCCGGTTCGCGCCAGCCGATCGTGCAGCCGCAGCGTCTGCTCATGCCCGCGCTCGGTAAGCCCGGTATCGCCGTTCATCCCGGCGACAATCGGTTGGACATTGGCTACGGCCTCGCCGTGCCGGATGAGGTAGAGTTGGGTCACGCTTCTAAAGCTCCACTTCTGCGCCATTCAACAAAAAACCAGCCTGCCGGATTGGCAAAGCTGGCCTGAGAACCTGGGAGCGGGCATGGCTCGTTACCCAGGGCGCACAGCCAGCTGGCAACGACGACGACGCAGCGTATCGAGCCCGCGACTTGGGGCGATGCTCAACACGAATGTGTGTTCGAAGCGGCTCAGCAGGCCCATAACCACACCTTTAGATAACTAGCTGAGAACAGCACGATTGTAACACGATCTCGCGGAAATGGAAAACGGGGGCGTGAGGCGTGTTGTTACGCTCTGCACGCCCTCCATGCGCTATACTTCACACATTCGACTGAAACCTCTATTAAGGAGCTCTTTGCCATGCTGCTCGCCGACACCACCGCTGTTGTCACTGGCGCCGCTTCACCACGCGGGATTGGCTACGCTGTTGCTAAGCTGTTCGCCGAACAGGGCGCCCGTGTGGCCTTACTCGATCTCGACGGCGCCGCTGCTATTGCCGCCGCTGCCGCCTTCGGTCCGCAGCATCGCGGGTATACCTGTGATGTAACGAGCCAGGAATCCGTCATCGCTACGTTCACCCAAATTGCCGCCGATCTCGGCCCGGCTCGTGTGCTTGTTAACAATGCTGGGATTTCCTCGCCTAAACGGCTTGAAGAGACCACCCAAGCTGATTACGACCGGATTATGGATGTGAATCTGCGCGGCGGCTTTCTTTGCAGCCAGGCGGTTGTGCCGCAGATGCGCCAACTCGGCGGCGGTAGCATCATTTGTATGTCTTCGGTCTCGGCCAAGCGCGGTGGTGGTCTGTTCGGCGCGTCAGTCTACTCGGCGGCCAAGGCCGGCCTACTGGGCCTTACGCGCGCCCTCGCCCGCGAGCTTGCACCGGCGCAGATCCGCGTCAACGCCCTTGCGCCCGGCCTGATCGATACCGATATTTTCGGTGGCCAACTCACCCCCGAGCGTCGTGCGACAATCATTGCTGATGTGCCGCTCGGGCGCGTCGGTACACCACTCGATGTCGCCCGTGCTTGTCTCTTCTTTGCTAGTGAACTGTCCGACTTCGTTACCGGCGAGGTAATGGACGTCAACGGCGGGTTACATATCGATTAGACAACCGAAAGGGGCGCAAGCTTTTTGCGCCCCTGCTCGAAACCGCTTAGCTGCCGCCGATGGCCTAGAGCATTGCTCAGATCGATTGAGCCTGCGTCCAATAACGCGAGCACAGTGAGCCACCCGGTTCAGCGTTCTCAGTGGCTCAAGCATGTTGCTCAGTGCTCTAAAAGAAAAAGCCCAGCAACCAGTAGATCAGCACAAACAGAATAATCGTCCCGATAATGCCGCCACCCAGGCGGTTCGCCGCCCACCCTGCTAAACAACCACGACCTACGTTCTGCATCTTGCCTCCGCTGGCTTGGAAGAACCTCATCTCCTTGACCTGCTCACGGCTTAAGCAAGATCGATACCAGGGCGACAAGCGGAAAAACCGTGTACCGCGAACTGAGCGTGTCGAAGCCAGCGCCTGAACCGCAAACCTTGCTTTACCCACTACTGAGCAGCCGGCGCTCAATGGCAACCTCTTTTTGGCTATGGGTTGGGTTCGCCAAAGCCGGCGCGCAGGCCATTGGCGAGCAATGGTAGCGCGGCGAGTTGGATGAGGTGGAAGAGACCGTTGTGGTCGAGGGCGATGCCGCAGATGTGGAGTTGGCGGGGCTGGGTTTGGACGGCGGCGGCAATGATCGTGAGCAAAATACCGGCGCTGATCCGGCGTGCGCCGGGAAACTTGGTGTGCCATGCGAGGCGGCTGTACGCACCAAGGGCAAAGACCAGGGCAGTAGCTTCGTAGGCGACAAATGCGATAAAACCTTGGGCGATCCGTTCGGCAAGGGCTGTGAAGCCAAGTGCGCTGAGGGTGAGCGCGACAAAAGCCCAGCAGGCGGCGCGTGGCCCCCAGGTATCCCGAATGGCACCCGCTGCGAAGCAGGCGAGCACCATGCCCAGGCAAAAATTGAGCGGCCGCCAGACGATGCGCCGCTGCGCTGGCGTAAGTTCCAAGCCATGCGCAACAACGCCAAGGCTTGCGGCAGTGGCCATCGCGCCGAATGCGCCACTTCCGAGCAGCGCTCGCACGCGATTGTAGCGGCGCAGTTCGGCCAATTGGCCCGCGTACACCAGCGCCACAAGCGCGATCAACCCATCGGTGGCGGCAGTGCTTTGCTCGTAGGGATCACGGATCAGCTTCACAAAACGATCTTGCGCTCGGCAATCAGGCGGTTGCGTAGCTTACGGTACAGATCATCGTAGCTCATCCGGCCCATCGTGATCTCATACTTGTAGGCGTGGAGCATCCGATGGACTTCCGCATCCAGGCGCTCTTCTACCATTAGTTCATCGCTGACAATCTCATAAATTGCCAACCGCAATTCGGCGTCGTCGCCCTGAAACAGAACCCCGTCGGTTTCAGCGAGCAGATCGACAAGCTGTTCGGACAGGTTTTCGACTTTTTCCGGTGAGAGGCGCATGAAGGTAGCTCCATAGTTGGGCCGCAGCAGCGGCCACGTCATTGCTGCGGCCTTACAGGTTCATCAGTTGCTTCCGCAATTCCACAATTTCTGCAATCTGTGCGGCGGGCAATGGTTTCGCGCCGCCGAAGAGCTGTGCACTGAGCAGGATCTTTGCGCAATGTTCGAGCTGTTCCATGAGATCGAACGCGGCCGTGGGTGTTGCGCCATAGGTGAGCGCGCCGTGATAAGCGAGCAATATGGCGTTGTGATCGGGAATAAATGGTTCAAGCGCCGTGCTGAGCGCGACTGTGCCGGTACGTGCATAGGGTGCTGTCGGCACTGGCCCAAGCGCCAGAACCGCTTCAGGCAGGAATGGCTCGGTCAGGCTTACACCGGCAAGCGTGGCGGCCACCGCCGTGGGGGGGTGGGCATGCACGCAGGCCAGCACGTCGCTGCGGCGGCGATAGACGGCGAGGTGGATCAGTTGTTCCGAAGAAGGGCGGCGACCAGATGCGCCGCAGAGCAACGCACCTTCTGGCGTAACGACGACAAGATCGTCGGGTTGCAAGGCACCTTTGCTCAGCCCTGCGGGCGTGATCAGGATTGTATTGTCGGCCAGGCGCACCGAGATATTGCCGTCGCCGGCGACGATCAACCCACGCTCATAGAGGCGGTGGCCTACAGCCACGATTTCGCTGCGCAAGCTAGCTTCAGAACGGGATTGTGTTGACATACTTAAGAGCGCACGGAAGAAATGCGGTGCTGATACCAGGTGCGCAGTTGGCGCAGCAATAAGAGCAGCGCCAGCCCCCAACCCATCCAGGCGATCAGGCTGCGACTGAAACGCGCGGTGATCAAGCTGAGCAAGAGCACGCCACGCAAGCCGGCAACGAGCACCTGCCGGCTGGGGAACGGCTGGACATCGCGATCCCAATCGATTGCCCGGATGCGTGGAAGCAAACCGCGCTCGCCGCAGCCTTCCAACGACGAAAGATAGATTGTATCGGTATGATGCGCCGCCAGTAGCAGATCGCGTTCAAGCGCCTCCCAGGCGAGGGGCGGCAACGTTTCTGCGCCAACCTCGCGCGCCGATGCGCTGCCCACACTGCCCACGCCAATGCCATCGGCTGTGGGGCCATAACTGCTGATCAGCGCGCCGCCGAGATCGTTGCCCAGACGCGGAAGCGGAATACTGCTGTAGCACATCAGCACTTCTACGTCGGCAGGCAGATCAACCAGATCGAAGGCCCGCTGCACGAGCGTGGTGCCGGCGCGGCGATCGTCGGCGAGCAGCGGCAACTGATAGGTATGAACTTCGTAGCCGTCATGGTGGATGTTGGCGATTAGATCGGTGTAGGCTGCGCGAGCGGCGGTGTAAAGCACATTCTCGCGCGCTAACCAGAGCCGGCGGGCAAGCGTACGCAAACTCCAGGCGCCTTGCTGATTTGTTGTAGGGGTTGGGGGGGGCTCAATATCGAGACCGACGGCAACAAAGCGCAGTCCGTGTTCGGTTGCCCAATACCGAAATGTGTGATAGCGCTCTAATGCCTGGGGGTAATTTTGGAGACTCAGCCAGACGCCTTCGCCGGGGGGGAGCAATAGCCAGGCAATCACCGGTACATCATTGGCGTTCAGCGTGCGAACAACGGTCGCCGTAATGGTGTCGAGTTCGTACAGCGCAACGGCGACGCCATGATTGCCTGCGACGAGTTCGTGGAGGACGTTCGTGTGCGCCAGGAGTTGCTGGAGATTGACACCATCAAGCTCGCTGAAAAAGATCAGCTGCGGCCGCCCCAACTGGCGCCGTAAAAGATCGAGGTTGCTGGGCGATGCTTGCACGCCTGTATTATACCACTGCCGCTACGCTTAACCTACTGATCAAACCTGGCCGGTGCGGCGCGAAGGCGTTTCTGCCTCAGAACGCTGCTTACTGCCGCACCAGATTTGGTTTACGGTTCCGTGGACTCGAAACACGGGAGGCTGCCCGCCGATGCAGTTGCCGTACGGCCATTCAAGTGCCAGACCAACGCCGTGCCGTCGAAGAGCATGCTGAAAGCGGCCTCAGGGTAGAACGGGCTCCGCCCAGGTTCAAAGAGGATCGGCTGTTCACGATCCGAAGGCGCCGGTGTGAAGCGGTTGCGCAAGCCAACGGGAATTGTGACCGCCAAATCGGACTCATTGAAGTAGCCGAAATAGGCGACATAGAGTTCTCCGTCAATCTGGGTCACACACTCAAGAATTGGCCGGACGAGCACTTGAGGGTCGGGGTCATCGACCGGCGTTTCCGTTGGTGTCGCGGTCGGCGTTGCGGTCGACGTTTCCGTTGGTGTCGCGGTCGGTGTTGCCGTGAACGGTGGACGCGTCGGCAGTTCAGTCGGTGTTGCACTGGGTTGCGGCGTCGCACTGCGCGTCGGGCTTGGCGGCGAATTGGGTTCAGTATCCGGCGTGCTGACTGGTTGTGTCGGCACCGAAGTCGCCGTTGGTGGCAGTGGCGCCGAAGTCACTGTCGGCGTGCGGGTTGGCGCAGTTGTTGCGGTCCGGCTCGGCGTTGGTGTGCGAGTTGGCGCAGTTGTTGGCGTGCGGGTTGGCGCAGTCGTTGGCGTGCGCGTGCGGGTTGGCGTGCGGGTCACACTGGATGTTGGGGCTGCGGCACCAGACGCAGCATCTTCGTTGTTGCCGTTGGGTTGGCTTAGCACGGGCGGCGTGTTGGTAGGCGTCGGCGTACGGTTGCCGGCAATTGGCGCGGATGTTGCGCTCGGCGCTACCCCACCTGCGACCGGCGCCGTTTGGGTTGGTGCAGTCGTTGGCGTGCGCGTTGGGCCGATTGGCACTGCGACCGGCCCATCGGGCGTTTCAACCGGAAGTTGTTCGCGCAAATCGGCAACACTAGCGGCGCTCGCCGTCAGAGCGGCGTTGCGGGTTGGATCATCAGTATGGGCGGCGCGGTCGATCTCGCTCTCTGCCCGGCTGAGCAAGCGATCCAGCCGCACAGTACTTGTCTCGCGAACACTCGGCGAGACGTCCTCCAGCGAGCGCAGGCTCTCGCGGGTGCGCGAGTCGAGCAATTCTAGGCTAACCTGAAACTGTTCCAGTGCAGCCGTGTTCCCATCGGCGAGCATGCCGAGCTCGGTAACCCGTGCTTCGACAGCCGCAACCGTACGGGCTGCGCGTATGTCGGCGCTGACGCTGGTGGCAATGCCAACCTGCTCAACAAAGATCTTCCAGGGGTACATCGGCGTGCCCGGCAGCGCGCCGGCCGAGGCGCTGGTAGCGCTGGCCAGCCCAATCAGGATCACCATCAGCACGCTAAGCGCTGTGGCCACCATCCGTGGCAATGGGCGCCGCATCGATTGACCGACGGCTGTATCAAGCGTGTTTAGCCGGCGGCGCCATGTCGGCGTCGGACGGCTATAGGTGGTACGCGCAATCTGCTCGATCTCATGGCGGCCGCTGGCAAGCCATTGCTCCAGGGAAGGCGGCAAGGTCGTCGCGGCGTGCTGGCGGATCGCGGTGGCAGTGCGCAGTGCAGGTTCGAGTTCGGCGGCATGCTGCGGATACGCCTGAAGGATCTCCTCCACGCTTTCGCCGGCGCGCAACCGTTCGAGCGCCGCATCAAGCATTGTTGTTAAATCCTGGCGCACCGCGTTACCCTCCCCCCTGCGTTTCCGCAGTGATCACAGGCAGATCGGCAACAGCCGCTGCATGGTCGCGGTCGCCGTGCACCGGTCGATAAAAGTTATGGTTATGGGCCGACACATATGGGTACGGCGTCGGTTCTTCGTTCTCCCGGATCAGGATCTTCTGCAAACTCTGCAATGCACGATGCTGGATCGCTTTAACGGCGCCCTCGGTACGCTGAAGCACCCCAGCGACTTCGCTGTTACTCAGATCGGCAAAGAAGCGCAGGGTCAATACCTGCTGCTGATCCTGGGTGAGTTGGCCAATCGCCTGCTGCAGCGCGATCCGCTCCGTTATGGAACGGACATCGTCCTGGCTGCGCTGGTCGACAATATCGTTGGCGTGATCGAAGGGCGTGGCGAGAATGTGGCGGCGCCGGTGATGGCTATGGAGCACATTTGCGGCAATCGTGTAGATCCAACCCAGAAACGATTTTTCGTCGCGGTATTCAAAACGTTCGATCGCGTGGATAACTTTGATAAACACTTCCTGGGTGAGATCTTGCGCCAACTCGTGTTCGGCGACGCGCGCATAAATATAGCGCAGCACAAGACCAGCGAAGCGGTCGTACAGCTCGCTGATCGCAGTTGGGTCGCGGTGTTGTGCACGCCGGATCAGGTCGTGCAAGTCCACGAGAGACGTCATTCAGGCCTCAGTTGCAGGCTGACCTAAGCGGTCTGTCAGCCCTATCAGGTCTTCCGGCTTTGGGCAGAGATGCGCCGACACTGTCGCCATCCGGTCATTCGGTGACGATTTTAGTATTCAGCTTGCAACCCTCTTCAATTGCATCCTCTATTGTGCCGCATGCAGTATAACGAGTGCAAGAGCAGTTTACAGGGAAAAAACCGGTTAAAGGCGGGCAGGTTGCGCCGTGCTCAGGGTAGCGCTATACTGGCGAACGGTTTGAAGCCTGAGCTTCAGAATGCAGAATGTAGAATATGCCAATGTTCGTATATCGCTCACGCGCCCGCAGAGCGCGCTGTGCTGCTGGAAACACCTATGAAGATTGCAATTATCGGCCTGGCGAATAGCGGCAAGACGACGGTATTTAACGCGCTGACCCGCGGCACCGCTGAGACGGCGGCCTATTCATCGGGGCAGTTGGAGCCGAACCTGGCGACGGTGAAAGTGCCTGATGCGCGGCTCGATGCGCTGGCAAAGCTCTTTTCGCCCAAAAAGAACACCCAGGCCGATGTGCAGTACGTCGATGTCGGTGGATTAAGCGGCGGTGGACGCCAGGGCGGCGGGTTGCCGCCGGCGTTGCTCAATTATATCGGTTCGGCCGATGCGCTGTTGCACGCTGTCCGCGCCTTCGAAGATGCCGGCGTGCCGCATCCCGACGGCTCCGTTAATGTTGCGCGTGATATTGCGGCGGTCGATCTTGAACTGGCCTTCGCCGACCTGGCGATCATTGAGAAGCGGTTGAACCGGCTGAATAGTGAGATTACGAAGCTGCCTGCAAAGGAGAAGGAGCTACGCATGGCCGAGCGCGATCTGCTCCAGCGCCTCAAGGACGGCCTGGAGTCCGAGGTGCCGATTCGCGCTGCTGAGCTCTCCGACGATGAGGAGCGCATGATCCGCGGTTATCAGTTTCTTACTGCAAAGCCAATGCTGATCGCGCTGAATGTAGGCGAGGAGGCGATCCAGGCCCCGCCGCAGATTGCATACGATCAGCCGCAAAGCGCCCTCGTGCCGCTGTGTGGCAAGATCGAGGCCGAGCTGGCCCAACTCGACGACGCCGATGCGGCCAGTTTTATGGAAGATCTCGGCATTACGCAGCCCGCGCGCGACCTGGTGATCCAGCGCAGCTACGACCTGCTTGGCCTGGTGAGTTTCCTTACCGCCGGCCCCGACGAGGTACGTGCCTGGCCGATCCGCCGGAATACGCCCGCCGTCGAGGCGGCCGGTACGATTCACTCTGACATTCAGCGCGGCTTTATTCGGGCTGAAATTGTCGCCTTCACCGACCTGATGAGTGCCGGCGCCATGGCTGATGCCAAGAAGGCCGGCACCGTGCGGATGGAAGGGAAAACCTACATCGTGCAAGATGGCGATGTGTGTCACTTCTTGTTTAATGTGTAGCGCACTGAGCAAACCGATTGAGCCGCTGAGGGCACCGAACGGTGTGGCTCGCTGCGCTCGCGTCGCCCGTATGCTGGCTCAATGGATCTGTGCGGCGCTATAATGGCTGGGTGGTTGCCGCCGGCAACCACCCAAATCGAGCACAGGGATGATCCCGTGATTCCTGTCAAACACCTGCTGACCCATACATTGCGCGAGGCGCCCTGGGGCGCAGCGGCAGCGGGGGTACTTGCCGCCGCTCTGACAGCCGCCGATCCGGATGCCGCTGTGCGGCGCTATCTTCGGCGCGAAGGCGCCATGTTGCATGTGGGCGACCAAGCCTACAACCTGGCCGGTGTGCGGCGGGTCTTGCTCGTCAGTATTGGCAAAGCGGGCCGCGCCATGGCCACTGCTGCCGCCGATCTACTGGGCGCTGAGTTGCAGCGTGGCGTGGTGGTGGTGAAAGACGGGCCGCCGGCTACGAGCGTGATCGATCCGCGCCTGGAACTGCATATTGCCGGTCATCCGGTGCCTGATGCTTCCAGCGTGATTGCCGCGCAGGCCGTTGCCGATCTACTGGCCGATACAACGCCCGCCGATCTGGTGCTGGCGCTGATCTCCGGCGGCGGCTCGGCGCTGCTTAGCTTGCCGGCGCCAGGGGTCACCCTTGCCGATCTGCAAGAGCTCACCCGCGCCCTGCTCGCGTGCGGCGCCACAATTGGCGCGATTAACACCCTGCGCAAACATCTCGACCAGGTGAAGGGCGGCGGGTTGGCTCGGCTGGCGGCGCCTGCGCCGATTGCGACACTCATCCTCTCCGATGTTGTCGGCTCGCCGCTGGACGTGATTGCCTCCGGCCCAACCGTGCCCGATGCAAGTAGTTTCAGCGATGCCTGGGCAATCTTGGAGCGCTACGATCTGCTGGCGCAGACGCCGCAGGCGATTCGAACGCACCTTGAAGCCGGGTTGCGCGGTGCTGTCGCCGAGACGCCTAAACCGGGCGCTGCACTCTTTCAACAGGTGCAGAACTTGCTGATCGGCAGTAATGTGCAGGCGGCGCAGGCGGCCCAGGCCGCAGCCCAGGCCGCAGGTATGCATACCATGCTGCTGACGACCTTCCTTGAAGGTGAGGCGCGAGTCGCAGGGCAGTTTCTGGCCGCCATAGCGCGCGAAATTGTGACGAGCGGTAATCCTATCCCGGCGCCGGCCTGCATCATTGTCGGCGGCGAAACAACGGTTACCCTGCGCGGTTTAGGGCGGGGCGGGCGCAATCAAGAGTTGGCCTTGGCGGCGGCGTTCGGCCTAAGTGGGCTGGAAGGTGTCGCCATTGTTGCCCTGGCCACCGACGGCGGCGACGGCCCCACTGATGCTGCGGGCGCTGTGGCCAGCGGTGCGACGCTGGCGCGGGCCAACCTAGCGGGCCTGGACGCTGCGGCTCATCTCGCCGCCAACGACGCGTATCCCTTCTTCGCCGCTCTGGGGGATTTGCTGCTCCCTGGCCCCACCGGCACCAATGTGAATGATTTGATGTTTGTGTTTGTGGGTGGATAAGCCAAGGGGCGGACACAAAGGGGCGAACCCATGGATCCGCCCGTACGAGATTTGCGGCGGATTAGAGATTTGCGGCCCGGTAGCGCCCCCAATGCGGCTGTTCGCCATTGATGTCGCTGAAGCCATATTCGTCGGAGAGATCCCACGAGCTGTAGAGCCCGCCCGATTTGGCCATGATCTGCGGGTCGGCAGCCAGTGCGGCCACGGCGCGCCCCACGAAAAAGGGTGTCTCGGAGGCGATGAAGTGAGCTTCTTTTGCTGCGCCGGCGCGCCAGTTCGCCTCGGTTACGCCCATGAACTCCAGCATCGCCTCGGAACGCAGGAAGCCTGGGGTTACGGCGACGGCCGCCACGCCGTGCGGGCGCAAATCGGCGGCCATGCCGAATGCCATGCGCGTAACGGCCGTCTTCGCCAGATCATAATAAAATTGTCCGCGATAATCCGCCCGGTCGCCGTCGGTGATTTCCACGATCAGGCCGTGCTGCTGGGCCACGAGCAATGGCGCGCCGTAACGGCTGGTGATCAGGTGACTGTAGACGGCGCGCTCGTGCAGCTTCAACCAGACCTGCGGGTCCAGTTCCCAGAATGGCGTTCCCCACTGTGGATTGGTTAACTCGTCGCCGCCCCAGACATCGTTGACCAGGACATCCAGGCGACTATGCTCGGCCTGAATACGCGCAAAGAGCGCCGCTACCTCGGCTTCGACGGTGTGATCGACCCGCACCGCAATGCCGTGCCCGCCCCACTCGTTTACCAGATCCGCCGTCTCTTCGATCGTCTCCGGGCGTCCGGCAGTGGTGAACGGCCCGGCATCGGTGGGGCGCGCCTGCGGCGTCTGACGGCTGCTGCGCCCGGTGCAATAGACTGTCGCACCGGCGGCGCCAAGCATACAGGCGATGCCGCGCCCTGCTCCGCGCGTTGCCCCGGCCACGAGCGCTACCCTACCTTGAAGCGGTTGTTCGGTCATGATGAGTTGCTCCCTCGCTGGACGCAGAACGCTGGAATGGTTATGGGCTTTCTATGGTGGCCTGGCGCTCAACGCAGAGCGCTGCCACAAAGCCCGCTGCGGGCGTTAGGGTGGCAAACTGCCAGTGCCTGGCTTCGCCCGCGTCGCCGGCGACATGCAGCAGCGCAGCGGGCTCGTCGGGCGTTACGCTCACTGCAAAGCGATCCAGCGCCAAGTTTAGCCCTTCGCCACGCGCCTTGATGAAGGCCTCCTTGCAGACCCAACAGCGATAGAATGCGGCGCGGCGCTGGTTTGGCGGGAGTGCGTTGAGTGCGTGCAGTTCGTTCGCGGCAAAGAACTGTTGTGCGATCGTCGAATAGTCTGCATCGGCGATCAACTCAAGATCAACGCCAATCCGCGCACTTTGGGTCACTGCAAGGAGCGCCAGATTGTGCGAGTGGGTCAGGTTAAAGCTGAGTTTATGGTTCCGGGGGCCGGCGAGGGCGGGTTTGCCGGCGGAGGTGTAATGGAAGCGGAGGGCGGCGGGCTGCTCGGCGGTGTAGCGGGCCAGCGTTGCCCGCAGCATGCCCCGCGCAGCGATGAAGCGGGTGCGGGCCAGGGGGAGGCGCAGGCGCTCGGCGCGTGCGTGTTCGTCTGGGCTGAGCGTCTGCTCGGAAGCGGCCACGCTGTCGAGATCGAACTGCCAGAGGTGTACCGTACCGGTTTCAGGCAGCGCCAGCGGTGAGGGAGACAGGGGAGGGGGACAGGGGGACAGGGCCGGATGCATTATAGAGATATGCAGCGGAATGTCGTTTGTCACCCGGTTACCCTTCAAGACGAAGGAGAAGGACGAAAGCCAGGCCCGGTGTGGCTTTGGTCGTTCGTCTTTGGTCCTTCGTCCAACTTTCACCCCGGTTGGTAGGTGCCCAGTTCGGTCGGGAAATTCACGCCATAGGTGCGCAGTTGCTGGATCCGGTAGAGGTAGGCTGTGCCGGTGAGCAATTGGCGCGCTATGTCGGCGGCCTGGCGTGCTTCGGGGGCCTCCAGGTAGGATCCGCGAACCCAATCGTTAAAAGCGCCCATCGCCGGCCCACACCAGATCTGATAATCCATCTCGCGGCCCGGCTCGCCGCTGTTCGACCAGCGCGATGACAGGCCAAGGTACCAGCGGAAAACCAGCGCCATGCGACGTTTGGGGTTGTCGAGCGCCCGCCGAATCTGGTCGGGGTCACGCTCGGCGAAGTAGGCCTCAGTCTCTTGCCAGATCGCCTCAAGCGGCTTACGGAAGATCTGGCGCTCTAACTGCTCGCGCTCGGCGGGGGGAATCGCTTCAAGCGAGCTATATTTCTGGTAAAGGTCGTAGAGCTTTTGGGCCCGCATCGGGAAGAATGTGCCCCGCTTGAGCAGTTGAACTTTCACCCCGAGCTCGAACATGTCGGCTGCCGGAGCCATCATCACGTCGGCCATGCCGGCCTGGGCAAGCAGTCGGCGGGCGTGGGGTGAGGCGCCGGACTCTATGCAAGCCTGATTGATCGAACCGGTGACGATGTAGGCCGCGCCCATCATGAAGGTGGCCAGGGCTGCGGCGGGCGTACCGATCCCGCCGCCGGCGCCGACGCGCACGGCCTGGGCGTAGCCCTGCTGGGCCTGGATTGCGTCGCGGAGGGCCAGGATCGAGGGCAACAGGCAGACCAGGGGCCGATTGTCGGTATGGCCGCCTGAGTCGGCCTCGACGGTGATGTCGTCGGCCATGGGCACTTGGGCTGCAAGCTGGGCCTGGAGCGGCGTGATCAGACCGGCTGCCACCAGCGGCGCAAGCAAGGCTTCAGGCGCCGGGCGCATAAACTGTTCGGCCACCTCGCGGCGTGAGATCTTGGCAATCACGCGGTTCCCAATTGTGATCGCCCCGGCGGGATCGCGGCCCATGCCGGCAGCGCGATAATAGACGACGTGCGGGGTCAGGCTGAGGAAGGCCGATGCCTCGACAGTGCGCACCCGGTGGCGCAGGTAGAGTTCAACGGCGCCGCGCTCCAGCGCTTCTTCGCTAGGACTGTGAATCAGGTTGAAGGCGTATGGCCCATTGGGCAGCGCGGCCTGGATGTGGCGGATCGCCTCCTCGACGCGGGCGGGCACAAGACCGGCGGCGCCGAATGAGGCAAGCATCCCGGCCTGGCCGAGGGCGGTAACC
>JBBRUG010000077.1:0-19626 GCA_038247995.1 Chloroflexales bacterium | reverse complement strand
CTGCGAACTGCGAACTGCGAACTGTCAGACTGTCAGACTGCGAACTGCGAACTGCGGACGGCGGACGGCGGACTGAGGACTGCGAACTGTCAGACTGCGAACTGCGAACTGCGAACTGCGAACTGCGGACTGTCAGACTGCCAGACTGCGGACTGCGAACTGCGAACTGCGAACTGTCAGACTGTCAGACTGCGAACTGCGAACTGCGGACGGCGGACGGCGGACTGAGGACTGCGAACTGTCAGACTGCGAACTGCGAACTGCGAACTGCGAACTGCGGACTGTCAGACTGTCAGACTGCGAACTGCGGACTGCGAACTGAGATGTGCTTTTCGATTGTCCTTCGTCCCCGTGTCCCCGTGTCCCCGTGTTCCCCTGTCACCCTGTCACCGTCTCCTCGCGCCACGAACGCGGGCCGGTGAGGAAGCGGTCGATCAGGCGATTGACGGCCTGTGGGCGTTCAAGATGCGGTAAGTGGCGGGTGTATTTCACCACTTCAAGGCGCGCATTGGGCATCAGTTTCTGCGCTGCTTCGGCCTGGGCAACCGTGGCGATAAAATCCCACTGACCGGCGATAATCAGCGTGGGTGTGCGTACTTGCGGCAGCGCCGCGTAGCCGTCCCACTTAAAGAGTGTACCGGCGAGAATACGCTGAATGACGCTTACCGGCGCGTAGCTTTTCGGCATTACGATCGGGCGCAACCGTTCGAGCATGCCCAGTGGGAAGGGTAGCTTGATCACCCATTCATGGAGCGGATTGATGTGCATCTCGGGGCCGGTAGCGATCAGCACCAGTTTGCTGATTTTTTGCGGTTGGGTCGCGGCGAAGGTGATCGCAATCGGCCCGCCGAATGAGTGGGCCATGAGCACGAACGGGTCTTCGACGGCCAGCTGCGTGAGTACCTGAGTGGTGTCCCAGCAGAACTCTTCGAGCGAATAGGCCGAGTTAACCACCTGTGAGTTGCCGTGGCCGCGCAAGTCGGGGGCGACAATCCGGTAGTGCGGGGCGAGGTGTTCGATCTGGCGCAGCCACTGCTCGGTATTGCCCGCACAGCCGTGGATCAACACGACTGTACCGCGCCCCGGCGCCTCCAGCGGCCCAACATCGATCACACTAAGTTGCACCGGCGCTGTGCCGGATACGCTGATCTGTTTGCGATATGGTTCGAGATCCATGCAAGATCCTCATGGCTGAGGGCTGAGGACTGAGGGCTGAGGGCTGAGGGCTGAGTGACGAGTGACGAGTGACGAGTGACGAGTGACGAGTGACGAGTGACCGGGTATAACGACACGGTCATTATTTCCAACCGTCAGGTGTCCCCGTGTCCCCCTGTCAGGCTGACTCCAGCCAGCCCCGCAACGCGCGATTGAAGTGGCGTGGGCGTTCGTCCATCGGGTTATGCATGGCGCCGCTGATTTCGATATATTTGGCGCCGGGGATCGCTTCAGCGATCCGGTGGGAGTGCGCCGGGGTGACGAGTTGATCAAATTGGCCGCCGACGATCAGCGTGGGCATCTTGATCTCGGCCAGCCGATCAACGGCGGTAGCGCTAAAGAGCGCCTGGAGCAGCATATGCAGCGCGAATGCGTCCCACATAGACAGATAGGCTGCGCGACGGAACCAGGGCCGCAGCCAGCCGCCGCCGTGTTCGTGCGGAATAAGCAGGCCGACCGGGCGCATAAAGGTGCGGCCGAGGAACTGGGCCATGCGCAGAACGACCCAGCCGCTGACCGGAATGAGGTAGGTGCGCGAGTAGCTGGGCAAACGCTTGGGATCGATAGCGGCATCGACCAGCACGAGGCGGGCGACGAGTTCGGGGCGGCGAATCGCCAGATCGGCAGCAACGGCCCCGCCCATCGAATGGCCGACAAGAACGATCTCGCGCAGGTTCAGGTCGTCGCAGAAGGCGCCGATTGCGTCGGCGACCGCGCTGATGCTGGCGGCGGAACCGAGAGCCGACTCGCCGTGGCCGGGCACATCAAGCGCGAAGCAGCGGTGATCGCGCCCCAGGTCATTCAGGGTCGACCACCAGAGTTCTTTAAACGCGCCCCAGCCGTGCAGCAGGATTACCGGCGGGCCGCTGTCGCCGGCGCGCAAATAGCCGATGCTCAGGCGCGTATGGCGTTCAGTGGCGACACCGATGGGCGTCGTTTTGGAAGCAGATTGAAACAGCATTGGCAAGCGAAGCATGGCCTGATTATACCACGCGCATTGGGCAATATTCAGGAATCAGGCGCCGGGAACGATCTGGGTGATCCGGCCTACCTCAAGTGTGTAACCGGTTGTAGCGTAGCGCATTGCACCGGGATCATGCGTGGCGGCGAGGATGGTTGTGCCGGTCTCGTCGGCGCGAGCGCGGAGCAGCTGCCAGACGTGTTCGCTCAACTGGCGGTCGAGGTCGCCTGTCGGTTCGTCGGCCAGGATCAGGTGCGGGCGAATGGCGAGTGCCCGGGCGATGGCAACGCGCTGTTGCTGTCCACCGCTCATCTCGTAGGGCCGATGGTTGATCCAGGCATCGAGTTCAACGGCGTGCACACTGGCGCGAATGGCGGCGTCCCATTCCGCGCGCGGCAGGCTACGGGCAAGGCGCAGGCCGATCTCGATATTCTCGTAGGCGGTAGCTGTGGGCAGCAAGGCGAAACTCTGAAAAATGAAGCCGATCCGACGCCGTAAGCGGGTGCGTTGACCGGCGCTTATTGCAGCGAGATTCTGCCCGGCAATGCTGATCTGCCCGCTGCTTGGTTGATCCAGCCCACCGATCAGGTTGAGCAACGTGGTTTTACCGCTGCCGCTTGCGCCCATAAAAACCACCAACCCGCCTTGGGGCAGTTCCAGATCGAGTTCACGCAGCGCGTGGAGCGGGCCGCTGGGCGTCGCGAAGGTGCGGCTGATGTTGTGGAGCACGATCATGGGCGTCGATGGCCTATTGCTCAGCATCAATTGGCCTGATCAAGATGCCGTCGGCGGTGAGTTCGCTCTGGGCGCGGCGGTTGATTCCGGCTTGACGCAGTTGCGCGGCGGGGAGTTGGAGCCGTCCCACGTTGTCGAGTACGACGCGTTCCTGGCGCGCTGTCGCGACCGTTTCGCTGCTTGTGCGACCGTCACGGATGGCGATCACTCTGTCGGCGCGCTCGGCCACGCGCGGATCGTGGGTGACGATGATGATCGTCAAGCCGAAGCGGGTGCGCAAATCGCGCAGCAGCGCCAGCAGCGCCTCGGCAGTCGGCCAATCTACTTCGCCGGTCAGTTCATCGCCAAGCAGGATCGTCGGGCGATTGGCCAGCGCACAGGCCAGCGCAATGCGTTGTTGCTGGCCGCCGGAGAGTTGCGGCGGTTTCCGCTGGGCATGGTCGGCCATGCCGACGGCGGTAAGCAATTCGTTGGCCCAGGCGCGGCGCTCGTGGGCAGGCCAACCGGCAAGTTGCAGCAATGTGGTGATGTTGTGCTCGGCAGTAAGGTATGGCACAAGGTTACGCGCTGTTTGCTGCCAGACGAGCCCTACCTGTGTGCGGCGATAGTTGGTCAGTTCGCGTGAGGTGAGCGTGAGCAGGTCGCGTCCAGCGACGTGCAGTTGCCCGGCCGAAGGGCGATCCAGGCCGCCGATGGCGCTCAGCAGCGACGACTTCCCTGATCCCGATGGGCCGACGAGGGCCAGTAATTCACTCTGGGCGATCTCGAGATCCAGACCCTGGAGCGCCACCACTTCAAGCTCGGCGACCTGATAAATTTTTACCAGTCCCCGCGCACTGATCAAGGGTGGTGTCGCTGGAGCTACTGCGTTCACGTTGGAATCCTAACTCCTGCTCTATGCTGGATCACCGAGCTTCACGGCCTGGAATAAGCGCATGCGACCGAGCAGGATGATCAGCATAACCAGGGTGAGGCTGAGGGCGACCAGAAAGATGCCATACATGGCGCTAACCTGCTCCCAGGCGATTTGCGGCGGGTAGGGTGGCGCGCCGCCGGGCGGATTGCCGCTGGTTTGCAGCAGGGGCACAACCAGCATGGCTACGCTCAGGCCAACCCCGGTGCCGATGCCGATGCCGATGCTGATGAGTAGCCCTTGCTCAAGCAGGAGGGCGCCGATGGCACTGATCCGGCGCATACCAAGGGCTTGCAAGACGCCAAGTTCAATCGTGCGTTGGCGGGCGCTGATCACGGCGGCGAGAAAAAAGCCTAATAATGCTAAGCAGCCGGACACAATAAAGCCAATGCTGAGAATGCCAAAGGCGCCCTGGCGGGTAGGTCGGGCCTGTTCGCTGCGCAAGATCGCTTCGGCATCGCGCAGATCGATCAGGGCTACGCCCAGTTCGCGCACGCCACGCTCAATTGCATCCAGCGCTACCGTCGGGTCGCGGTCGATCCAGACATCATACGGATACTGGCCGCCCATCTGATCGAAAATGTAGTTGAGGTTGGCGATGATCAGCGGGTCTTGTTGCAGATCGATCCCCGGCCAATGATCAACAACAGCGATAATCCGAAATGATGCCTCGCGACGGTCGCCGTACAGCTCCAGGGATGTCGGCAGGGTCGCATTCAGTTGGAGGCCGGCAGCAAGCACAGCGCGGCTGACGATCACGCCGTCGCTATGCTGGGCCAGGCGATTCATCAGTTCGCCGAGCGATGCGCCGGCGGCCCATTCGGGCGCGAAAAACGGCGTGACATGCGGAAAGGTTGATCGATCAATGCCGACGAGTTGCGCCGGACGACTCAGCCCGCCGAGGCGCAGTGTCGCCTGGTAGCGCCCGACCCGTGTGGCGGCAGTAATGCCCGGTACATCGAGATGCGCTTCAACCGGAATAAAGAGAAAGCGCGGTTCTTCGGCAATGTCGACGGGGGCGGCGGCTGTGCCTGGTTGGGCGGGGCTTGCGGCGTTCGCCCCGGTTTCCAGAAGTTGGGTTGGCGCGCCAACTTGGTAGCGCACAGCCTGTTGGAGCGCGCCGTTGAGGGTGGCGGCCATGGAGGCGCTGAAGGTCGCCAGGCTGAGGGTCAGGATGAGCAACAGCAGCGGGCCGCGATAGGCGGCGGGCTGGCGGGCGAGGACGCGCAAGACAACCAGCGGTGCAGTCCAACTGGGCCAGGCGGCGCAGCGAGCTAGAGCGCTAAGCAGCATGGGGAGCAGCCGGATGGCGAGCAGGCCGAGTGCGAGGCCAAGCGTAACCGGCAGGCCGAAGATGAATGGGTTGGCAAAGATGTCGCCCTGGGTTTGTAGACCGAACAGTTCGTTGCGGCGGCGTAATTGGATGATCGCATAGAGGGTTGGTGCGAGGAGCAGCAGATCGAGGTAGGCGCGTTGCCAGAGCGGAGCGCGCAACGTGCGTGAGGCCTGTTGTTGCGCATCAACAATGGTGAAACGGGTTGCGCGCACGATCGGTAAGGCAACAGCCAGCAGCGTGATGCCGATGATTGCGATGCCGCCGGGCAGATGGCGCACACCGAGGCTGAGTTGGAGGGGCGGCATATCGGCGGCGAGTTGCAGAAAGGAGCGCGTATTGGTGATCAGACGGGCGCACAAGAGGCCCAATGGCGCGCCAAACAACAGCGCTCCTGCGCCAAGCAACACCCATTCGACCAGGGCCATTCCGAGGAGTTGTTCGTCGCGAACGCCGCGGGTTTTGAATAATGCAATCACAGCGCGCTGGCGATCCGCGAGCAGGCCGGCGATCAGGGTCATAAAACTGAGCACGAGGCCCAGCACCGGCGCACCAAAGAGAAAAAGCTGGATCGTGAGGGTCGTCACTTCACGGCGATACTGGTTCAACAGCTCAACCGGACTCTGCTCGAGGCGCAGGCCCGGCACAAGTCCGGCAACCTGGGCGCGCACGGTTTCGATGCGGCGCAGGAGCGGCACAGCCTCGGCAGGATCGAGACTCGCCGCATTCAAGCGCACAAACCAGACCACCTGGCTGATAGTGGCGGGCAGGGCAGCGTTAATCACCTTGGTAAAGGTTGTCTCATCAACGAGTAAAACATCGCGGAACGAATCGACCTGATAGAACCAGGCCGGATCACGCGGGTTGCGCGGCTCCCAGATCCCGGCGACCACAATCGGCAGGCTGATCGTCTGCCCGCGCAATTCGGTGATCAGTGTGAAGGCGGCGCCGGGGTTGAGCCCGATCTCATCGGCGAGGGCACTGCTGATCAACACTTCGATTGGTTGATCGGGCGCGCCGGGAGCGGGCTGCGCACCGTCGATCAGCTGGATCTGATCGTCCAGACCACTCAGAAAGCCCAGTGTCGCGGGCTTAAACGATGGCCCCGAACCGGTGGTTGCAGCAGGCAAGAGCATGCGTAGCGCTTCGGTGCGGGCGTGGCGGCCTAGGCCGTCGAGGGGCAGGCCGAGCCGCTCGGGAGCGTTGATGGTGAGAAAGGCGTCGGCGGGGGCGAGGGCCGCCCAATCGAGCAGACGATTCTGGTTTTGCGAGGCGACATAACGCAACAGCAAGGCGAAGGGCGAGCGGCCCTGGCGCTGCTCTTGTTGGGCCGTTTCCGCGCGCAGAATACGCAGGCCGGCGCTTTCAGCATAGATCGGAATGCTGACGGCAATCGCAACGGCGGTCGTTAGTGCAACAAGCGCACACAGGGTAAGCCCAAGGTGCGCCCGCAGCCGGCGCAGCGTTACGGGAACAATGGCAATCAACTGGCGCAAAACCGCTACCATTCCTGTGCCTTGGTGATCCGTCGCCGGATTGCGCATACTGCGCCGCAATGACGCATGCTACTGCCCAACAACTAGGTCGCCGGCCTCGACGCCGGTGAGAATTTCAACCAGGGCGGGCGTTTCAATGCCGATCTGCACCGGAACGCGGCGTTCGCGCTCGCCGTCGCGCACAACAACAAAGCGCCGGCCCTCGAAACTGCGCACAGCCTCAGGTGGAAGCAGCAGCACATCTGCTTTGCGCTCCAGCACAATGCGGATCTGCACTACCGCGTTGGCTTCAAGGGTGAGCCCGCGCAGATCGGTGATCTGCAAGCGTGTGGTGCGATCTTCGGCCTGCACAACAGCGCTACCGCCAATGGGCAAGCGACGAATCATGGCGGGCAGCGGCAGGTCGGGGCGCGCAAGAAGCCGTATTTCAGCGGGTTGGCCTTCACTAAGCTGGCGGATCTGATCACTCATGAGTTCGGCGGCAACCTCCAGGTTCTCAGGATTGGCAAGCTCGATCAGGGGCGCAAATGCCTCAACCTGATCGCCGGGCCTGAGGGCGACGGCAACGATCACGCCGTCCTGGGGGGCCACGATCCGACCGCTGGCGATGACCCGCTGGGCCTGCGCGAGGTTGAGACGGGCGGCGTCGATGGCGCTCTGTTCGCGGGCGAAGCCGGCCTGCTGGGCGGCGCGTACGCTTAATTCGGCTTCGGCGACAGCCTGGCGGGCGCTTGCTACTGCGGGATCGGCCGGATCGATCACGCTGAGTTGCGCCAGATCGCGCTCGGCGCGCACGACGTCGGTTTCAGCGGCGCGTACCTGTTCGATCTCGGCGCGTCGGGCCTCTTCGAGCGCGAGTTGGGCATTCTCACGGCCACGTTCGGCGGCACGCAGATCCCGCTCGGCGGCGGCAAGCGCATCGGCGGCGGCATCGGCGGCGGCGCCGCTGGGCGCCTGTTGCGCGGCCCAATACAGATCGCTGTAACGATCCTGGGCGGCGCGCACAGCATCGGCGGCGGCTTCGAGGGCGGTTTCGGCTTCAGCTTTGGCGGTGGCAGTGATGCGGCGCGCTGTTTCGAGGGCGCGTTGCGCATCGGCGAGGGCATCCTGTGCTGCCGTACGCTCCTGAGCTGTCGGGCCGGCGAGCAGGCGTTGAAGGTTCGCCTGGGCAGTTGTGAGCCGCAGGCGGGCCTGCTCGATGCTCAGGCTTTGCTGGGTACGCGCCGCAGCCAGATCGCGCTCGGCGCCGGTAAGCGTTAGTTCGGCCTGTTGCAATGCCTCAAGCGCCGCCGCCTGATTGAGGGTTGCCAGGAGATCGCCGGCTTGTACCGGATCGCCGCGCGCCACCTGAACTTCAGCCACACGCCCGCTTTCGGCGAACGACAGCCGAATAAGATCAACCGGCGTCACGCGGCCATTAGCCTCCAGGACGCGCTCGATCGCCCCACGCTGAACAGTGTAGGTTGGGCGCTCCAGCACTTGGTCGGGCGGTAATGGCGTCGGTGTCGGCGGATTGGCCTGGGCCGGCACTGATCCGGCCGGCGCAGCACAAGCGCTCAGGAGCAGCGCACAGAGCAGTGCCAGTATGCAGTTGCTGCGGGTGACGAGATTCATGGCACCACCAGTTGATAGTCGGCGACAACCTGATAGGCCAGCAGGCGCGCCGGGAGTGCGGCGGAATCAGCGGCGCGCAGAGTGACTTCCAGGTGCAGCGAGCCAGAGCCATGCACGGAACGTAGCCAGTCGGGGTCGGCCAGCAGTTCCAGCAACGCCTCGCCACGACCGGCGCGCACCGGTACGGGTTGAGCGAAATAGCGCGCGCTGCCGGTATCTGAATCGATGAGACGCAGGCTGAGCATAGCTGTGGGCGCGCCGGATAGCGCATAGCCGACGCGGACGCGCACCGGCGTTGGTTCCAGCAACAGGACACCGGCCGGCGGATCGGCGGTTACAATCCACAGCAGATCGGCGTCCTGGGGCGGGGTGGCAAATGCGCGTGCGGCGAACGTGGCCAGCAGACGCGCAGGAGCGCTGGCGGGCGCGATCAGCGCCACAAGAACGAGCACGACACAGCCGAGCAAGCCGATTTGAATGGCAAAGCCGAAGGCCTGTCCAAGCCGACGACGTATAGAGTGGCGTTGAATAAGTTTGCGCGTAATCGGCGCAGCAACGAGTTGGCGCGTGCGTTCTAATCCCTGCACCGGCGTTGCATTCAGCGCTGCAGAGATGCGCTCACGATCGGCCTGAGCATGTGCACGCAGCAGTCGACAGTCGGAGCAGGCGGCTAGGTGCGCCTTCACGCGGCGCTGTTCGGGCAGCGGCAAGGTTTCCAACGTATCGCTGATCAGGTACGGGCGACAAGCGCGGCAGTTCATGATTGCGCCTCCTCGTAGAGCGAACGGAAGCGTTGCCGTGCGCGCAGAAGCAACGTGCGGGTCGCCGGTTCGCTGCGGCCCAGTACCGCAGCGATTTCGGCGCAGTTGAGGCCGGCCCAGATCTGCAGCAGTAACGCGCTGCGATACGCCTCAGGCAGGCGAGCGAGCACGCGATGCACCGCGTCGTGCTCCACCACGCGGCCTTCGTGGCCCTGATCGCCGATATGGCCCAACTGGAGCGGTAGCCACGCCAGTAAGCGGCGGCGCCGATGATACTGATGCGCTTCGTTGGTGGCGATTTTGTACAGCCATGCCGTGAGGTTTGAGTCATCGGCAAGGCGCGGCAGGGCAGCATAGGCCTTGAGAAACGTCTCTTGGCACAACTCTTCAGCCAGATCGGCGCTGCCGACATACCGATATAGGTAGCGGTAGATCGCGCTGTAATGGCGCTCGACCAGCGCTTGCACCTCGGTTTCCTGGCGCGCACGCAGCAGGCGGATTTGTTCGCTGTTAACTTCCATAAGCATCAGGATTCAGAATTTAGAATTCAGGATTTAGGACCCCAGAATGCTCAGATGAACGATGAGGTGTCAGTTCGCAGTTCGCAGTTCGCAGTTCGCAGTTCGCAGTTCGCAGTTCGCAGTTCGCAGTTCTCGGGCATCAAGCCTCAAGGGTCAGTTCTGATGGTTCTTCGGCGAGTTGCCGACCCCACCATGCGGCAAGTTCGGTGCGATTGCGTACGCCGACTTTCGTGCAGAGGTGTTGAATCTGGCGTTCGACAAGTTTTGTGGAGACGGCGAACACCTGGGCAATGACGCGGTTGGTTTCGCCATTGGCAACGAGCGCCAGCAATTGTACATCCCGCAGTGTCAAGCGGTGTACCGGCTGAAGGTATCCCTGCGCAAAACCGGCCCAGATCGTCGGGCAGAAGAATAGACCATTCTGCGCGATGACCTGCAGGCCGGCATCAAGATCGTCCGCCGATGTCGTACTTAAGGCGTGGCCGTTCACCCCGACGCTACACGCAAGCAACACGCCGTTCAGGGTGAAGGCAGGGTAGAACAGGCAGATCGGCGGCTGTGGCGCTATAGGCAGCGCAAGAATAGCGCTAAGGCCGGCGGGCGTCGTGGCATCAATCGCCATTAGGCGCAGATCGAGGCCGCTGCATTCGTGAGTGGCGTGATCGGCGAGACGTCCCGTAAAGCTAAGCGTTACATTGATCGTGTTGAGCATCATTGTGAGCCGTTCGCGCTCACGTGCATCGTCGGCGAAGAGCGCGCCAGAGCGGACATGCTGTGGCATTGAGTCTATCCCTCGGTATATGCCGCTGATCACCTCGTGGCGTTGGAACAGCAGCCTCACGAATGTTTCTCTTTCTATCAATGCATCAGCAGCGGAAATGTTACAGCATTCGCGCATACCATACCATTTTGTAGGGAATCTCCTACAGACAAAGCGCACGTGTGTATGCTATAAGCTACATGCACTCGGCCCGTAACGAACTCTCACCATACCGTGCTTGTGTGCAGTGCCACGCAGGTTTCGCCCGTGTGCGTGGCAGGTCGATCCTACGTATGCAGGGTTTACTCAGTGAGGAAGCCGTATGGACGTATTCCTTCCATCTGCCTGGACGAGTATGCTGTTGGCTGCACAGTTGGGTTTTGGCCTGCTCTGGCTAACCTCTGGGGTAAGCAAACTGCGCGATCTCCGCGCATTTGAGGCGGGACTTCATCAATACGACCTGATACCGTCTGCCTGGGTTCCGCTTAGTGCCTGGCTCATACCCATTGTTGAGTGCGGACTGGCTGTGGTGTTCCTGGTAGGGCGTGCCGTGCCAATGGCTGCGTTTATCAGCGCTGGTCTCCTGTTGATCTTTAGTAGCGCAGTGATCATCAATTTGCGGCGTGGGCGTCGCATCCCATGTCACTGTCATGGTCTGGCGAGATCACCGTCAATCAGTTGGGCGCTTGTGGTACGCAATGCCGGCCTCTTGCTCACGTGCCTAGTTCTATTCAGTTACCCACCTTATGGGATCGCGGTGACTATTTCGGTTCTCGGATGGCTGGCGATCGGGATGATATCCGTGAGTTGGTGGCTCCTCTTACACTTGTTGTACTCAACCATTGATGTCGTGGTATCAGTTCACCACATAACTATCAAATCCTAGTGAGGGTTCACCTTATGGAAGGGCTGTGGCTTGTTGCGTTCGTAACGGTGTGGCTGCTGGTGCTTATGCTGGGCGTTCTCGTATTGAGTTTGATGCGTAATGTTGGTGTTCTGGCAACGGTGGTGCAGCAAATGCGGGCGAGCGGCGATGAGCCGTTACCGTTCACCATAGGCGAACTGCCGCCACCGCTCGTAGCTGTTGGTATTGATGACACGCCAACTGCTCTTGACCTTGCCCAAGGTCGTCCTGTGGGCCTGATCATTGTGAGTCCGGGATGTACTCCGTGTCACGATCTGCTCCAAGCTATGCGATATGGCAGCACAATTATTCCCAATACTCCGCCTGAGACCGCATATGTTTTGCTGAGTCTAGGTGATGCGATCGCAACGCAGGAACTCTTAACCGTAACATCACCTGTGGCGCCAACTGTGTATCGCATTGATCCACACGCGTTGCATACCCAGTGGGGCATACGCTCAACCCCAACCAGCATCCTTTTTGATGCAGCGGGGCGCTACCTCCGCCATCAGGTTGGCTTTGCACCGCCGGCAGATGCCGGCGCGTCTGCTCGATCTCCCAATCTGCCTTCCGCGGGAGGCACAGTTCGTCCCTAACGGGACTGTCGCTTCCTAAGCGGCAGCAACGTCACATAGAGGAAAACAACTATGAGTTACCCCACGGATGACGGCGGACTCACCGGACTGGATCGCGTCGTTCAGCAGGCAGCACAACAACTTTCGCGTAGGGGCTTTCTGAGCGGCCTCGCGAAATGGGGCGCAGGGTTAGGGTTGGGTGTTAGTCTAGCCGCTTTACCAAAACAGGCCGAAGCTTCAAGCTGCGTTCTTCGAGACGGTTGTTCAAACCAGTTTCGTGCTAACGATGGCCCGTGTGGCAGCTGCACCCCACAAAACAATTTCCCCAGGTTCAATCGTGTAACTCAGGTGCGAGTTTGTTGCCCTTCCACACCTACCAGCGGTGCTTGCTGTGGCCCGTGGAGCAATATTGGTAGCACCTGTATCACGTGCTAGATTACTAACATAGGAAACAACTACCTTCTTTGCGCTTTTAACCATTCCGCTCGGATGTTCGAGGTAAGCTGCCGCATCGCGCTCCATCCGGTACAACAGCAGTTACTTACACCTGTCAATTGGAGGAGCGCGATGGGAATACTAATTGTATGCGTGGACGATTTTTATGTGGTGTCCCCGGTAAACTAGACAGTCCGGTATGTTAGAGTCCTCCCTCAGGAGGACAGCATGAAGACCAGTCAGCACACGGCCGAGCAAATCGTCAAGATCCTGGATCAGGCCGAGCGCATGCGCGAAGTCGATGTCTTGAAAGGGTTGCTGGCAAAAAGCCTGAGCATCGCAGAACGGCGCGATGCAGTGCAATTCCTGGTCACCAAGGGTCTGTCCGTGCTGCGGGCATGCGGGCTGGTGCACCTCCAAGCGTGAGACGTTCCTCTACCAGGCCCATCCGGCCGCCGATGATGGGGTGGAAGCCGAGCTCGAAGCCATTGCCCAGACCAACCCACGATACGGCTACCGACGCGCTTGGGCGCTCCTGCGGCGTAAGCACGGTCAACCGGAAGCGTGTCCATCGCCTGTGGAAGCGAGCCAAGTTGCAGGTCAAGCGGGTAAAGCGTCCACGAGCGCGTCGCGAACGCACGCCACTGCTGACGGCAGTCTACCTGAACCACGTGTGGGCCTACGACTTCTGGCAGGATCAGGACATGCATGGCCGAACCTTTTACATCCTAATGGTGATGGACGAGTTCACCCGGGAGTGACTGTCCATCGCCGTGGCCGAAGCAACGTCTGCCGAGTGGATAATCTCGGTGCTCAGCGCGTTGGTTGCGTGTCACGGCGCGCCGGAGCACCTCCGCAGTGATAACGGCGCTGAGTTTGTCGCCTTGGCTATTCAGGCGTGACTCGCCCGACGACAAGTTTACACGCTCTCCATCGACCCGGGCTGCCCCTGGCAAAACGGCAAGGAAAAGCGCGTGGGTGGCACGGTGCGCGACGAGTGCCTCAATCTTCATCTCTTCCGGCTCACTGGCAGAGGCCCGCATGCGTCTGGAGGCATTTCGGAATCACTACAACCACGACTGGCCCCACATTTGGCTTGACTAGAGACCTCCCGCAATGTTCAGAAAAGCCTGGGATTGCGGCTCAGGCGCATCAGCAGGACTCTTCACATTCCTACTTGACGAGATCGCTAGAGACATGACAATTACGGTAAGAGGCGTGCTGCTCATAATTTTGGTAGAGAGCTTTAACAAACTACAGCATTAGCAAGCCAGAAGTACGCTCATGACCATGACCCATGGACGAACAGTACGCCAGACGCAGGAGTCTTTTGGGACTGCTTTTCGCGCCCCCAACGCGCGCATCGGCTCCTAAGGCATTACAAAGGCTACTTGGCTACCTATCCTATGTCACGATCTTCGAAACCATGATGAACGCCAAACGCATCACTCCATCCGTCATATGGCGCATGTGTTTTGGTGCCCCCTGCACAGTAAGGCCTCATTAGCCATTAAAGGTTTTTCACATGAAACGCATCGGGATCTTCGTTTTGATATGTCTGTATAGTACCTCCTGCACATCTCAATTCTCATCACCAGAGAATGTGACGCTTACGTTTGCTGCATCTCCTATATATGAGCGGTCATATGCGCCAGTTATTGAGCAATTTCATCAGACTCATCCCCATATTAGGATTCAGTTTGTTCCATTACTTACTCAATCAGATGCTCCGCTTGCGCAGGAGGTTGCTGCGTTAGCAGATACCGCACTTGTCGTCGGTGTGGAAGGATCAACCTTGAAAAGTGCTGGGTTTGCAAATCTGGAAACTTTTTTAAATGCGGAAATGTCGCTTACAAGGGGTCAATTTCATGAAGGGCTACTTAATGAGATGGATTCCAATGCCGTTTATCAGCTTCCTATTAGCGTCTCGGTGCCGCTTCTCAACTATAACAAGGCTTTGTGGGCACAAGCTGACCTGCCTGCACCGCCTGTGAACTGGCAGCAGCGCGATCTCCTTTCTGCCGCACAGCAAGTTTCCACTTTATCAAGTGGCTCTGATGTGATTTATGGGTTGTTCGATGGGACTGGATATACCACGATACAATTTGCACTTGCTGAATATGCTTCATCTCAGGCCATTACCGATCTTTCCATTACAGATCCGCTCTTTGAGGAAGTTCTTGAACACGCACGTACTTATATTGATACGCAGACTATACTCATACCTACGAATTCAACTGAAATTTCATCGACTGAATTACAACAGTTGATTATTACTGAAAAGTTGGGTATCTGGCCAAATAACTACAACCAGTCTTTTATAAATGATGGCGCTTTTGAAACGCTTTCGATTGGAATTGCGCCGTACCCCGATAATATGGATATGCCGATTTCAATACATGAGGGTTATGTAATGAGTTCGGGTACACGCCATCCCGATGCCGCCTGGGAATGGTTGAGCTTTTTAAGTAACCAGGTTATTAATAACCCTGATATAGCGGGTGGTAATACCATATCTGCACGGCGCTCAATCGCTCAACAACAACTCGATGCTATGGACGTTGAAATGGCGACAGCGTTGGAAGTAAGTCTCCAGCGTTTAGATCGCGTAAGCGACTCGCGTAGGCGTCAGTTGGCCTTTGCCCTTGCTTCTGCTCTTACCGATATGCAAACTGGTACCACACCTAGTACGGCTCTCAGCAAACTGACGACCCAATGGGATGACTTGCCAAAAGCGAACACCAATCTCCAGGCGCAAACAACCCCTGTAATAGTTGCTACGCCCGTTCCTACGGCTACAAATGACACCAACGTGATCCGATTTTTGTTCTTTGGTGGAATAAATGAACAACGGATCTATCAACAACTGGCAACCCAATTTACCACAATAGCTCCAAATATTCGAGTTGAACCAATATCAGCCTTTACAGCGCTACAAGGCTCAATCACACCGGATCGCTTAAGTGAGGTTTCCGACTGTTTTAGCTCACCTTTTTCATTTGAACAGGACACATTACAGCGAATCGTTCTTGATCTATCTCCTTTTATTGATGCTGATCCAACATTTGAGATAAATGACTATCCTCCCGTTTTACTGAACTCATTTCGGGTTTCCGAAGGAGAAGCATTGTACGCTCTGCCCCATGAAATCACCTTGCGTCTGTTACAGTATAACCCCGATTTATTTGATGCATTCGGTGTGGATTATCCCCGTACAAATTGGCAGTTAAATGATCTCCTTTTTGCAGCGCAGCAATTAAGCGCTGGAGAAGGATATGATCGGGTTTATGGCTTTTTTGCACCTGATGTGCGTCATATGACATTTGTTCTTAATCAATTTGGCGTGCAAGCGGCAATGGAACAAGGCGATGTCGTACAGCCTAACTTCACGCATCCGGAGGTGATAGCTGCGCTACAGTGGTACGTCGATCTTTTACGGCAGACGAGCCCACAGGAGCAGTTGCAAGGATATCGTCTATCAGATATCGACAGTCTCACAACATACGATCTTGTAGCCGAGGGGCGGGTAGGCATGTGGCTTGATTTCGGAGAATTGCAGGGAGACAATTATCCAGCAGAGATTATTCAGCGCCTCATAGAATTGCGTGCCGTTACGTTACCGCCTTTAGGGAATACTGGGCTCAGCGCTGATGATTTCACAACTACGGGACTGTATATTGCGGCAACAACCGCTTCGCCGGACGACTGCTGGCGCTGGCTCAATTTTATTAGTCAAGCGCCACAAACAATAACAAACGGCTTTTATCCTGCGCGAGCTTCCGTCGCCCAATCCGAGGCGTTGCTTGCACAAGCCGACACTAGATCAAATACTTTTTTTCAGACATACCACGAAGTGCTTTACAGCCAAATAGCTCCGATCAGAAATACAACCGTTTTAAATCGCTTGGATGCGTTTTGGCTCTACCGCGCCGTCGATCGGGCGCTTCAGGGTGCAGATCTGGCTGTCGAACTCGCTGACGCGCAGATCTTTACCGAACAACACCTCGCCTGTGTAACTAGCGGCGAAGCGCCCGGCGCGTGTGCGCGGCAGGTCGATCCGACGTATGCAGGGTTTGCTCAGTGAGGAATATGTGGCCCTGTTTACGAAGCGCACGCTATGTCTGGCTCAGTGGTACAATATCCGTCACACTTGAAGGAAGCAATAGCCAGAAAAGGCCGCACGGTTATGTCGGTGAAAAAGCAGCCTCTCCAGCGCCATGCTCTGGCGCAGGCGCTTGCTGAGCGTCAGAAGATGCGTCGGCAAGCGGCGCTTGAGATGCTCAGTGTACTGGATTGTCTGCGCGGCGTTCCCACCAACGAACTGGCCTTGCTGCTCGATGGGGCGACCTTTCGGGCCTTTCTCCCCGGTATCACCGTATTTGGTCGCCACAAGCGCGACCGCTTTTTCTTCCTTGTCCTCCAGGGCGAACTCGATCTTAAGCAGCGCGACAAAGACGGCCGCGAAGTGCTGATGGGCGTGCTGAGTCGCGGCGATTGTTTCGGCGAGGGGCCACTCTTTGGCGATTTCTTCCGCCGGATGAGCGCCCGCGCTCAGGCCCATTGTTATTTGCTCCAGATCCCGCTCGACCATCTGCGGGCGATTTTACCCGCCACCCCGCGCCTGGCCACTGCGCTGCGCCAGGTGTATAAGCGGCGCATGATTGAATGTACGCTGGCGCGGGTGCCGCTACTCGGCCAATTGCCGCCGATGGAGCGCCTCGCGCTGGCGAGTCTGATGCAGCCCATCCATGTTGCGCGTGGCGAACTGATTATGCGCCAGGGCGAACCTGCCGATGCGCTGTATCTGATTGAGAGCGGCCAGGTGCTGGTAGAGCAGAGTGGGCAAACCGTAGCGACACTCGGCGAAGGCGATTTTTTTGGCGAGATGGCGCTGCTCACCAGCCAGCCGCATCGGGCGAGCGTGCGCACGCTGACGCCGTCCGAAATCCTGGTGTTGCCCGGCGCTGAGTTTCACCGCCTGATCGAACAGCGCCCCGATCTGGAGGCGCAGTTGCGCACCGTGGTTGAAGGCCGTATTCGCAACAGCACTGCCGTCCAGAACGACGAGACGCGCGCCCATCATCTGCAATTGGCCGTGACGAGCGGGTTGCTCCGGGCGACGCACTTACTGGTGCGCACGCCGGAACTCTGCCCACCCGACTGTCGGATCTGTGAAGAAGCCTGCACGGAACGCCATGGGCGTGCCCGCCTGCACCTGAACGGCACGGCGATCGATACCAGCGATGTGGTTGATGCGTGCTGGCAGTGCAGCGCCGGCGCCGAGTGTATGGAGGCCTGCCCTGAAGATGCTTTTGAGCGCACTGAGAACGGCACGCTGATCATCACCGACCGCTGCACCGGCTGTGGCGAATGTATCCCAGCTTGTCCATACAATGCCGTCGCCAGTGTAACCATAGCCGCGCCGCCGCCCGGCGGCCCGCTCGGCGCATTGCTGCGTAAGGCGGTTGCGCGCGTACGCCCGCAGGCGCACACGATCCCGCTTGAAGCGGCTCGCCCCACCCTGCGCGCCGATAAGTGCGACCGCTGCCATGGCCACGCCGACCTGGCCTGCATCAGTCGTTGCCCCACCGGTTCGTTGCAACTCATCCCCGTTGAAGATCTGTTTCCACTCTGAAACAGTAAAGCGATAGAGCGATAAAACGGTTGCTCCCTTGTTCCTTTGTTCCTTTGTTCCTTTGTTCCTTTGTTCCCTCATCACTAACCTCTGTTGCGGCTCTGCAACGCGCAGCGCGTGCCTTGTTACCGCACTCCGCCGCGGGCTGGCGTACTCTACACATACAAGGCATCGTAGCCCAATGTGGCTGCTCCCGGCCTTCCCAACACGGAGTTTCCCCCATGCGTCAGATTGTGATTATCGGCGGTGTGGCCGCCGGAATGTCGGTTGCGGCCCGTTTGCGCCGGCTCGATGAACACGTGCGGATTGTGGTGCTGGAGCGCGACCGCTATGTGTCGTATGCAAACTGCGGCCTGCCCTACCATATCGGCGGGGCGATCCCCGAGCGCGAGAAGTTGTTGATTGTGACGCCGGAACACCTGCGCGCCACGCTCAACATCGATGTCCGTACCGAGCACGAAGTGATCGGCATTGATCGCGCTAAACAGCAGGTTGAAGTTCACGATCTTGTCCGTGATGTGCGCTACAGCGAACCCTACGACGCGCTTGTGCTCGCTCAGGGCGCTGCGCCGCTGCGTCCACCGGTACCCGGCATCGACCATCCGCGGATCTTTACCCTGCGCAACATCCCCGATATGGACGCGATCAAAGCGCTGGTCGACGGCGGAGCGCGTTCGGCGGTTGTCGTCGGCGGCAGTTATATCGGTGTGGAGATCGCCGAGGCGCTGCGCGAGCGTGATCTGGTTGTCGATTTGATCGAATTGCAACTGCAGGTGATGCCCCCGCTCGACCCCGAACTGGCCACCGATCTGGCCTATCACATGGAAGCCAACGGCGTCCGCTTGCACCTCGGCGTTGCTGCTAACGCTTTCCATGCTGTACAGGGTCGGGTTGCCGTTCACCTGGACAACAACAGCACGCTTACCGCCGACCTGGTGGTGTTGGCCGCCGGCGTACGCCCTGAAGCCACGCTGGCGCGCACGATCGGCCTGGAGCTTGGCCCGCACGGCGGGATCAAGGTGGATGAACATCTGCGCACGTCCGATCCGCTGATCTATGCCGCCGGCGATATGGTTGAAGTGCGCGATACCGTCACCGGCGAGCCGACAATTGTGCCGCTGGCCGGCCCGGCTAATCGCCAGGGCCGCATTGTGGCCGATAACCTTGCCGGCCGCCCAAGCATCTACAGCAGCACCCAGGGCACGGCGATCGTCAAGATCTTCGCCATGACCGGCGGCGCTACCGGCGCTTCAGAGAAGACCCTGCGCCGCGTCGGGCGGGCCTTCCACAAGGTCTACCTGCATCCCTCCGGCCATGCCGGCTACTATCCCGGTACCGCGCCGATGCAGATCAAACTGCTTTTCGCGCCCGGCGATGGGCGCATTCTTGGTGCGCAAATCGTTGGCTACGACGGGGTAGACAAGCGCCTCGACGTGTTTGCTACGGCTATTCGCGCCGGGTTGAGTGTGTTCGATCTGGAGCATCTGGAACTGGCCTATGCGCCGCCTTATGGCTCGGCGAAGGACCCGGTGAATATGGCTGGTTTCCTGGCGGCGAACCTGCTGCGCGGCGATATGCAGTGTTGGTATGCCGAAGATCATCCGACATTGCCGCCCAACGCTACGGTAATCGACGTACGCGGCGAGCAGGAATACGCCGAGTGGCACATTCCTGGCGCGCGCAACATCCCCCTGCGCGACCTGCGCTCGCGCCTGGGTGAGGTGGCCGCCGCCGCTGAGTTGGGGCCGATCCGGCTTTATTGCATGGT
>JBBRUG010000076.1:0-19763 GCA_038247995.1 Chloroflexales bacterium | reverse complement strand
CGCCCTCGACCGCACCCTCGCTCGGCTACGCCCCGACGTGATCCATCTCCACAATCTGCACGGCGGCATCGGCGCTGGCTGGTCGCCTGCACTGCTGGCTACCGCCGCCGCGCACGCCTCGGTGGCCTGGACGCTGCACGACATGTGGCCGATCACCGGGCGCTGCGTCTATAATCAGGGCTGTACCCGTTACCTGAGCCATTGTGATGCGGCGTGCCCAAGCGCACGCAGCTACCCGGCGTTGCCTGCCGATCTGGTTGGCCCGGCCTTCGAAGCGCGCCGGATCGCGCTTGCCGGCGCCCCGCAGTCCGTTGCTATAACGCCCTCGCGGTGGATGGCTGCGCAGGCGCAACAGGGAATATGGGCCAACCAGCGCGTGGTGCACATCCCGAATGGCGTGCCGCTGGCTACCTATGCACCGCTTGAGCGCAGTTCAGCCCGGCGGGCGTTGGGCCTGCCGCCAGGTGGGCCGTATGTGCTGGTTGCCATGCCGCATCTCGCCGACGAGCGTAAAGGCGCCGCGACCTTGCGTACCCTTGGCGCAACAACCAATCTGCCGCCGTACACGTTGCTCACAATGGGAGCCGGCGCGCCGCCACTGCTGAGCGGGTTGCACACCATCCACCTGGGCTACCTGACCGACGAGGCCCAACGGGCACTGGCCTATGCCGCCGCCGACCTGTTGCTGCATCTTGCGCCCGAAGACAACCTGCCCAACACCGTGGTTGAAGCGCTGGCCTGCGGCACGCCATGCCTGGCATTGCCGGTTGGCGGCCTGCCGGAATTAGTCCAGCCCGGCGTTACCGGTTGGCTTGCCGCCGAAGCAACGGCAGTCGCTCTGCTCGCTGCGCTGCCCACAGCGCTGAACGCAATTCGTGCGGGGCAAACCCTGCGCGACAACTGCCGAACTACCGCTGTTGCGCACTACGATCTGCGCCTGATGACGCAGCGGCACCTGGAGCTATATGGCCGCTTGCAGGACGCCGGCTGAAGCACAAATTCAATCCCAATCAATCCACCGAAGAGTATCGCCGCCGCTAAGCGCCCGGCTAGTTCCCAGGGCTGATTGCTGAGTAATGCGATCAGATCGCTGATCCCGTTCATTGTGCTCTCCCTGCTTATGGCACGTTTCTTGCGCCGCGCCTGCGGCCTCTATTTTGGTGGGGTTGACCTCTGCGCTGACAATCTTTGAGCAGTTATGGCGCAAGCGGATGCGCTAATTACAGTATTGCTCAGATCGATTGAGCCTGCATAACCAGGCGCGAGCGCAGCGCGCTACCCGGTTCAGGGGCCTCTGCGGCTCAGTCATGCTGCTCAGTGCGCTAGTAGCATAAAAGAAAGGGACGCGCTATGCCGCGTCCCTCTTGCCTCCCGCTTCTTACCGCCCGGCTTACCCCTCAAGCAACAACGCTTCAGGATCTTCGATCAATTCTTTTACACGGACGAGGAAGCGCACGGCAGTACCGCCATCGATCAGCCGGTGGTCGTACGATAGCGCGAGGTACATCATCGGGCGGATCTCGATTTTTCCGTCAACTACCACCGGGCGCTCCTGGATCTTGTGCATGCCCAGGATGCCGACCTGTGGCGCGTTCAGGATCGGTGTTGACATAAGTGAACCATAGACACCGCCATTGGTGATCGTGAATGTACCACCTTGCAGATCCGTCAGGCTCAGCGTGCTGTCACGGGCCTTTTTGGCCAGGTCGCCGATCTCACGCTCGATCGCGGCGAACGACTTGCTATCGACATTCCGCACCACAGGCACAACCAGCCCCTCTTCAGCCCCAACCGCAATTCCAATATCGTAGTAGTGCTTAAAGACGACTTCGTCGCCCTGGATCTCCGCATTTACGGAAGGGAACGCCTTCAAAGCACCAACGACTGCGCGGGTGAAGAACGACATAAAGCCCAGGTTTACGCCGTGGCGCTCTTTGAAGGCGTCTTTGCGGCGCTTGCGCAGTTCCATCACGGCGCTCATATCCACCTCGTTGAAGGTGGTAAGCATCGCCGCCGTCTGTTGCGCTTCGACGAGCCGCTTGGCAATCGTCTGGCGGCGCCGGCTGAGCCGCTGGCGCTCTTCGCGGCGCCCGCTTGCTGTGGCGGCGGGCGCTGCGGGTGGCGCTGTTGGGCGCGCGGCAGGCGTCGGGATTGGAGCGGGCGCCGGAGCGGGCGCGACCGCTGTGCTCGTTGGTTGGGCCATGCGCAGGACGTCGTCTTTCGTGACCCGACCTCCCGGGCCGGTGCCGGTGACCTGGCGCAGATCAACCTGCTGCTCGGACGCAATACGCTGAGCTAGCGGGCTGGCGTGGATCGCCGTCGGCGCGTTTTCGGCTGCACCATTACTCGTCGTTGGCGCAGGGGCAGGTGCGGCAGGCGTCGGCTCAGCGACGGGCGTCGGTGCGGCAGGTGCGGCAGGCGTCGGCTCAGCGACGGGCGTCGGTTCGGCAGCTGCGGCAGGGGCAGGTGCGGCAGGCGCCGGCGCTGCGCCATTTCCGGCCTCGATTGTAGCCAGTAGATCGCCGATCGCTACCGTCTCGCCCTCACCCTTGATGATAGTACCCATCACACCGCCGGCATCGGCGGCGACTTCAAGGTTTACTTTATCGGTTTCGAGTTCAACTACCGTCTCACCGGCGGCGACAGCTTCGCCGGCCTGTTTCAGCCACTTCGCCACCGTGGCCTCGACGATCGACTCGCCGAGGGCGGGGACGCGAATTTCATGGGCCATGTCTGGATCTCCCTAAAAAATGGAACAGGCTTTACCCGTCACCGGGTCACCCCATTTGCCGCTACCGGCGCACCCTGAACGGCTCCGCGAATGATCCGCTGCTGTTCGCTTACATGGGCGCTATTGAGCCCTTCCGCCGGGCTCGCCGACTCGCCTCGGCCGACGTATTGTAGCGGTAACGTGCCAAGCAGGTCACGCAGGCGTGGGGCCACAAACGACCAGGCGCCCATGTTCTGCGGCTCTTCCTGCAACCAGATCACCTCTTGCAGGTTGGGGTAGCGCTCTAACTGAGCTTTGAGTTCGGGCGCAGGGAAGGGATAGATCATCTCTAGCCGCAGTAAATCGACATTCCCGCCGGAGCGTTCAAGTTCACCGCTGGCGAATAGATCGATCGCTACCTTGCCGCTACAGAGCACGAGCCGGGTCACGTCTTCGGGTGTGGGGGCAGTTTCGCCAAGGCCGAGCACAGTCTGGAAGGGCCCACCGGCCAGTTCGGCCAGTGAAGAGTTCGCCCGCGGATTGCGCAACAGGCTCTTCGGTGTGAGCACCACCAATGGGCGTGGATGGGTTGTGAGCGCGGCGGCCTGATAGCGGAGCAAGTGGAAGTATTGTGCCGCTGTAGTGGGGTGAGCCACCCGCAGATTATCGGTGGCACAGAGTTGCAAAAAGCGCTCCAGGCGCGCCGATGAATGCTCCGGCCCCTGGCCCTCATAGCCGTGCGGCAGCAGCATCACCAGCGCCGGATCCTGGCCCCACTTGGCGCGCCCTGCTGCAATGAACTGATCGATAATCACCTGCGCGCTATTGGCGAAGTCGCCGAACTGGGCTTCCCAAAGCACCAGCGTGCCGGGCGCATGCGAGCTATAGCCATATTCGAAGCCAAGCACCGCCGCTTCCGAGAGTGGGCTGTTATAAACGGCAAAGGCTGCGCGGGCCTGTGGGATTGCGTGCAGCGGAATAAAGCGCTCGCCCGTTTCAACATTGTGCAGCACCAGATGGCGCTGCGAGAACGTGCCGCGCTCAGTGTCCTGCCCAGTTAGCCGAATGGGCGTGCCGTCGGCGAGAATTGCGGCGAAGGCCAGCATCTCGGCGTGGCTCCATTCAATCCCAGCGACATCCTGGATCGTCTGACGCCGTTTTTGGAGCATACGCTCTAATTTCGGATGCGCCGTGAATGTTTCTGGTCGATCAAGCAGGGCTTCATTCAATTCGCGCAACCGCCGGGCGCTGATTGGCTTGGCATAGACGGCCGGGGGCGGCGTCGGCGCGGGGGCGGGGCGGGGCGGCTCAGGCGGCAATTCCGCTGTGAGGCGCTGGCGCTCACGAACCTTGTCGAGCGCTTGCTGGAGCCGGCTCATCACCGCACTTACCCGTTGCTGGGCTTCTTCACGTGTGATCAGGCCGCGCCGTTCCAATTCACGCGCCCACAACTCGCGCACGGTTGGGTGGTTGCGAATGCGCTCGTACATCACCGGCTGAGTAAAGTCGGGCTCGTCACCCTCGTTGTGGCCCCAGCGGCGGTAGCCGACCAGGTCGATCAAAAAGTCTTTCTGGAACTTCTCGCGGTAGGCGCAGGCCATGCGTGCCGCTGCGATGCACGCCTCCGGGTCGTCGGCATTGACATGCACGATCGGGATCTCAAAACCACGCGCCAGGTCGCTCGCATAAAGCGTAGAGCGGCTGTCGCGGTAATCGGTGGTAAAGCCGATCTGATTATTGATGATCACATGGATTGTGCCGCCGATATGGTAGCCCTTCAGCCGTGAGAGGTTTAGTGTCTCGGCGACGATCCCTTGGCCGGGGAAGGCCGCGTCGCCGTGGATACAGATCGCGAGCGATTCCTGCTCGTCCCCGTAGGGGTAGCCGGGGCGGGTGCGCTTCTCTTGCGCCGCGCGGGCGCGCCCGACGATCACCGGGTTCACAAATTCCAGGTGGCTCGGGTTCGGCGCCAGTGTGATCGGCATCTCGGTTACGCCGCTCTCGCGGTAGGCCTTGCGCGCGCCAAGGTGATACTTCACGTCGCCCGTCCACCCGAGGTAGGTGTCCTTGGTGTAGTCGGGCGTGAGGAATTCGGTAAGCACCGCTGAATAAGGCTTACCCAGAATATGGGTGAGCACATTCAGCCGGCCGCGGTGGGCCATGCCGATCACGACTTCGCGGGTGCCGGAGGCGGCTGCATTACGGATCACTGCGTCGATCACCGGGATCACCATATCGGTGCCCTCGATCGAGAAGCGCTTCTGGCCGGGGAACGTCTTGTGTAAGAAAAGCTCGAAACTCTCAACTTCAGTCAGCCGGTCGAGCAACTCGCGCTGGCGCTCAGCATCGAAGTTCTGGAAGAACATTCGGCTCTCGGCTGCCTCACGGATCCAGGTGCGTTCTGCATAATCCTGGATGTGGTCGGTTTCGTAGCCAATCGAGCCGGAGTAAGCCTGACGCAACCGCTCGACGCCTTCGGCCGCCGTATGCGTGCCTTCAGAAAGCGGCCCACGCACAATATGGCCTGGTAGGGCAGCCAGATCGGCCTGCGTAATATGATGGACGTTTAGCTCCAGGCCGGGGTCGCCCACCGGGTCGGAGCCAAGCGGGTCGATGCGGGCGGCGAGATGGCCAAGTTCGCGAATATAGCGGATCAGGCGGGCGGCGGCAACAGTGCGCGTTACATCAAGCGCCTGGGTAGTCTCGGCGGCGGGGGCATGCTCAGCGGGCGGCGTCCAGGTAGCGAAGAAGGCGCGCGTGGCTTCGTCAACGGAGTTCGGGTCGGCGCTGTAGCGTTCGTGGAGCTCCAGCAAATACCCGGCGTTCGGGCCGTAAAAGTCGTTCCAATCACTCATAGCGGATATCACCATCTCCTCTGGTCGGCACTGTCCAGATGGCAGACGTGCGCAACTCATTTTATCGGCTATTGTACCACGCCCGGTTACGCCTTTGCGCCTCTATGCACAAAGAATTCCGAGGTGTGGAGTGTGGCAGGCGCTTGATCGGTCTACCGGTTCAGCGCTTTACCGCTTTATCGCTTTACCGCTTCTTATGCTATACTTTTGCTGCTCAAGTGATCGGTTATTACATTATCTAATTATCATGGTGCGCTGGCACGTATATTGCTGTTTGTGGGCCGATGTACTGCCCGCATCCAGCTTTCTGAAGCCTTTGCGCAGGACGAGGAGCACGGAATGAAATACCGCTCGTCGGATGTGGCTCGTCTCGTTCCCGGTCCCGATCGTTCCCTGCTTAAGGGCTTGCTGCTCGGGGTGGCCCTTGGCGCGGTGGGCGCCGCGTTTCTTGCGCCGCGGCGGGGGGGGGCCACGCGTGAACTGATCCGCGAACGTGGGCTGGAGTTAAAAGATCGCGCCGATGTGCTGCTACGCGGACGGAGCGGGAGTTCGCCGCTGTAGCGCCGCAGTACGTTGCGTGCCTACGGCAGTGGAATGCGCAACAATGCCGATTAGGCCTTCGTCACAATAGAATGAGGTAACGTATATGATTTTCGATCCGACCTATTTCCTTTTTGCGCTTCCAGCGATGTTATTCGCCATGTGGGCGCAATTTCGGGTACAGTCGAGCTTTCAAAAATGGTCGCAGGTTGCTAACGCACAGCGCGTGAATGGCGCTGATGTGGCCCGCAAGTTGATGGGGAATGAGGGCCTGGAGCATGTGCAGGTCGAGCGCATCGCCGGTATGCTCACCGATCACTACGATCCGCGCGGCAAGATAATGCGGCTCTCTGAGGGTTCACTCCAGCCTTCGGTGGCGGCGATGGCAATCGTCGCCCATGAACTTGGCCACGCCGCGCAGGATAAAGAGGGCTACTTTTGGCTGCGCGCCCGCGCCGGGATTGTCGGCATTGCCAATGTCGGCTCGAACCTCGGCACGATCCTCTTCTTCATCGGTATGTTGCTTGGCGCACTCGCCGGCAACGATTTCGGTTACTCACTGGCCGTCTTCGGCGTGATCCTCTTCTCCGGCGCTGTGGCCTTCACGCTGGTGACGTTGCCGGTCGAGTTTAATGCCAGTTCGCGCGCCCGCGAGATGCTGATGCGCAACGGCCTCGTGACGACGGAAGAAGCGCAGGGCGTTAATGCTGTGTTGAATGCGGCCGCGCTAACCTATGTGGCCGCAGCTGCGCAGTCGATCGCTCAGTTGCTTTATTTTGTGACACTTCTTTCACGACGAAGGGAATAGGTTCATGGACGACGATTTGCGACGACGGATGATTCACGGTCTCATCAGCCTGGGCTTGAGTCTGGCGGCTGCCTGGTTGGCTACCTACATTACAAATAAGATCCTCGGCGAGGCCAAGGAGACGTCGCTTTTGGGGTAAGCTCCGGCGCGTTAGCGCCGGCAATCAGAACAAAGTAGGTTCGGGTTTCGCACACCGTCGGGTTGCCTTATGCGTCCGGCGGCCTTTTTATGCCGGCGCCTCGCCTAAAAGCCGGGGCGTCTGCGTTAATCCAGGCGATGAATATCGTCGACCGTAAACCGATTGTGATTGGGGTCGCCGGCGGCAGCGCCAGCGGCAAAACGACTGTCTCCCAGTCGATTCTTAAGCGCGTCGGCGCCGAGCGGATCGCCTATATCCCCCACGATCTTTATTACAAAGATCTCAGCCATTTGCCCCTGGCTCAACGGGCAAGCCAGAATTTCGACCATCCTGATGCGCTCGATAATCCGCTGCTTGTCGCTCATATCGATGCGCTCGCCGCCGGCCAACCGATTGAGGTGCCCACCTACGACTTTGCGACATACGTGCGCCTAGCGGAAACGCGTACCATCCCGCCGCGCCCGGTGATTCTGATCGAAGGTATTTTGATCTTCGCCGAGCCGGTGCTGCGCCGGCGGATGCAGATCAAGCTTTTTGTTGATACCGACGCTGATCTGCGCTTTATCCGCCGCCTCAAGCGCGATCTCGATGAGCGCGGGCGTAGCGTCGCTTCGGTGATCGATCAATACTTGAATACTGTGCGCCTGATGCATCTGGAATTCGTCGAACCGACGAAGCGTTATGCCGACCTGATCATTCCCGAGGGCGGCCAGAACATGATCGCGATCGATCTGGTTGTCGCGCGGATCGAAGCTGAACTTCAGGCTCGGGGTGTGCCGCATCTCTAAGCGCCGCTTGCATAACGCCGTTTCCGCGACCTGCCCTTCGCTCCAGCCTTCAACTTAATCAGGATGTTGGAATACCGCATCCTAATCGTGCGGAACACGGATTAAAAGCGCGGTTGTGCGGACAGGTACGAAGCCAATCCTCATGACTACGCCTACCGGCTCGTTGCGCCCCGGCGCCCGCATCCACGATCGTTACGAAGTTGTGCGCCAAATCGGTCGGGGCGGTATGGGCGCCGTCTATGAGGCGCTCGTTCCGGAACTGGAAACACCCAGCAGTGATTACGCCGACATACTGTTGGATTTCGGCCAGGAAGGGCGTGGCGACGGTTTCTTCGACGATCCGCGCAGTATCGCTAGCGGCCCTGATGGCGCGATCTATGTCGCCGATTTCTGGAGTAATATTCAGATCTTCGCTGCCGACGGCAATCCGCTTGGCGCGATCAAACTGAGCGGCAGTGTGCGCGATTTGACCTTCGACAATGCAAACTAGCTCTACGTCGTCACAATCGCCCCGCGAGTGGTGAAGTTCGCTGTGCGCCCGCCGGAGCGCTGAGACGCAGGACGTGGGCGGGCGTGGAGTGTGGAAGGGCGTAGAGTTTGATATCAGCTAGCGGTTATCGGCGATTGGCGATTGGCTTTCTCAGCGGACTGCTTGCGCTTCTAGCCGGCTGTGCTGCACCGGTTGCTGCGCCGCCGCCCACCATTCCTCCGGCGCCGACGCTTGCCAGCCTTGCGCCGCCAACCGCTATTCGGATTGAGCCGGTGGTGATCGGCGAACTAACGCCCTATGCCCATCCGTCCGGCGTTATCCAATTGGTGGTTCCGGCGGGTTGGCAATTGCGCAATGCGAGCCGCCCCGATGAACTGGCGCTGGCGTGGCTCGATCCGACGCGCAATGGCGGCTTGCTCGTGAGCGTCTTCGAGGACCCGAACCCCTACACCGAAGACCAGTTGAGCGCCGTGCTAAGCGGCTTCCTCACCCGCAGTTACGGCGATTTGCCCGATTTCAGTGCCGCGGAACCTGTGCCTGATGCCAATGGTGTTGTACGAATGGCGTGGAGCTACACCGCCGCGACGGCCAACGGCGACGTGCCGCTCGTCGGCGCGAGCGTGATCAGCCAGCGCGGCAACAAAATCGCCATCCTCAGTTTGCTGCTGCCCGCTGCTCAGTCGGCTGCCCTGGCCGAAGCGGCGGCGGCCATCCTCGCCGGCTACACCCTCGACCCTGAAGCATTGTTGACGCCCTGAGCGGACTGTAGCGCATTCGGTCTACATTCTCAGATCGATTGCGCCTGCGTCCCACGGCGCGAGCGCAGCGCGCCACCCGGTTCAGTGGCCGCAGTGGCTCACGCATGGTGCTCAGTGCGCTAGGCATTGCAACTGCGCACAGTTCCGCCATGTGCCGGAGGGGCGTTCAGCTAGCTTCAGATTTCCCCGCGATCCGCGCACATTTTTCTGCCAAACGGGTACATACAACATGACGGGTACGCAGCTACCGTCATGTTGTATGTACTCGGCTGCGGGGAATGCACCAGACTGCTTAAGGGTGGCGAGCTGGTGTAGAAGGAATATGCGAGATGGATCCGGAGTTGCTCCAAGAGTTGCCGACCGAATTGTTCGAAGCCCTCAATACAGGCTACGAACTCTGGTGCGCCGGTGATCCGGTTGCCGCAAGCATGACCCTCAAACGTACGCTGACGCCTGCTGCCAGCGCTGCCGCGCCAACTGCGCTCCTTGGTGCACATCACCTGTTGGGTAATATCGCCTACACAATGGGCGATCTGGGTTCAGCATCAAAGCATCACCGTTATGTACTCCACGAGAGTCGCGCCTTGAATCTGACGCTTGGGACAGCTTCGGCGACGCATAGCCTGGGCCTGATTGCCGAGCGTGAAGGCCACCTGGAGGAAGCGCGGCGGCAGATCGCTGAGGCGCTGCGCTTGTATGAGCAAATTGGGTGTGTCAGTGGCGCCGAGGCGGCCCGCGCAAATCTAAAGCGGTTAGGCTAAAGAGAACCACAAAAGTCGCTCGGAACCGGCGTAAGAACGGCTCGCGAGCCGCCCCGACAGCTACCGAACAACAGATGTAGGCTCATTTAGCCGCGGCGTAAGCGCCCCCAGCCGGCAGTGAACCAGGCGCTCAGATCATGCCCAGTGATCCGATCGAGCAGGGCGATCGGAAGTTTTAACATCCGTGGGCGCATCCCGCCAATGCTCAGCGCATAGGCGGTGTAGCGCGCTGCGTCGTTCAGGCGTCCGCGGCGCGCCTCAAGATTGGCCATCGCGGCGTAGATATCGGCTACGACGCTTGCCCGGCCGCTACGTAGTTCACTTGGCAGCGTGGACTCGGCGAAGAACTGCGCGGCAATGTCCAACCACTCGTGGTAGAACCCATGAAACTCGCCGACCGTTTTCGAGGCCGAGTGGAGCCGGTAGGTGGCGATACGGGCGCGGGTGCGGGCGAAGGGCGCAATTCGAGCGGCGCGCACCCAGTAGTCGGTATCCATGCTGTAGCGGCGGGCCAGGTTCAACGGCCCTACCTGCGCGACAAGCTCACGGCGCAAAAAGACAGTTGGCTGCGCCGGGATCTCCAGCCGTAGGAGTGCCAACGGCGTGTAGGGGCGCGCGGCGAGCAGGTGCAGCGGCCGGCCGGCGGCATCAATATACTGCGCGTCGGCGTAGACGGCGCCGGTTTCAGGGTGCGCGGTAAGGGCTGCTACCTGCGTGCGAAGCGCGGCGGGGAAATACGTGTCGTCGGAGTTCAGCCAGGCCAGAATGCTTCCCCGACAACGGGCCCAACCTTTATTGATCGCGTCGGCCTGGCCGCGATCCGGCTCGACGACGATCTTCAGCCGCGGGTCGGCGGCGAACGGCGCCAGCGCGCTGAGCGTGTTGTCGGTGCTGCCGGCGTCGATCACCCAATGCTCAATGTTCGGATAGTTTTGCCCCAGCACACTGGCGACGGTAGCGGCAATATAGGCGCCCTGGTTGAACGAGGGCGTCACAATACTTACCAGCGGCAATGCCGGATCGTGGATGACCGGCGGCGGGAGCGGTATGTCCCGTTTGTAGGCCATCCAGGCTGAAGATTCGTTGGCAAGGGAGTGCATAAGTTGAGGTTCGGTGTTGGGTGACAAGGTGAGCCTTCCAGCCGTCAAGTGTCACTCGTTCACCGGGTCACCTTATCCGTTAGGCCCCGCAGCTTCCCATGTGTACACGGTGCCGCCCTGTCCGCTCATCACACTCCCTGGAAAGACGCGCAGGTGCCATGGTTCCAGGCGCAGAACGGCGAAGGCAGCGGCGGTTGGGCTTGTCCAGGCAGGAATGATCCGCGGGTCGTAGCCGACGGGCGCAGGCGCGTTGCTGAACAGATCCCAGACCATTGTGCGCGTTGCAGCATCAAAACCCCAGGTGGCGCGGCACTCAGCAACACACGTGTCCTGGGTGGACGCCCAGTAGTTTAGCGACATGTACGGATGCGCTTCCAAGTGGGCGCGCTTGGTTGGCGTAGGGCCGGTGGCGATCCAACCGACGAGTTCGGCGCCGTCCCATTGCCAGATCGGGTGCAGCACCCGTGAGCGCGGACGCCCCTGTCCATCAACGGTTGCCGCGCTGCACCAGACAATCTGGTGCGCCATTTGCACAAACGCCGGGGCGACTTCGCTGAGTGAGTGCATACTTCTCTCCTTGCATCGATGCAAGACCGAGGACCAAGAACCAAGGACGAACGACCAGAGACAGATCTTGGCTGGCTATGCTCATTCGTCTTTGGTTCCTGGTCTGACGGGCTAACACATTATCCGACTACTAAACCGACTCTGCCAGGAGTTGCCGCAGCACATACTGCAAGATACCGCCGTGCTGGTAGTAGAGAATCTCCTGCGGTGTGTCGATCCGCACCAATGCCGTGAACTCATGCACAGCGCCGGCGGCGGCGGTAGCACGCACGGTAAGTGTGCGCCCGTTGGCGAAGCCGGTCGCGATTGCGTCGGCCAGGCCCAGGAAGTCGAACGTCTCGGTGCCGTTCAGGCCGAGGCTTGCGGCGGTTTCACCGGGCTGGAACTGGAGCGGCAGAATGCCCATACCCACCAGGTTCGAGCGGTGGATGCGCTCGAAGCTCTCGGCGATCACGACGCGCACGCCTTGCAGGTACGGCCCCTTCGCTGCCCAGTCACGCGAGGAACCATTGCCGTACTCCTTGCCGGCCAGAATGATCAGCGGTGTGCCGTCGTTCTTGTAGCGCATGGCCGCATCGTAGAGCGGCATAACCTCGCCGGTGGGCAAATACGGGGCGAAGCCGCCCTCGGTGCCGGGCGCGAGTTTGTTGCGCAGACGAACATTGGCGAACGTGCCGCGCACCATCACCTCGTCGTGGCCGCGCCGCGAGCCGTAACTGTTGAAATTCTTCGGCGCCACGCCGCGCTCCTGCAAGTACTTGCCGGCCGGCGCACTGGCCTTGATGCTGCCCGCCGGGCTGATATGGTCGGTGGTGATGCTGTCGCCCAGCCAGGCCAGGGCGCGCGCGCCGCTGATCTCACTGACGCGGGTGGGCGGTTCCGGGCTCATTGCGTCGAAGTAGGGCGCGCGCTTCACATAAGTGCTATCGACATCCCAGGCAAAGCGGTCGCCCTCCGGCACGGCAATGCCCTCCCACTGCTCGTCGCCGACGAAGACGCCGGCGTAGCTGCGCTGGTACATATCGGATTGGATGGCGGCGGCGATCGTCTCCTGCACTTCTTGCTGGCTGGGCCAGATATCGCGCAGGTAGACCGGTTCGCCGTCGGTGCCCCGGCCAATCACATCACTGCTCAGATCAATGTCGATCCGCCCGGCGAGGGCATAAGCGACCACGAGCGGCGGCGACATCAGGTAGTTCGCCTTGACTTCGCTCTGTACGCGGCCCTCAAAGTTGCGGTTGCCGCTGAGCACCGAGGTGGCCACCAGGCCGCCGTCTTCAATTGCCGCCGAGATCTCGGGCAGCAGCGGGCCAGAGTTACCGATACAGGTGGTGCAGCCATAACCCACGGTGTTAAAGCGTAGCGTGTTGAGGTAGGGTGTCAGACCGGCCTTATCGAGATACTCCGTCACCACGCGTGAGCCGGGCGCGAGCGAGCTCTTCACCCAGGGCTTGGTGCTGAGGCCTTTCGCGACGGCTTTCTTGGCGAGCAGGCCAGCGGCGACCATCACCGACGGGTTAGAGGTGTTAGTGCAACTGGTGATCGCCGCGATCACGACCGAGCCGTGATGCAGCACCTGCTCGCTGTTCTGGAGCAGATACTTTACTGCCGAGGGCGCCAGGGCGTAGTCTTCGATGTCAGTGGCGTGGGCAGTTGCCGCAATTTCGCCGGCTAGGCTGCCGCCTTCGCCCTCCCAACGCTCCTTGTTAACCGACGCCGTCGGCACGCCGACGATCTGATCGACGGCGATGCGGAAGGTGCTCCGCACATCGCGCAGCGCCACGCGGCCCTCAGGGCGCTTCGGGCCGGCCACACTCGGCTCGACGCTGCTGAGATCAAGCTCCAACATCGCGCTATACTCGGCGTCGGGCGTCTGTTCGTCGTGGAAGAGGCCCTGGGCCTTGAAGTAGGCTTCCACAAGCGCCACGCGCTCCTCCGAGCGGCCCGAAAAGCGCAGGTAACGCAGCGTCTCGGCGTCGACGGGGAAGATGCCGCAGGTGGCGCCATATTCAGGGGCCATATTGGCGATTGTGGCCCGATCGGCCAGCGGCAATGCGGCCAGGCCGGGGCCGAAGAACTCGACGAACTTGCCCACCACGCCGTGCTTGCGCAGGATCTGGGTCACCGTGAGCACCAGGTCGGTGGCGGTGGCGCCTTCGGGCAGGCTGCCGGTAAGCTTAAAGCCCACCACCTGCGGAATCAGCATCGACACCGGCTGGCCGAGCATAGCCGCCTCGGCCTCGATCCCGCCGACGCCCCAGCCGAGCACGCCCAGGCCATTGATCATCGTCGTATGGCTGTCGGTGCCGACGAGCGTGTCGGGGTAGGCTTGTACCGGGCCGGTAGCGCGCGGGTTCTCGTCGGAGGTGAACACGACACGGGCCAGATATTCGAGGTTCACCTGGTGCACAATGCCGTTGCCGGGCGGCACAACCTTGAAGTTCTGGAATGCCGTCTGGCCCCAGCGCAGAAACTCGTAGCGCTCTTTGTTGCGCTCGAACTCCAGCTCTTTGTTGATCAGCAGCGCCGCTTCAGAGCCGTATGAATCGACCTGAACCGAGTGGTCGATCACCAGTTCGACCGGCTGCAACGGATTGATCAGGGTTGGGTCGCCGCCCATTTCAGCCATTGCATCGCGCATCGCCGCCAGATCCACCACACAAGGCACGCCGGTGAAATCCTGGAGGATCACGCGGGCCGGGGTAAACGCAACTTCTTTGTTTGGTTCAGCCTGGGCGTCCCAATTGGCCAGGGCGCGCACATCATCGGCGGTGACGCTGCGGCCATTTTCGGTGCGCAGCAGGTTTTCGAGCAGGATGCGCAGCGAGAAGGGTAGGCGGGCGAGGTTGACTCCGTGGGCGGCTAGGGCATCGAGGCGGTAGATCTCGTACTCGCGATCACCAACGCTGAGCGTGGCGCGCGCGCCGAAACTGTTGGACATGCTTCGCCTCCTCTCAATCGCTGAAACTCAGCGGAAAGATTATTCGTGATGTTCGGGATTATAACATGGCGCGGTTCCAGAACCGGTTTGGCGCGGCAGCATGCGGGCGGGGCGGCGTGGGGCGAAGCTGCACAGCTATTCCTGTGCAAAAATGGAATAAAACCTGTGCGCAGTGTTGTAATTATATTGCATTGACGTTTTGCGGCCCGCGATCGGCGGACAAGGAAGCTGTTTTGGCAGCCAGTGATGGGTAACACGGACTTTCCGAGGTTGAAACGCTGCGCTATACTGAAGATATTTCGATCCGGGTTCGTATGCTGCGTAGACGCGAATGGAAGGATCACCGCATGCTGCTGAAATACTTTTATGATGAGCAATTGGCCCAGGCTTCGTATCTGGTGGGCTGCGTCGCCACCGGCGAGGCGCTGGTAGTCGATCCAATGCGTGATGTCGAGCCCTACCTGGCGCTGGCCGCGAAAGAGGGCCTGCAGATTACCCACGTTACCGAGACGCATATTCACGCCGATTTCGTCAGCGGCAGCCGCGAGTTGGCTGCACGCACGGGGGCGACGATCTACCTCAGCGATATGGGCCCAACTGAATGGAAGTATGCCTACGCTGCCGATCCGAACATAAGGTTGGTGCGCGAAGGTGACTACTGGATGGTGGGCAATATTCGGGTTGAAGTGCTGTACACGCCCGGTCATACGCCGGAGCATATCGCCTTTCTGATCACCGACACGGCTGGGGCTGATGCGCCGATGGGCTTCTTCAGCGGCGATTTCCTCTTCGTTGGCGACGTTGGGCGCCCCGATCTGCTCGATACGGCAGCGGGCATGGTCGGCACGAAGGAGCCCGGCGCACGGAGTATGTTTCAGAGCATTGAGCGCAGCAAAGCCCTGCCCGACTATCTGCAAGTCTGGCCGGCCCACGGCGCCGGCAGTGCCTGCGGCAAGGCGTTGGGTGCGGTCCCTTCCTCGACGCTTGGTTACGAGAAGCGCTTTAACCCGGCTTATCAGTTGGCTGATGAGGCGAGCTTTGTCGATTGGCTGCTCACCGGCCAACCCGAGGCGCCGCGCTATTTTGCGCGCATGAAGCATGTGAATAAGGTCGGCCCGACGCTGCTTAGCGAACTACCGCCGACGCGCTCACTCGACCGAGCGACGATCGATGCGGCGCTGATGAACGGCGATCTGGTGGTTGATCTGCGGCCGCAGGAGGAATACCGGGCGGCGCATGTGCCCGGCAGCCTGAGCGTGCCGGCCACCACGGCGATGTACAGCACGTATATCGGCTGGTTTGTCGATTACAACCGCCCGACGTACCTGGTTCTGCCCGACGCTGCCGACATCAACGCGATCCTGAAGACGCTGCGGGCAATCGGGATCGACAATGTGCCGGGTTATTTGCTTGCCGCTGCCATTGGCGCGCCTACAGCCAGTTTGCCCGCTACGACCGTGGCTGATCTGGCTGAGCGTATGGCGCTAGGCGACGCGTTGATTCTCGATGTACGCGGCCAGAGTGAGTATGCGGAGATCCATTTGTCCGCTGCATTCCACATCCCGCTCGGCTTCTTGCCCCAGCGCCTTCATGAGATCCCCCGCGATCGGCCGATCATCGTGCATTGCGCTTCGGGCTATCGCGCACAGATTGGGGCAAGCCTGCTCCACAACGCCGGCTTCAACGATGTCATTACGCTGGAGGATGCTCCCGGTGAGTGGAAGAAGTTGGTGCGGGAAAGCGGAGAGCGGAAAACGTCTGATGATCTGATGATCTGATGATCTGATGATTGTATGACTCCTGACTCCCGAAATTACTCAACGCCGAGCGCTGTAATCGCCACACCGAGGCGGCGCCCGTCGGGGCTGGTTGGGTCGTAGGTGCGTGGGCTGAAGGTCGGGCTGCGTAATTCTAGTTTCACGAGCGCATTGTCCATGCCCGCCGGTAACGGCAAGCGATACTCGTTCAGCCCGGTTACAACCTGGAGCGTACCGATGGCTTGCCCGTTCATCCAGATCTGCACCTCTGCCGAACTTGCATCGGGTCGGCGCGCATCGGCCGCAACAAATAATTCAGTTGCGCCTGGCGGGGCCATAAGCTCCACAGCAGCGCGTTCGCGCGTCCAGCGAAAGCCGGCCTCATTTGCGCCCAGCGGGTGGAAACCGCGCACAAAGCCGAGATCAAGCCCGTTGCCAAGTTCGAGTTCCGCCCCAGCCGGTGTGATCCGGCGCTCCCAAAGCCAGGTTTGCAGATCTTGCAGCGAACCGGCCTCGTATGTGGTGAGCGCTACACGCGCCGCCGCTAGATCGCCCGCAGCACGACGCAGATCGCCGAGCAGCAGGTGCGCATGCGGATGGGCCGAAATAGTGCCGATCGCCGCTACAAGTTCGGCCTCGGCTGTAGCGCCAGCGTTCTGCAACAGCGCTGCTTGGGCCAGAGCGACATGGGCCAGGGCCCGGCCGGGGTCGGCCTGCAGGGCAGCCTGTGCGGCAGCCTGCGCCGTTGCGGCATCGCCACGCGCGAGTGCGCCTTCAGCACGGGCCAACTGGAGATGCTTTGTGCCGAGTTGCCATGCCAGTGCCGGGTAATTTATGTGCAGCAGGGTGATCAGCAGCAAGAGGGCCGGGAGCAGGGCGGCGAGGAGCGCAGGACGCAGGACGAAAGACGCAGGACGCAGGACAACGGATCGGTCGGTATCTGCGTTATCTGCGGATGTATTGCGTGCCCCGGCAAGCACCAGTGCCGCGAACGGCAATAACGCGGGGAAGACCGGCAGCCGATAGCGCAGTTCGACGTGAAAGATCAGACTTGTCAGCGCTATATAGGCACACCAGGGCAGGAACATCAGCAGCGCCGCGCGCCCGAGCGGGCCGCCGGACAATGCGCTATAGGCCAATCCGTAGCTGCCGACGAGCAAAATCACCAACCAGAGTCCATCGCCCAGGAGCAGCCGCGCTGCAACCTCAGCCGGCGGCACCCAGATCGCCGGTCGGGCGCGCATGTCGTCGGTATACTCCAGCGCAAAGAGCAGCTTCAGTTCACGGCCCATCTTCTGCACAAAGCCTGCCGGATCAGCGGTAATGACCTCAATTCCCTGCTGCGAGGCAAGTTGCTGCCGGGCCAGTCGTTCCTCGCCCAGCGCAAAGAGTTGGGCCTTTACCGCCTCGCGTCCCGCCGGGTCATTGTCGAGCCAGAGATTCTCCGCGCCGGTGGTGTCGATCAGGATCACGCCGCCGTAGGTGCCATAGTTGCGCGCCGTCCAGGGCAGTACAACAAGGCAAAAGGCAAACGTAAAAATGCAAAATCGGATCAGTGCGGGGCGCAGTTGCCATGTTGCGGTGTGCATGTTGCGGTGTGCATTGATGAAAAGCCAGATCGCGCCCAGTGGCAGCAGCGGCAATGCGACCGAGCGGATCAGGCAACTGGCGCCGAGGGCCAGGCCGGCCAGCGCCACGCGCCACCCGCCGCCGAGCCGCCCGGCGCGCACGATCAACCAGAGCGTGAGCGTTAACCCGAACAGAAACAGCGTCTCACTGAGCAGTTCGGTGGCATTTATCGCCAGCGTGTAACTGAGCGCCGTGAACAATGCAGCGAGCAATGGTGCTCGATCGCCGCTAGACGACCTGTTTGGTCTTTGGCCTTCGAACTGCGGACTGCGGGCTGCGGACTGGAAAAGCTGCGTCAGTTCCCGCGTCAGCAGGTAGATCAGCGGGATCGTTGCCGTTGAAACGAGCGCCTGGACGAGGCGCAGGTTCTGGACCAGCGAGTCGAAAAGGTAAATACCGGCGGCAAGGAAAATCGGGTAGAGCGGCGGGCGCATGAAGAGTAGTTCGGTATAGCGCCGCTCTTGCAACAGCGTGAGCGCAACAGCCAGGTACTCTTGCTCGTCGCCACCGAGCGGGTAGAATTCGCGCCACTGCCAGGCCAGCAGCCGTAACCCCAGGCCGAGCAAGGTGATTGCGGCAAGGGGGAGGAGCGGATGCATCTTGGGGGAGAAGGTACGCATATAAGGTACGCATATATGGATGGGCCGAAGCGCGCTTCGGCATTACGATACCGGCTCAGCTTACCTGATCTCGACCCAGTCGATTTGTGCGCCGAGTTGACGCAACTGGCCGGCCTGCGACCCCTGCTGCCCGATCAGGTCGAGTGCATCGGGTACGAAGGTTGGGCTGCGCAGTTGGATGATATAGGCGGTGCCGACCGGGCGCGCCGGCAGCGGCAAGCACGTTTCGCGCAGTTCGCGGGTGAGTTGGATCGTGCCGAGCGGCTGTTGATCGAGGGCCAGCGTGAGTGTCGGCAGAGCTAGATCGTTGGGCCAGCCGGCCCCGGCAACGTGCAGGCAGATTTCGCGGGGCGCGCCGGTAGCGGCTGTAGGGAAACGCAATGCGGCAGTGGGGCCACTCCAGCGTAATGTCGCGCCGAGGACGGGATCGTACTCGCCCAGGTAGAAGCCATCAATATACCCCAGGTCGTCGTCATCGGCCAGGCCAATCCGTTGATCGGGCGTTGGTGGCGGGTAGAGCCACTGCCAGGCCCAGGCCACCGGGTTCTGGTCATCGACCAGGGTTGGACTGAGTTCACGCCGGGCCGCCTCACGGTCGCCCAACTGCCGAAAGAGTTCTCCGGCCACAATGCTGGTCTGCCAAGCGGCGAGGGGCTGTTCAGGCTGGGTGGCGAGGCGGTCGAGGCCTGCTGCCGGCCGACCTGCAAGGCTATCGAGCAGCGGCGCGCCGACGGCGAAACTGTAGGGTGGCAGTGCCGGATCGCCCAACGCGACGCGCGCAGTTGCGGCATCACCGGCGCTGAGCGCACGCGCCAGGTTTGCTTCGGCCAGATAGCCGGGCCGGGTTGCCAGAGCCAACTGGGTTGCGGCAAGGCTAGAAGGGTACGGCCCAAAAAAGGAAGCCCACGCCGAGGCGGTGCCGGGTGCGCGCGGTTCCAGATAAGCATACGGTGCGGCGGCCACGAGCCAGAGCAGCGCGCCGAGCGTCGCGCAGGCGCTACCGTAACGGGTGCGGAGCGCCTTGCCCCAGCCGCCGCGCAGCAGCGCAGCCAGCGCAATGCCGGCCAGCACAAACACAAACGGCATCAGCGGTACGCGAAAGCGGTTGATTGCAAACAGCAGCGGCGCCGTGGCCAGGTTAAACAGCAGCCAGAGGCCGATCAGGAACAGTAGAGGACGGCGGACGGCGGACTGGGGACTGGGGACTGCGGACTGCGGACTGGGGACTGGGGACTGGGGACTGCGGACGGCGGACTGGGGACTGGGGACTGGGGACTGGGGACTGCGGACTGGGGACTGG
>JBBRUG010000075.1:0-19842 GCA_038247995.1 Chloroflexales bacterium | reverse complement strand
CGACCGCTGAGCCGAAGCTCAGGGCGCCGGGGTCGAACACACCCCCACACAACCACACTCGCTTGGTAAGGTACCTCGGACAGGCGCGGGACTGACGAACAAAAAACTAGCGCTACCAAGTGGTAGCCCTAGCGGGGGTGTCGCACGGTGTGCTAAGCGCTCCCGACGTTCGTTTCAGTTTCTTTAGTCTACCTCGTAGGTGAGTGAGACGCGCCGTTCATCAGCGTCGCGGAGTATAGCACCCTGTCGCGAAGCTGTCAAATTGGTTTGGCAGCCCAAACGAAGGACGAAGGACGAGCGAATCTGGTTCGACTTTGGTTCTTCGTCATTGGTCATCAGAAGAACTGCTAATGATCAGCCTGTACCGTTCATCGTTTTTGGCGCAACAAAACAACACCGGAAATGATCAGCAGCAATGGGAAAACGATCGACATATCGAGGCCGATCTGTTCCAGGAAGATCAGGCCGCCGATCCCAATCAGGATCAGGCCAAGTGTGCCCCAACGCCGCCTGCGGCGCCCAGATGAGGACAAATACTGTGCGGGCAACTGCTGCTCCGGCGCATTCAGATTTACCGTCGCCCCAGTCTGGGAATCATCTGAAGCAACTGGTTGGCCGGTAAACGGATCAAAACGATAATCCGGCGGAGCACTTGCGCCGCTTCGCGCCTGGCCTTGACCACTACGCTGGCCCGCCATCACCTCACGCCCGAGTCGCGACGCTTCTTGGCCTAACTCTTGACCGAAGCGGGTCGCATCCTGGCTAAAATCCTGAAAACCTTGCTGAAAATTTTGGCGTGGGGCGGCCGCCCCGGCTTTAGGCATAATCATCCAAAGCACCAGATAGACCGGAATACCCAATCCACTGGTAAGCGTCACCAATACAAAGATCAACCGTACAATCACCGGATCGATGTTGAAATACTCCGCTAGGCCGCCAGATACGCCCGCGATCATCGTCTCGGTTGTGCTGCGAGTAAGCCGTGGTTGCATTGCACAACTCCTTTTTTATTTGTTGATAGCCACGTTCAGGCTATCGCTAGCCTATACGACGCAACATTTGGCGCGGAGGTTGCAGTGATAATTGTGAAAGCGGCTGCATTCACGCCGGTCGCTCAGAATTGTGACGGTAGGTGTCACAGGTTCAGCATACACTGGAAATAGTTCACGTGTCTGGCTGTTTTTACGGAGGTATCCGGCGATGACTGCTCAGTCTTCAATGTCGTCATCCGACGTTGCCACATGGCTTGCGCGGTTGGGGCGTCAGCTATTCCTTGTACCGGAGGCGGTAGTCCTGCTGGCCCTGCTCAGTATGTATCGTGGCTGGGGCGCCAACCTGAGCCTGGCAATATTAGTGCTCTTCGTGACGTTATGGTTTGGGCTGCGCATGAGCTTGCTTTTTATTGCACGGCGCGCGTTTGAACGGGGCGAGTATGCACGCGCTGATGTACTGGCGCAGTGGGCGGTAAGTTTGTACCCTTATTCGGCCGACGCCCTGGCGCTTCTAGGCATGACTCACTTAGCTAATGGCCAAGTCCGTCAGGCAGTAAATAGTTTACAACGGGCAGTAACCTATTATCCGTGGCAGCCTGGGTTACATACTGCGCTTGCCACAGCGCTCCTGGAGGCAGGTCAGACGCGGGCGGCGCGGACTGCCGCTCAACAGGCACTCAAACTCGATCCGATGTACGGACCGGCTTGCCTCCCGCTTGCTGAAGCTGAAGCGAAGCTCGGCAGTGCCGATGCGGTCGTTGAAGGCCTGATTCGTCAAGGCTTACAGGGTCAGTTGACGCCGGTTGATGCCGCTGCGCTTCAGTGTGCGCTGGCCGCGTGTCTGATTCGCAAGAGTGTTCCTGCCGAAGCTCAGCAAGCACTTAGCGCGGCTGCGGCGCTGCTCGTCGATGTGCCGCCTATGCAGCGGGCGGGGCTTCATTTTCAGCTTGGCGAATTGTGGCAAATGCTCGATGATCGTGATGCTGCGCGCAGCCACTTTGCAGCCAGCGCCGATCTCGATCCACAAGGGCCGCATGCAGCTGCAGCATGGCGCGCAGCACGAACGTAGGGCAATGTTTAGCAGGCGGAATTTAGTCTCCAGCGCACGCACGAGTAGTGCCCAAACATGAAGATCGGCGCATGATTTACTGATAATGAGGACAGCAAAAAGCAGGAGATTGGTTGATCTCCTGCTTCTGGCTGCCCCGCTCATGAATGAACTACTAGAATGAACTACTGGCCGGTTCCATCCAGTGCATTGTAGTCAAGTGGGTTTACATTAACCCAATTACCGCCCTGTTCCTCCCAAACCTGATAGTCCAGGTGCGGCCCCGACGACATCCCCGTAGAACCCATATAACCGAGCAAATCTCCACGTTGCACAGTTTGACCATCAGTTGCGGCAAATGCTTCAAGGTGGGCGAAACCGGTGCGATAGGATTCATTGGTTACCCAGACGTGATTTCCGGCCGGGTAGCTATTTGGCGTTACGCGCACAGTGCCACTGTGGGTAGCGTAGATTGGATGGCTCCAGGACCCTTGTGGGTCGGCGTAGCCGTCGCCAGTGCTGTCGATGGCAAGGTCGATCGCTCCCCAGGTAACTGCCGGAGCGTGGCTACCTACACCATAACCCTGGGTCATAACGGTATTGCGCACGCCGAGTGGATTCCCATAAGGGCGCAGGTCTTCGGGTTGGCCGCGCCCGCTGGCCGGAGCGACCATCACCGCAACCAGGTTATTGGCCGACCCAGCACCATTCTCAGTGCTGCGTACCTGGGCTTGCATATCGCGCCAGAGGCTGAGTTGCGTTGCGTCATTGGGGTTCAGTACGCGCAGCGTCAAAATGCCCAGGCCGAGCACGGCTAGAACAATTACCGCAATGCGTACAAGCGCAAAAGGATGGGTGTGATGGTACATCAGGGGATGCGCCCCTGCCGCCATTCATCCACCAGGCGGTGGACAACATTGACATAACCATCGACATCATTTTCAAACGATGGGGCGTACACCGGAATGATATCGGCTACGGTGCGATGCCCACGACCTTGAATATATTCGACATCGATCAGGCGATACCAGTCTTCGATCCCGGTTTCCCACGAGGGATAATCGCGAAAGCGGTTGAAGCAGGTCGGGTAGCCGGCGCAGATGATATTGCCGACATTATGTGTTGTCGCACCGCCTGGTTTGTTCCCCGCCCAGTTGCGGGCCGTTCCGGCCCCGCTCTCGTGGATGAAGAAGGCTACCGCAAACGCAGGGTCGATACCATACTGCACACCCAGGCTATGCCAGACAGCGCCCGATCCGGTAGCCGGTGAACCATACGACTCCAGGATGCGATCAATGTCCTGCGGTGAGAGGCTTGGGGCTGCTTTGAGAGCATAGTCGCCCGCCGGGCGCGCAATGCCGGTAATCCGCGCTGCCTGTTGCGGCGCCTCGCCGGTGATGGCAGCCATAAGACTACCCCATGGGCTGAGCCTGGTACTGCTCTCACCACCGAAGCTACTTAAGACCAGAATACTCAAGCTTGCAACGATCACCACCAATAGCCATGGACTGACTGCAAGCGGCGGAGCGCTCATTGGAACTGAGGCGCGGTATGGCCGAGCAGTGAGCCGCTCGGCGTGAAACAGATCCGTTGCGCTCTCGTCGTACTGCACACGTTTTCGGCGCAGTGTCTCGGTTTCGTCGATCAGTCGCTCTGCTGATGACGGCGCCGCACGCAGCGGGCGCCGGGATTCGCGCACAGCTACCTGCGGCTGGGTTGGGCGTGCCACTGTCGCAGGCACCGCCGATGGCCGTGAAACGGGCCGCTCAGGCTCAGTATGACCACGCCCCGGCGCCGGACGCGCCCGATCAGCCAAACCGCGGAGCGGCGGAGCGAACGCGTCGTCAAGATCGCCAACAATATCTTTGAGCGGTTGCGGGGGACTGCGACGCGGCGCCACATCATCCGCTTCTAGAGGAAAGAGTGGCTCGCGGCGGTTACGCACCGGGCGCGGCGTTTGCGGCGGACGCTGCTTTGACGAACTCACGACCCGTGCTCCTGCACAAGTTGCTGCTGTTCGTCGGGCGTCGGCAGCCGGAAAGCGCCATCACGATTGAGGTAGATGATCTGTTCGTTGCGCACGTTGACCAGAAGATCGGCGAGTCCGTCACGATCCATATCCTGTAGATATAATAGCACAGGTGTAAGGTCTTCATCGGCACCAAACAGATATGGCCCCGTAATCGTGCGCATCGCACTCACATCGCCCGCCGGAATCTCGATCACAACAACCTGGCGATCGAGGTTCAACCCCACGAGGCGGGTGGGCCGCCCGCCAACTTCAGCACCATGGCCGACATAACCCTCAACATGGGTTGTGCGTGGCCGCCCGTAACGCATATCGTCAATGCGTACCTGGCCCCAACTGACAATGGCGCCGACAAGGACGTAGATTGCGGCAATGGCGAGTACGGCCGTCAAGAGGTATGCGAACGAACCCACACTGCGCGGCAATGCCGATGCGCGACCCCGACCCTCGCTGCGAATATCCTGACTGGTAACTGCCATGATCGGGCCTCCCTTTTGATCCTACAAGCATGCCGTCGGCAGGCGAGGTCGACCAATCGACCACATTGCCAACGCGGAGAATTGCGATCGGCCCACTGATGGACCGTTCGCGGCAGACCTGGCCTTGTCTTCTCGCTCGTGTTAGGACACCGAAACCTGGGATGGCTCCGATCGGGGCGGTTACTCGTGGACGGTATTGGCAGGTCGAACGCGTGTTCGAATAATATCAGAACATGTGTGCTGTGTCAAGCGTTTTTGTTGGGGTATAGGGAATCAAGATCTAGGGATCGTTACGCCATGATCCTCCACGCGATCCAACACGGCTACGGCTTCAACATGCGGTGTATGGGGGAACATGTCGTAGCCGCGCAGGTGTTGTAATTGGTACATTGGCGCTAGTGCCTGTAGATCTTCAACCTGGGTGAGCGGGTTACAGGAGACATACACGATTCGCTCCGGTGCAGCCGCTAGTAGCGCGGCGCACGCTGCCGGCCCAAGGCCGGTTCGCGGCGGATCGGCGACGACAATCCGGTACGTTCCCGGCGCGACGGCGCGGAGATGCGCGGCGGCATCGGAGGTGATTGCCGTGACATTCGTCGCCCCGTTACGCGCAATGTTGTGCGGCGCCAGGTCGGCGCTTTCGCCGGCGAGTTCAACCGTGACAACGCTGCCCACATGGGGTGCGAGATCGAGCGCGATCAAGCCAATCCCGCCGTAAAGGTCGGCAACGGCGCTGGTTGCGCTGGGGTGCGCGCAAACTGCGGTACGAACTTCGTTCAGCAGGCCATCCAAGAGATGTACGTTGTTCTGAAAAAACGTATTTGGGCCGATATCGAGCGTAAGCGTGCCGACGCGCATGGGCAGGTATTCCGCGCCCCAGTGGCGGTGGGGTGTGCCGAACGATAAGTCGGTTAGGGTGCTGTTGATCAGCCAATGGAAGCTGACTACACCGGCCTGGGCCAGCGCAGTTGCGGCGAGTTGTTCCAGCTCCGCCGTGTGCGCGGGGCCGGCGGTTACAGCGGCGAGCAGCAGTTGGTTATCCGGGCTGCGCCGCACAACGACATAGCGCAGGAAGCCTTCGTGGGTGCGAATGTTGTAATCGGGCAAGCCCAGCGCGCCGGCGGCCTGCCAGACGGTATGTGCGGCCTGGAAGCCCTGCGGCGGTAACAGGTGGCATGTTTCCAGCTCAACAATATAATTGAAGCGCCCGCGCATACGCAGCCCGAAGCGGCCCTTGGTGGCGACATAATCCATCCGCGTGCGGTATTCGTATGGGTCGGGTGAGGGAACGACAGTGAAATCGGTATCGGCGAGGCGTCCCGGCGCAGCTTCGGCGCCTAGGAACCCGGCAGTGCTGTAGAGTTGGGTTAGCGCCGTCTGTTTGGCAGCCACCTGGCCCAGGTAGTCACGATCCTGGAAGGCGCAGCCGCCGCACTGATCGGCGTGGGGACAGCGCGGATCGGCGGCTGGTGCAGTGCGAGCGAGATCAGCGATGAGGCGGCGGAATTCTTTTGAGCGCATGGTTTTTCTTGGCTGGTTGAAGTTGGTGTGCCGACTTCGACCAGCCGACTTATTTTCGCAGCAGGCGACCCCAGGCCCGACGGGCGGCGGGGCGGACGAGTGGGAAAAGCAAAGCCAGGTAGCCGAGCATCTGGCAGGCCTGACGAGCCAGGGTGCGTGCAGCACGGGCCTCGGCGCGGGTAGTATACGCGCTCCGGCGGAGAAGCGCCAAACAGACGTCGGCGGTGGCAATGTAGCCGCCAAGGGCGTACATTGCCGTCGGGGGCATAGGGCCGCCAAGTTGAACTGCTGCCGTCGCCAGGATGCGCGCGCGGTCAGTGTCGCCGCGCTGGAGTGCCGCCCATGCCATCAGGCCGTAGACCCAGAGTTCTTCGGCTTGTGCGTGGCCGAAGTTCTCGGTAAGGAGTGCCTCGGCCTGGTGCAGCAGCGTTGTTGCGCGAGGCTCCTGGCCCAGGTGAAGCAGATTCTCCGCCTCGCCTACCAGACCCCAAGTTTGCACCTGGACATCGGCGTTGCGTAGACCTAATCCATATAGTTCGGCTGAGGCCTGCGCGGCCTGGGCATAGGCGCCGTGTTGGGCAATAATCAGGCATTCCAGAGCGAGGAATTCGGCGCGGCGACGCTGATCGCCGATCTGGTTGGCCAGTGTTAGGCCATAGGCGGTAGCAGCACGCGCATGGCGCCAATCGGCATGTCCGATCGCATTCAACGCGTGAACTTCAGCGATCCATGCCAGGCTGGGGAGATGTCCAAGCCGATTGGCGGTGCGTTGGGCCAGGCGCTGATACATGCCGGCCAGCGGCGTTGCTCCCAGGGCTAACTGAACCCCAGCATAGGCTGTGGCCAGTTCCGGCGCTGGGGAGATCGTTTCGGCCAAGTTCAGGCTGCGCACGACAGCGAACAGCGCTGGTAGCAATTGATTCTCGTAATAGGCCAATTGGGCCAGTGTCGTGTAGGCCCGGGCGGCTTCGCGCCGCTGCGCCGAGTTGCTGAGCGAATGCGTGCGCTGGAAGCCGAACCGACGCCCAATTTGAACAGCGATCTCGTACAGCAGGCCGTTGATCAGGGCGCGCTGGCCTTCAGGAAACGGCCATCCAAGCCGTCTGATGGCCAGTGTGAGCAGTTCGTGGCTCTCGATCAGCCGCCCGGAGTTGTGGTACACCTCGCCGAGTTGGCGCTCCCAGCGCGATCGGGTAGCGGACGGTAGTTCGGCGCCAGGGGTTTCCGCCAGGTTCAAGGCACCGCTAAAGAAGCTCAGCGCTTCACGATATGCGCCGACACGCAGCGCCGCTTCGCCGGCTTGCCCCAGGCTGGAGCGGGCGCGCACGAGTTCTGCGGCGGCTTGCCAGTGATAAGCCAGACGAGCGAAATGGAGCACGGTGTCGGGGCCGGGGCGGCGTTCGAGCCGTTCAGCCAGCGTCTGGTGAAGCCGACGCCGCTGGGCGAAACTCATCAGGTTATAGGCAACTTCGGCGACCATCGCTGGTTGGAAGGCATAGATCAGTTCGGGTTCGAAGGCTTCCAATGCAATTAGGCCGGCCTGTTGGAGTTGAAAGAGTTGTTCGCTGAGCCGTTCGGGCGGCATCGGCACTGGATGAATGGCGGCTAGATCGCTGAGCATAAAGCTCGGGCCGATCACGCCGGCGACTTTTAGGGTGAGTTGCTGCGCCGGGCCAAGGCGGTCGATCCGGCTTGTAATCAACCCATGTACCGTTTCCGGCAGGCGCAGCGCGGCAATTGTGCGTTCAAGCTCATGGGGTTGGGCGGTGAGGTGCACTATCGCATCGCGGATCTGGATCACGTTGGCCGCATGGAGGGCTAACGCCAGTTCGGCGCTGAACAATGGGTTGCCGTGGGTGCGATCGGCAACCAGATCGACAACCGCCTGGGCGGTGTGGGTGCTGCCGAGCCGCTGTGCGATCAGCCTGCGGAGCGCTGCTCGATCGAGCCCGCGGAGCGCCAGGCGGGTGCTGTTGGGATGGTAGGCGAGTAGTTGGTATTCCGCTGGAGGCGTTTCCATTGGCCGCAGCACAACGGTGAGCACGATCGATGGCCGCCGTTCGAGTACGGCGCGCAGCAGCGCCCACGAGCCGGCGTCCAGCCACTGGGCGTCATCAAGCGCCAGCATGAAGGGCTTACGGGCTGCTGCGCGCTCCAGCAGCCGCACAAGCAGTTCGCGGGTATTGTCGGCGCGCACCGGCCCGGTCATCTGGGCGGTAAAGGGCGTGTCGGGCAACTCGATGGCCAGCACGCTGCTCAGCAGCGGCAACAGGCGCTGGAGTTCAGGATCGCTGAGCAGGCTGCTCGCCGCCAGATTGTTCGCTTCGAGCGTCTGCGGCAATTCTGCGGCATCAGTGAGCAAGGTGAGGAAGATCGTGCGCCAGGCCGCGTAGGGCGCCCGGGCGATGGGCAGCGCTGCGCTTTGCACAGTACTGATCCCGGCTGTCGCGGCGAGGGTGCGCACCTGGCTGAGCAGTCGGGTTTTGCCGATGCCTGCCTCGCCCTCGATCAACACGATCCCGCCGGCGCCGGTATTGGCGAGCCGGGTCGTTACCTGGCTAATCAGGGCCAGTTCGCGTTCGCGCCCGAGCAGTTCGGCGGCGCTGGATGTAGGCGCAGGCGTCTGGTCGGTCGCCGCTTTGCGGAGCGGTCGAAAGGCGGGCATTGGTTCGCTCACGCCTTTGAGTTGAAGTGCCGGTAAAATTTCGAAGGGCAGATCGGCGCGGGCGGCGGTATACGTCGTTATGTCGCAGACGAGCGGCAGTCCATCGGATGGCGTTTGAGCACTCGCAACCTGCATCAGCCGCGCGGCATGATTGACGATCGGCCCCATCATGGTGTACTCGCGGCGTGAGGTGCCGCCAACGGCGCCGCAGAGTGCTTGTCCGGTAGCGATGCCGATGGCACAGGCGAAATCCAGTTCGGTCAGGGCGGTCTGAATATCGAGTGCGGCGCGTAGGCCACGCAGCGGATCGTCTTCGTGAGCCAGCGGCGGCAGGCCGAAGGCGGCCATGAGGGTTGGCCCTTTACTGTCGGCGCCGAGCCGGCTGATGCTGCCTTCGTAGCGATAGAGCATTGTTTGCAGGGCACGCATGAGCGCCTGGGCGCGCCGCAGTGACGTATCGGCGCGCAGGTCGGGCAGGTGGATAAAGAGCACGGTGACGCGGCGCTGCTCGGCGATCCAGGCCATCTGGTCGGCGTCGACGCGGGTGAGCACGGCACGCGGGATGTAGGCGCGCAGCGCATCCGCCATTGGCAGCATGAGCGGCGGCAGGGCAAGGGCGCGCATCGGTAGATCGGCGAGCAACCCTTCGAGCCGGGCGTACCCTGAGGGTAAGATTGTGCCGATGCAGGCTTCGGCGACGAGCGGCCAGGCATCGGGAGCGATCAGCACCTCGCCGGGTTGGGCCTGAGCCTCGGCGATCCCGGTCTGGCGCAGTGGATCGCCCACGATCAGCAGTTCCCAGCGCCCAAACACCCCACCGACGTGCATCGTGGCGATTTCGCCGGCGCCCACGCCGACGCGCAGCTTGAGTTCAGCGGTTTGTGATGTACCACCGAAGCCACCCCAGGCGTGGGGCGCCATTACCATCTGTACGGCGAGGCCGCATTGTACGGCGCGCTGGGTAAGCGTTGCGAGCGGCTCGGCGCCGTACCAGAGCGCCAGCAGGCCATCGCCGGCGAACTTGACCACGTCGCCGCCGTGCGCGGTAACCATGCCGACGAGGTGGCCGAAATAGAGGTCGAGGATCTGGGTGAGCTCTTCCGCGCCGGCTGGGTTTGTGCGGGCGAAGCGCTCGGTAAGCGCCGTAAAACCAGAGAGATCAGCCATCAGCACGGCAGCCGGGAAGCGCTCAATGTCGGGCGTGAGCGTTGCCCCGCTATCGGCAGCCATGCGGCGCAAAATGAGGGCCGGAACGTAGCTTGCCAACTCTTCGAGCGTACTGGTAGAGGTCATAACCGGCCTTTACGGCAGGGTAAACGAGACAGTAAGCGGGGGCCGAAGCCCCCGCGACTCTGTTGCTGTTCTGCGGTGCGTAGAGGATACTCGAAGATCGGTTGGGGTGCAACTGGCGCGTAGTAGAGCCGACCCGTCGGATCGGCTCTACTACGCCCCAAACGCCCCGTAGCGCCGCAGGCCGCGCCGCCAGAGGATCTGCATAATGCCGAAGAAGATCGCCAGCCAGCACAGTTGATGCAGCAGGCCGAAGCCGATCTGAGCCGGCGTCAGGCGACCAAGCAGCAGATCGAGCGGGAAACCGAGCATGGCGCGGAAGGGCAGGATGTTGAGCAGTGTGATCGCCTGGGGCGGGAAGAGGTCGATCGGCACCAGGTAGCCGCTGGCCAGCGAATAGAAGCCGAACCAGAGATCCTGCACGGCCAGCACCTGCGTCCACCAGAAAGCAAGCAGGCCAATGCAAACCTGATTGCAAAAGTAGACCAGAAAGGCCAGCCCGATCGCGGGCGGCAGCGCGAGCAGGCTTAGTGCATCAGGTTGGGGCAGGGCGTTGGGTGCGAGCAATGCGGCGAACATGCCGATGGGGAGCACCATGAGCAGGCGCAACGGTTTATCGGCCAGCGCCCAGGCCAGGTAGCGCAAGAGCGGCGGCGCGGGGCGCAGCAACTGCGCCGAGAGCTCGCCGAGCCGGATGTCCTGCTCTAGATCCCAGATAATCCAGGCGCTGGTAAGCTGGCGAATCATCAGCGCGCCGACAAAATAGGCTACAAAATCGTCGCCGCTAAAGCCGCCGATTACGCCATCGCCGGCAATGGTGCGCCAGACGAGCAGCATAACCAGCGGCAGCGCACCGGTGATCACCCAGATCAGCAATTGGCCGCGGTAGGCTAACGCGTCGATCCAGGCTGTGCGCAGCAATACGTTGAATTTGCGGAGCAGCATTGTTTTCCAGGCGTCAGGATTCAGGCGGGCCGCTTCAGCGGCTACCTGCTCCGCAACCACGAGCAGCGCCCTTCAGGGCGCGTTTAGCGATCCCCAATCATGCCAATCCAGCAAATGCCGCCAGGATCTCCTGATCGTTAACATGCGGCGTCGATCGTCTGCTCGACCTTCGTCCAGCCGTCTTCGCCGGGCTGCAGGCTCAGCCAGATTGGCTCGACGCTGATGAAGTGGGTGTTAGTATGGCGACCCACCAGCATACCGATGTGGGTCTTGCTGGCGCCTTTCGGGCCGATGCGCATGGAGAGCGTTCTAGAGCACTGCGCACCATGATTGAGCCACTGCGGCCACTGAACCGGGTGGTGCGCTGCGCTCGCGCCATGGGACGCAGGCGCAATCGATCTGAGCAATGCTGTAGGCATCGCTGTAGTCGTGGGTGAGCACCAGGGTCGGGCGAGCACTAGGGTCGCCCTTACGGTGTTTTCTTGCGCTGGGTCGGGCGAGCACTAGGGTCGCCCTTACTGCGTTGGCGCCAGGCACCATAGAGGGCGATGCTGCCGGCGACGGCGGCGTTCAGCGAGGCGACATGGCCGGCCATCGGTAGGCGCACCAGGAAGTCGCAGCGCTCACGTACGAGGCGGGCCAGCCCGGCCCCTTCGGCGCCGACGACAACGGCGAGGGGCATATCCAGGTCGGCGGTGTCGAAATCTTGGGCTGCCGGATCGTCTTCCAGGCCCACAACCCAGACGCCGTCTTTCTGAAGTTCGCCGATCGCTTGCGACAAATTGGTGACGATCACGATCTGCAGGTGCTCGGTGGCGCCGCTGGAAGCATTAACGACGGCGGGTGTGATCTCGGCGGCGCGCCGCCCAGGCAGAATAACGCCGTGAACGCCGACAACTTCGGCAGTACGCAACAGGGTGCCGATATTCTGCGGGTCTTGCAAATGATCGAGCAAGAGCAAGAGCGCCGGCTCTTCACGCTCGGTGGCGCGGGCGAGGCACGCGTCGAGTTCGACATACGGGTACTCGCCGACTTCGAGCATGACTCCCTGATGGTTGACGTCGCGGAGTTGTTTATCGAGTTGTTGCCGTTCGACACGCTCAACCGGCACGTTGGCCGTGGTAGCGAGTTTGACAATCTCGGCGATTACGCCGGTCTCTTGCACGCCGCTGGAAACGATCAGGCGGCGCAATGTACGTCGGCGCGCGCGTAGCGCTTCGCGCACAGCGTTACGGCCGTAGAGGAGTTCGGTGGCCATAGTTTTCCTGAGGAACAAAGGAACAAAGGAACAAAGGAACAAAGGAACAAAGGAACAAAGGAACAAAGGAACAAAGGAACAAAGGAACAAGGGCTTGTTCTTCGGTTCTTTTGTTCCTTTGTTGCTCTAAAAGCGCAGCAAATTTTTGATCCGCCCAATAAAACCTTCGTCGCGCTGGGTGTGATCTTCCGGATCAAAGGTGCGGGCGAGTTCCTGGAGCAGCTTGCGCTGTTGATCGTTGAGGCGTGTCGGCACAACGACATTCGCAACCACGATCTGGTCGCCGCGACCGGGTTGGCGCAAGTATGGCACGCCGCGGCCGTTCAGGGTGATCGTCTGCCCGGTTTGGGTTCCGGCGGGGATCTTCAATTTGTGCGCGCCGTCGAGTGTCGGCACTTCGATCTCGTCGCCGAGGGCGGCCTGAGCCAGATTGAGCTTCAATTCGAGCAGGATGTCGTTGCCTTCGCGTACGAAGATCGCATGGGGTTGCACATCCAGCCCGACATACAGATCGCCGAACAGCCCGCCACGCGGCCCGGCCTCGCCCTCGCCGTTAATGCGCAGTTGCTGGTTGCGGTCAACACCGGCCGGCACTTTGACGGTAATCCGGCGCGTCTCGCGCACCCGGCCCTCGCCACGACACTCGCGGCAGGGGATGGGGATCACCGTTCCAGAGCCGCTACAGACATCGCACGTAGTAACCGTGACCATATTGAACAGCGGAGCGCGCTGACGTACTTCACCGGTGCCGCTGCACTTAGTACAGCGCACCGGGTCGGTGCCTGGTTCGGCGCCGCTGCCGGTACAACTTGGGCAGGTTTCGAGGCGACGATATTCGATCTCCTGCTCGGTGCCGAAGATCGCTTCTTCGAAGCTGAGGCGCAGGTTGTAGCGCAAGTCGGCGCCACGCAGGGGGCCGCGCTGTCGTGGGTTGGCCGCCTGGCCGCCGAAGAAGGCGTCGAAGATGGTGCTGAACGGATCCGCGCTGCCGAACGGATCGCCATACCCGCCACCCATGCCGCCATTGGGCATATTGTGTCCAAAGCGGTCGTAGATGGCCCGCTTCTGTTCATCGGAGAGCACCTCGTAGGCTTCGTTGATCTCCTTAAACTTGGCCTCGGCGCCGGCGTCGCTGTTGACGTCCGGGTGGTACTGACGTGCGAGCTTACGGAACGCCTTCTTGATCTCATCGGGTGAGGCCGTGCGTGTAATGCCCAGCACCTCGTAGTAATCACGTTTTGCGCCTGTGGTCATACCTATTCCCTCAGAGGGTGACTACGGGGCCGCCGAGGCAACCCCACAGAATTTTATTTAATCGACCTTGTATTCGCCCTCCACGACATCATCGTCGGGTTTTTTCGTGTCCGGTTCGGCGCCGTTCGCGGCTGCCGTATCGGCGTCCTCAGGGGTAGTAGCCTGGCTGACCTTTTGGGCTGCGACGGCCAGTTCCGCAGTTTTGTTGCGGATGCTTTCGACGTCTTCGCTATCGAGCACCTGGCGCAGCGCAGCAAGTTTAGCTTCAACCTCGCCACGGATGGCGCCGTCGAGCTCTGTGCCGGCTTCACGCAGTGAGCGCTCGACCGAATAGATCATACCGTCCGCAGCGTTGCGGGCCTCGATCAGTTCGCGTCGCCGCCGATCTTCCTCGGCGTGCAGTTCAGCGTCATGCACCATTTGCTCGATCTCGTCGTCCTTTAAGCCCGACGAGGCGGTGATCGTAATCCGCTGCTCTTTGCCGGTAGCCCTGTCGGCAGCGGTCACATTCACAATGCCGTTTGCGTCGATGTCGAAGGTGACTTCGATCTGCGGCATCCCGCGCGGCGCGGGCGGAATACCGGCCAGTTCAAAACGGCCCAGGCTCTTATTGTAGCGCGCCTCGGCCCGTTCGCCTTGCAGCACATGAATCTCGACGCTGCTCTGGTTATCGCTGGCTGTCGAGAAGGTCTGACCCTTGCGGGTCGGGATCGTCGTATTGCGCTCGATCAGCGGGGTCATCACGCCGCCGAGCGTCTCAATGCCCAGCGTCAGCGGAGTGACGTCGAGCAACAGCACGTCCTTTACTTCGCCAGCGAGCACGCCGGCCTGGATGGCGGCACCGATTGCGACGACTTCATCGGGGTTCACCGACTTATTCGGCTCCTTGCCGAAGAACTTGCGCACGGCATCCTGAATGGCCGGCATGCGCGTCTGGCCGCCCACAAGAATTACTTCGTCGATCTGGTTCGACTTCAGTTCGGCGTCGCGCAGGGCCTGGCGGACGGGCGCCATGCTGCGCTCGATCAGATCGGCGCTGAGTTGTTCGAGTTTGGCGCGTGACAGCGTCGCATTGAGGTGCTTGGGGCCGGTAGAATCGGCGGTGATGAAGGGCAAGTTGATTTCGGTTTGCAGCACCGAGCTGAGTTCCATTTTGGCCTTCTCGCCGGCCTCTTTGAGCCGCTGGAGCGCCATCCGGTCGCCGCGCAAGTCGATCCCGTTTTCCTTCTGGAACTCGTTGGCAAGCCAGTCGATGATGCGCTGGTCGAAGTCGTCGCCGCCGAGGTGTGTGTCGCCGCTGGTGGCCTTCACTTCCACAACGCCGTCACTGAGTTCCAGCACACTAACGTCGAAGGTGCCGCCGCCCATATCGTAGACGATAATCGTCTCGTCCTGGCCCTTTTTATCGAGACCATAGGCGAGGGCGCTGGCGGTTGGCTCGTTGACGATCCGCAACACATCGAGGCCGGCGATTTTTCCGGCATCTTTGGTGGCCTGACGCTGCGAGTCGTTAAAATAGGCCGGCACAGTGATTACCGCCTGGGTAACCGGCTGGCCGAGATACGCTTCGGCATCGGCCTTGAGTTTCTGGAGCACCATGGCCGAAATTTCGGGCGGCGCATAGTCTTTGTCGCCCATCAGGACGCGAACATCGCCATTGGGCGCGGCGGTTAGATTGTAGGGAATCAGCCCCTGCTCGCGCTGGATCACCTGCTCGTTCAGTTTGCGCCCAATAAAACGCTTGACCGAGAAGATTGTATTTTCCGGATTGGTGACGGCCTGCCGGCGGGCCACCTGGCCCACCATGCGTTCGCCGGTCTTGTTGATCGCCACCACCGACGGCGTCAGACGTGCGCCTTCGGCGTTGGGGATCACAATCGCCTCGCCACCCTCGACAACGGCCACGACTGAGTTGGTTGTGCCGAGATCAATCCCAATAACCTTAGCCATGAATTATCCTCTTCCCACCTTCACCATACTCGGCCGCAACACCCGGTCGTGGAGCTTATACCCTTTACGCAGTTCTTCAGTGATCTTGCCGTCCTGGCCCGGCGCGTCTTCGTACGCAATCGCGTCGTGCAGGTTCGGGTCGAAGTCTTGGCCCACCGCATCGATCGGCTTGAGCCCCTGCCCTTCGACGGTCATGCGCAGCTTCTGGGCGATCAATTGCGTGCCGCCCCACCAGGAGGTTTCGGCAACCGCAGCGGGGATGCTGGCGACGGCTAGATCGAAGTCGTCGAGCACCGGTAGCAGCTTAAAGAGCAGATCGGCGCTCGCGCTGCGGATCAGTTCAGCGCGTTCGATCTCGGTGCGGCGCTTGAAGTTCTTATAATCGGCGGTAGCACGAAGCCACTGATCTTTGTATTCAGCAGCCTGGGCCTCCGCCTGCGCAAGTTTCGCCTCAAGTTCGGCGACTACCTGCGCCGACGTTTTAGTATCCGCTGCGGCGGCTTGCGTCGTCGGCTCAATAACGTCCTCGGGGGTCGGCTCGACGATCTTTTGCTCGTCGTTCATATTACTCCTCTTGATATACTCCGTTTGCCAGCACAAACCAGATTTAATAATGTGTAAAAGGTTTCGCGAAGGAGCTACGCCCCTCCGCCCACCCCGGCGGTAGTTGAGCGTGGTTGGTGAATTGACAACGTTAATTTGCCAACCACCGGAAATCCTACTCAATTCCGCGCTGGTCGCTACCTTTGTAGATCTCAGCGAGCAGGCTACTCATCAGGGTCGAGATGTAGCGTACCGCCGAGATCGAGCGCGGGTAGGCCATACGCGTCGGGCCAATAATGCCCAATACGCCGGCGACGGCACCATCGACGCCGTAGCGCGCCAGGATGACACTATATTCGCGCATCTCATCGGCGCTGTTTTCGCCGCCGATGATCACCTGTACACCATCGCTGGCGAGCGCCTGCGGGATCAGCGGGCCGATGCCGCGCCCACTCTTGAGAATTTCCAGCGCCCGACGCATCCGTTCGACAGTGCGCTCGGCGTCATCCCGGTTCAGCGTCGGGAGAAACTCGGGCTGACTAAGCATTTCGAGCAGCCCATCGCTATAAATCTGCTCTTGAACCTGCTCCTCAAACGTTTGCATCGAACGCGCGACACTGTCGAGCAAATGGCGTTCGAACTCACTAAAATGGATGGCGGCGTGATCTGCATCGCGGGCCAGCAACCCCTCAACCTGGCTCAGAGTCAAATCAGTCAGGGCATCGGTGATCCGGGCCGCACTGCGGCGTAGATCGTCGGCGTTGCGGGCGAGGTCGAGGCTGAACGTCTGCTGCTTCACAATGCCACCGTGAAAGACCATCACCGCCAGGGCCATTGTTTCGTGGATGGCGATCAGTTCCAGGCTTTTGAAGCGCAGCAGTTCGGCGCGCGGTGGTGTAACCAGCGAAGCATTGTGCGCTGTGCGGGCCAGCACGGCTCCGGCCAGTTGGATCCACTGATCGAGCTCGCCGCGCACCTGATAGAACTGATGGCGGATCATGCGCTGCTCGGCAAGCGAGAGATTCGTGCGCTCCATCAGATTCTCGACGAAGAAGCGATACCCGGTATCCGTAGGTACGCGCCCCGCCGATGTATGCAGGTGCGTCATGTAGCCTAGCTCCTCCAGCGCTGCCATTTCATTGCGCACCGTCGCCGACGAAAATGTCAACCGGTATTTGCGCACAAGCGCCTCGGAGGCCACCGGTGTTGCTGTGGCCACGAATTCCTGAACCACCAGTTTAAGGATGAACTGTCGCCGTTCGGTAAGATTCGGCGCCATGACAGCAATCCTGACCAGGGTCGCGGCGAAGTCTGCCGACGTACCTGCTTGCTATCTGCGAATAAACCACAGTTCTACTGGGAGGCCTGGACGCGATGTGATCGCCCAGAATACGCCCCAGACTCATCCACCGTCAAGGCTTAGCACTCTCTGCCGGAGAGTGCTAAGTGATCAAGCTAAAGGATTGGCGTGCACACTGTGCACGCCATGCATAAATATACCACGACTCGGGCCTACTGTCAGCTTGTATCCTGCGTCAACCTGTGCTATATCTGATCCGCGTGCAATGGTGCGCGCTTCACCTACAGCGTAGGAGACACTTATGACGACCACGACTGATGATCGGTTGCTGACGCTGCAACATGTGCTCGACGGCCTGATGCGGCGCTACCGCGAGCGCGTTCCCGACGTGGGCGCGATTGTTGCGGCCATGGTACGTGAAGGAATTGTGCCCGACGCGGCGGCGATCGAAAATGACCATATCGCCTTCCGCACGATGGGTGTGCCGCAGCTCGGTATGGCCTCGCTGGAGCGGATCTTTTTGCACTATGGCTATGCGCGTCGTGAGCGCTACGACTTCGCCGCGAAAAAGCTGAACGCCTACTGGTATAGCCCGCCGCGCCCGGATCTACCGCGGATCTTCATTTCCGAGTTGCGTGTCGGCGATCTGGCGCCCCAAACCCAGCAGATGATTACCAGTTATACCGACGAAGTGCCGCACGACCCGGTGAACGCCCTCGACCTGGACGACGGCGCGCAGGTGGACGACTTCCTGCATCGTGGGCTGTGGCGCCTGCCGACCTGGGCCGATTATCAGGCATTGGCGGCCGAGAGTGAGTATGCGGCCTGGGTGATCTACAACCGCTATTACTTGAATCATTTCACGGTGACGATCCACAACTTGCCGGCGGGCTACAACAGCGTTGCCGATTTTAATGCGTTCCTGGAGCGCAACGGCTTCAAGCTGAATGACTCGGGCGGCAAGATCAAGGAGAGCCCCGACGGCAACCTGTTGCAGAGTAGCACGGTCGCCGAGCTGATCGCGGCCACCTTTGCGGGCGGCGATCAGCACATGATTGCCGGATCGTACGTCGAGTTTGCCGAGCGGCGCCCGTTGGCCGCCTTCGCACACCTGCCCGCCCACGAATTGCGCCGCGAGCATCGCCGCGAAGGCTTTGAGGCGGGCAACGCCGACAAGATCTTCGAGAGCACCTATAGCGGCCAGACGGGTAAACGGGGCTGAAGGTGAAGTGGATGGGTCTGGTGTGCATCCAGTGGACACCAGACCGCTTGTGCTATTCAATGCGCCTGATCTTTGATCTGTATCACTTCACCCGCTTTTCGGCCTTTGGTGCGACGGCGGTGCTGCCGCTGCTTGGCGCAGGTTTAGCGCAACGTACATTGTCGTTCCCGCAGGTGGCGCGTTTGCTGGGCGTTGCCGCAGCCTTTCACACCTTTGCGTATGTCGATAATGATCTCTGCGACCTGAAACTGGATCGCGGTCAGCCGCTGCGCACGCACTATCCGCTGGTGCGCGGCGCGATCCGCCCCGCAACGGCTCGCGCGATCAGCCTGGGCGCGTTGGCGACGACATTCCTCATCGATCACCTGGCCACGGCTCGTGCGCCAAGGCAGTCGTCCGCCATCTGTCGTCTGTCGTCCGTCGTCCGTCGTCCGCGTTTCGCCCTCGCCGCCGCCTGTGCCTTGCTTGCGCTCTACAATCGTTACGGCAAACGCTGCCCGCTCCCACCGCTCACCGATGCGCTCCAGGGCGTTGGTTGGGCCGCACTGATTGCGTACGGCGCCGACGGGCGGATTAACCGGTCGGTGGCGCTGCTGATGCTGCACGAACTGCTGCTGATCCTGCTGGTGAACGGCGTCCACGGCCCGCTGCGCGATCTGGCCAACGATGCCGAGGCGGGCGCACGCACTACCGCGCTCTGGCTTGGTGCACAGGTCAACGCGGGCGGTTCCTTGCAGATCGCGCCTGCGTTGCTTGCGTATGCGCTGGCGCTCCAGGGCGGCATGATCGTCGGCCTGGCGGCAACGCTACAAGCCGCCACCGCAACCCAAACGCTAGCCCAGCAGCGGGCTGCCTATGCCGGCGTAGGCGGCTGTGTGCTGCTGACGGTGGCGCTGCTGGGGGTTGCTGCACGCAACCGCGCTCCGGCCAACGTTGCGGGTATGCTGCACCTGATCCTGATCCTCAGCGCTCCGCTCGCTCTGGTTGCTCCAGCACTCTCGGGGCAAGCGCGTGGGGCGCTGCTCCTCGTCCATATTCTTCCCTTGCTTACCAACGGCCTTACCTATGATGCACTGCGTTGGCTCTATGCCCAATGGATCAAAGGAACCGCAGGCGAACCTTGGTCGTGAGCAAACTCAGCCTCTGGGCCGATGTGAACGCCAAACGCACCGCATAAACTTACCGTACACGCAGTTAGAACCAACCTTCTGAATCCTGAATTCTGAATCCTGAGATCCACAAGGAGGCTATATGGCAAAGGTCATGATCATCACAATCACCTCTGAGTGGGTCTTCCTGCTGAGCTAGGATCGCGCCAGGCCGCAGCGTTATGCATCTGATCGGAT
>JBBRUG010000074.1:0-20011 GCA_038247995.1 Chloroflexales bacterium | reverse complement strand
TGTAAGGTTCGTTACCCATAATTGCCCCTATGCAACGTGAAACAACCCTCAGCCGCTGGTGTGGATGGGCGATCGAGGCCGGTTGGCTGCTCGCGCTTACGCTCGTCCCGATCTACTTTAACCTCTACTCGGCGCGCCATTTCGAACCCGACAAAGTGACGACGCTGCGTTCGATTGTCCTGGTGATGGCCGCTGCTGCACTGATTCGTGCCTTCGAACGGTTGCGCGGCTCGCCCCGATCGGCAGGCGCCCCGCCGCCACCGCCCGACCATACCGGGCCGCCGCTCTGGCGCCGCTTCAGTAGCTTTCCACTCGCCCTACCGACGCTGTTCTATGCCGCTGTGTTCCTGCTCACGACGATCACCTCGGTTGTACCGGCAACCAGTTTCTGGGGTTCGTACCAGCGCCTCCAGGGCACCTATACGCATCTCTCGTATGGGTTGCTCTTTATGCTCCTTGTAACCCACCTGCGCAGCCGCGCCCAGTTGGAACGGATTATTACGCTCACACTTGCGGCAGCTGTCGTTGTGGGTGGTTACGGCATCTTGCAGCACCAACAGCTCGATCCTTTGCCCTGGCGCGGCGATGTAATCACCCGCGTTGCCTCCACAATGGGTAACTCGATCTTTGTCGCCGCCTATATGATCATGGTCGTGCCGCTGGCGCTCTATCGCCTGTTTGCCGGCCTCGCAGCGGCGCAATCGGCCAGTTCTGCTACGAGCCTCCGCGCCGATTGGCTCTGGGCGCTGACGCGCTTGCTGTTGTTCCTCGGCGGCCTGCTGCTGATCCTGACCGTCATTACGTTTGGGGCAACGGTGCGCGTGATCGACCTGCGCTACTGGTGGGCCTTCCCCGGCGCAGTGATCGTGGCGACAAGCCTCTGGTGGCTCATTACCGGCCCGCTTGAGCGTGATCAGCGCATACCGATCCTGCCTGCTGCGCTGTACGTTGCCTACCTCTTGCTCTCTGGAATGCTCTTTGCGCTGAGTGCGGCCGGTGGCCCGAACGTGCAGCAGTTTGGCCCAGCGCCGGCACTTGGCCCCTGGTGGCTCTGGTTGATCCTGAGTCTCGGCGCCGTCGTCGGCGGGCACGCGCTTGCGTTTACCCTGCCGCGGCGCAGTGTTGAACCGTCGCGCCTTGCCCTGCGCATCGATGCCGTCGCCGCAGGGTTTACGGCAGGTTTGCTCTTAACGGCGATCTTCTTTACCCAGAGCCGTGGCCCCTGGCTTGGCATGGGCGCCGGGATGTTTTTATTCGTCTCGCTGTTGCTCGGGCAGGGCTTGCGGCACGCCCACACCGCCGGGGCAACTGCTCAGGTGGCCCGCCTCCGCGCAGCGCTTGGCGCCTGGATTGTGCTGGCGGTTGCGCTGGGCGGCTTTCTGATCGCCTTCAACCTCTCTCATGCGCCGGTTTTCGAGCGGCTGCGCGAGGTGCCCTACATCGGGCGGATGGGCCGCTTGCTCGAAGTGAACAGCGGCACCGGCCTCGTGCGGCGGTTGATCTGGGCGGGTGACGCGTATGGCGGCGGCGCTGTCGGCCTGATTACAGCCAATCCGCTGCGCACAGTCGTTGGTTGGGGGCCGGAGAGCATGTTCGTCGCCTTTAACCCGTTCTACCCGCCGGCCCTGGCCGGTGTTGAAGCGCGAGGCGCCTCGCCGGATCGCTCGCACCAGTCGCTGCTCGACGAACTGGTGACGCGCGGATTGCTGGGCCTGGTGAGCTACTTCTTTGTGATCGGCAGCTTCGTTGCGCTCAGTTGGCGCTTGATCCGCCGCAGCGAGGCATGGCACTGGCAGCTCTTTTTCATCGCCACGCTGAGCGCAGTGAGCGCCCATGTCGTTGAGGGCTTGGTCGGCATTCCGGTTGTTTCAACCCTGATGATGCTCTGGGTGCTGCTCGCTGTTACGGTTGTCGGCGGTGGCCTGGCCGGGCACTATCCGCTCAGCCTCGCACCGGCGCCCGCGCCGGAACCCGTACCTGAACCTGTGCCTGCGCCACAGCAGCGCAAAGGCGGCGCAAAGACGGGACGTGGTGCGCCGCAACGCGGTAACGCCTCTCGTACACCAGATGCCGGGCGCTTTCCTCGGCGCGGCAACCTGAGCCCCGCCGCTCTGGGCGTCTATACGCTCGTGCTAGCGAATGCGTGTGGGCTGGTCTGGTGGTTCAATCTGCAACCAGTCTATGCCGACATGCGCTTTCAGCAAGGCCAGAGCGCAAGCGAGGCGGCAGGCTACGACCTGAATCGGCTGGTTACCGCCACCGACGATTATCTTGATACGATCCGCAGCAACCCGCGTGAAGATTTCTACTACCTCAACCTCGGGCGTACCCTGATGAGCATCGCCGATGCGTTGCGTTTACAGGGTCTTGATCCCGGCGTTGCTGATCCCGGTGTCGCAGTGCGCGATATTTTACGCCTTGATGGCGCCGATGCGATTGTCGCCTTTCTGGAGCGCACCCCGCCCAACCGGCTGATGAGTTATGCCGAGGCAGTGCTGCTCGAAGCGCGCACGCTGAGCCCGCGCAACAAGGATCACTATGCAAACCTGGGGCGGCTCAACAGCTATTGGGCTACCTGGGACGATAACCCGGAGCGACTGCGCGCGGCGATCAACTGGTATGAACAACTCACGCCGATTGCTCCCCAGGATGTTACCCTGATTAATGAGCGCGCCGGGGCGCTGACCGAGTTGGGCGCCTATGCCAGCCGTACCGGCGCTGGGCCGACGGCGCTCGATGCGTACACGCAGGCTGAAGAATTGCTCAATCATTCGGCAACGCTTGATCCTCGCTATGCCGATACCTTCGTGCGCCTCGGCGACATCTACCGGGTGCGCGATAACGATCTGGAGCGTGCCGCAGAGAGCTATGTACGCGCCATTGAACTTTCGGCCCTGGGCGTAGCAAACGCGGCTGAGCGCATGGCCGAAGGGTTGGCCGGTCGGCCGGAACTGATCGAGCGCCTGCGCAGCGCCTTTGCTCAGGAGGCGGCCCGTGCTGATGCGACGCTGGCCGGCGTCGAACCACTGGCCGAGCGCCAGTACGACCTGCCGGTACTGCGCGACCGGGCCGCGCTGTTGCACACAATCAGCGGCCTGATGGCTGTGCGCAGCGGTGATGTATCCGGCTCATTGGAGGCGTATGGGCGCGCCGTGCTGATTGCTCCGGCCAATGTCGATTACAGCCGCAACTATACGCTGGTGCTCAGCGATACCGGTCGCTACGATGAAGCAATCAACGAGCAACGCCGCCTGCTTGGTGTGCTCGGCGCCGCCCCTAACCGCCAACGTGATGTACAGGCTGCCACGCAGTTGATCCAGATTGTGGAGCAGGCCCGCCAGTAATCCAGTCTGACAGTCTGACTGTAGTCGTAACTCTTATTTGCTCCCATCGTCACGCGTCACTTATGATCCAGATTACGCTCATCCTCTTTGTGGCCCTTACCTTCTCAATCGTTGCGACACCGCTGGCGCGACGAGCGGCGTTACGGGTTGGGGTAGTGGCGGTGCCGCGCAGTCGAGATGTGCATACGCTGCCGGTGCCATTGCTCGGTGGCGCAGCGATCTATGCCGCCTTTGTGGCAACCCTGTTGCTCTTCGGCGACCGGGCGCATATTCGTGAACTGGTGGGCATCCTGGTGGGCGCGACGCTGATCTCGCTCTTCGGCCTCGCCGATGATCGCTGGGGGTTGTCTGCGCCGCTCAAGCTCGCCGGTCAGCTATTAGCCGGCGTCATCCTACTCGTCGGCGGCACCCAAATCCAACTCTTCGGGTTACCCTGGCTTAACTGGGCGATCACCCTGCTCTGGGTCGTCGGGATCACCAACGCGCTGAATTTCCTCGACAATATGGACGGACTTTCCGGCGGCGCGGCAACGATCGCTGCGTCGTTTTTCCTCTTGCTGGCCTTCATGAACGAACCGCGCCAGGTGCTCGTCGGCGCAATGGCCGCTGCGCTGATCGGCGCCTGTGTCGGCTTCCTGCGCTATAACCTGAACCCGGCTACAATCTTTATGGGCGACACCGGAAGCCTGTTCATTGGCTTCATCCTGGCGGCTCTAGCGATCAAACTGCGCTTTCTGGGCAATGTGCCGGCCGTCACCTGGATGGTGCCGGTGTGCGTGCTGGCGCTGCTGATCTTCGATACGGCGCTGGTGGTTGTGGCCCGGCTGCGGCGCAGGGTTAATCCCTTCACGACTGCCGGCAAAGATCATCTGTCGCACCGCTTACACGCCCTGGGTCTTACGAAGCGTGAAGCCGTGCTCACCTGCTACCTGATCGGCGGCGCGTGCGGGATGGTTGGCGTCTATCTCACTCAGGCGCGGCTCTACGAGGCTTATCTGGTCGCCGTGATCGCTGTCGGCGTGGCGCTCGGGGCAATTGTCTGGTTGGAACGGGTTTGCCCCAGTGGTGAAGCGGTAAAACGGTAAAGCGGTAAAACATCAGATCATCAGACGTTTCCGCAGCTCCGCGTGCGGAATGATATTGACATAATAATGAGTTTCAGTAAATGGATTCGGATGCCAAGTGTAAGGGTACAGCGCGATCCGGCGCGGCCGGCTTCCCAACGCGGATCGCATGAGCGCGTAAGTCAGCCAGTGTATGGGATCAGCTGGGATCTGGCGGCTCGGCAGGGCCGCTGGGTTGCTTCCCCGTATGTGCAACATAGCTTCCAATATGTTGCACATACGAAATAGGTATGCTATACTCCCCCTGGCGCTCCATGCGCTGCTCGTTGTTTAGAATCTTGTGTCCTTGCAGTCCTTTGCAGTGAGGCGCAGCTGGCAGAGCGCAGGAGACAAGCGGCAAGAGGCAGACTACAGGGCGCTCAATCTGATCTGCCTTATTATTATGTAAACTCATCTTCGTACGGGCGGGTCGTGACCCGCCCCCAATCCTTATGACAGCACCACTCATTCTTGCGCAGCGCACGCTCACACCCGAAACTACTCTCGCCGATGCCGGTGCGATCTGGCTGGCCCGGCTGACGTTGGCCGGCCTGGATGAGGATGAGCCGATCGATCAGGCCACGCTTGACATTGAAGAGCAACGCTTGCGCGATGAGCAGCGCCATCATGCGCGGCGCACCGTCGATAGTTATACGACATCCGTACGTTTGTTCGTGCGCTGGGCCGAAGGGCAACAGCGGCGCACCCTCAATGATCTCCAACTCGACGACCTGCAAGAGTATGTGCGCATCCTGCGCCGGCGCAGCTACGATCTTTCCCTGCGCGCGCAGCACCCGGCCGCGTCCGACACACGGCTCTCGGCGCGCAGCATCCACGCTTATGTACGACCGCTCTTCGGCTTTTTGTCCCTTGCCGAGTCGTATGCTGCGATCAGCTTTCGGATTGCGGCTGTGCGCCCAGAGGTTACGCGTGCCCTACCGCGCCTGCCCGATCCAGTGGCACCCACACCGCCCGATCTACGTCGGCTGGTAACATATTATGACAAGCCAAGTGGCGCCGAAGAGGATCGTACGCCGCGTCTGCTGCTGATTCGGTTGCGCAACGCCAGTCTGTTGCACTTGCTCTTCTCGTCGGCGGCGCGTATTTCCGAGGCGCTGAGCCTCGATGTCGGCGATGTTTGCCGCGATCGGCGTATGCTCAGCCGGGTCACGGTGCGCGGCAAAGGCCGCCGTGAGGGTACATTGTTTGTCCGTCGCCCCGCTGAGCGGGCACTGCACACCTACCTGGAGGCGCGGAACTGGCCACGGGCCAACGAAGCATTGTTTATTTCGCTCGACCGACGCACCGCCGGCGGGCGCCTGACCCGCAGCAGCGGCTGGCGGATTGTCACCGGGGCCGCCGAGGGGCAGGCCCACCTGGCCGAGCTTGAGGGCCGTTTCGACGAAGCGGCGTTGCTCCGCGAAGTAACCCCGCACACCTTTCGCCACTTTGTCGGTTACCACCTGCTCAATGAAGGTGTCGCGCTGGCCGAAGTCTCGCAGATCTTACGCCACCGCAGCGTCGAGGTGACGCGCAGTTTCTACGCTAGCTACCGCGACATTCAGCTTCAGGAAGTCCACGATCAATTCAGCGCCGACCCATTCGACGCCTAGCTAAAGAGGCTGTGCAGAACAAACCACAACGCCGATCCATTGGATCGGCGTTGTGGTTATTTAGCGCATCCGGTTCTTACCGCCTGAGGATCGGCAGGAAGACTGTGAACCGGTTCTCGGCCGGCACCGGTTCGGTGATCCGCAGTTCACGGGTTACTGCGGCATCATAGTTCGGGTGGTTCAACTCCACCGCCACCCGATAGGTGCCTGCGTTCGTCGGCGGAGTAGTGCTTGGGCCGTAGGTCGTGCTGCCCACGCCGGTGTAGGTTACGATCACACCGCTCAGACCTGCCGGGCTCGTCGTAACGGTCACTGGGCGCGGTGTACCATTCGCCACCACACTCAGCCCGCTGATCATCAGCTCGGCCTGGGCACGCAGAATGGTCAAGGTTCCGCTTGCCGTCCCGGCATAATTCGATTCAGTCACGGTTGCCCGCACAATGTAGCTGCCGGCGTTTGTCGGCGGAGTGCTGCTCGGCCCGTAACTTGTGCCGCCCACGCCGTTATAGCTCAGCGTGAACGGCAGCCCTGGTGGGGTAGTCGTGACGGTGACCGTCTGTGGCGTACCATTGAAGGTTACCGTCGGGCTAGCGATACTAATCGTCGATTGGCTGGCAATAATCGCCAGTGTCGCCGTTGCCGTGCCGGTGTAGTTCGTTTCGCTGGCGGCAATGTCTACCGCTACGGTATAACGGCCCACCTCGGTCGGTGCGGTGGCGCTTGGCCCGTAGGTTGTGCCGTCGGTGCCCTGATAAACCACACTTACTGCCAAACTTGCCGGTATCGTCGTGACTGTCACTGATCGTGCTGCACCGGTGTAGCCTTGCGTGAGGTTGGTCAGCACGATCTGCGCCGTCGCCGGGGTAATGACTAGGTCGCCCACGGCGCTACCCTGATAGTTCGTCGCATTGATCGTCGCTACCACTGCATACTCACCGACATTCGTCGGCGGAATCGTTGAGGGGCCGTAGTTCGTCGCACCGGTGCCGACATACGAAACCGTCAAGCCCAGTCCGCTCGGGTCGGTTGTCGCGCTGACGGGCGGGTTGGTACCGTCGAACGTCCGGGTAGTGCTGGTTACTGCGACTGTCGCCGCCGCCTTGGCAATCGCGAAGCTCCGCGTCACAATCGGGGCTGCGTTGAAGGTCGCATTACCGGCCTGGGTAGCGGTTACTTCACAGGCGCCGGCGCCGTCGATCGTCAGGGTCGTTCCATTCACGCTACACGCACCGGTGCCACTGAAGCTTACCGGCAGGCCCGACGTGGCCGTAGCGCTGAGCGTGATCGGCGCGACGCCGAAGGTCACATCAGCCAGCACTGCGAAGGTGATCGTCTGGTTGGCCTTTTCGTTCAGCGTAGTGCTCAGTTCGCTGCCGGTCGTTCCGCCCACGATCTGCGGTTCCAGCCAGTAGTAAACCGGGTTCACCGGCGCACTTGCATCGCTGTAGCTGTAGCTCTGGCTACGCAATGGATCGCCGGTTGGCGCAATTGGGCTTGCCGTCATCCGGGTCGCTGCCGCGCGATTGTCGCTCGTGCCGCGATAGATGTGGAAGCCACTAATCAGCGCCTGGCCGTTTGTCGCCCAGCTCAGATCGACCGGGCCGGTGGTGGGCGCGGGGCGCTCGGCGGCAAAACCGGCCACTGCGCGTCCACCCAGCGCATTCGTGAATGGGTCGATGCGGAACTCGGTGAAGCCATAGGCCAGATCGGGCCCGGTTGTGGCCAGACCAGCCACCGCTACACAGCCCGCACCCGACGTGGGCGAGCAACCCGGCTCGATGAAGTAGCCGGCCAAGCTACTGAAGTTCACATCGTGCAATACGGCGATGGTTGTCCAGGGTGTAGGCTGTTCGCCCAGGCCCGGCGGCACAATGCTGTAGCGCGCCGCGAGGTAGCCCGCCGCTGGGTGGCCGACGAGGGCAAGGCGGATGGTGCCAGTGAAGGGCAGTGCCAGGGTCGGTGTAGCCGTCTGGCCCAGGCCGGCGCTCAATCCGCCGCCGGCTTCCGCCGCGAAGCTGAAGGTAGCCTGGTTGGCAACCGTACGCCGCAGGCTGAGTTGCACGTAGTTGTCGGCGTCCTGGCCGAAGTAGATCCCCGCCTCCTCAGGCGTTGCGACTGTCGCACTTTCACCGGTGAAGGGACTGCCGATCTCGGTGGTGATGGTGAACGGCTGTGTCGCCGCATTAAAGCCGACCTGAAGGAAATTATCCTGGTCATTGCTTGGGCCACGCTGCGAACCATCGGTTGCGAGCAGACCGAGCGCGCCGCTGACGCCATTGGCGCGCAGGCGTGCCGTTGGCTCATAGAGGCCAAAGCCGCGTCCTTCAAGCGCACTCAGCGTCGCGCCGGGATTATCGCGCAGCAGCACGCCATAGAAACCGGTCTTCTGGATGCCGTCGCCATCGCCCGCAAAGTCGATGTTGAGCGGCAGCGGCGTCGCAATGCCGTTGGCCGAGTCGAACTGAAGCTGTTCTTCAGCATTCAGAATTCCGTCGCCGTCGATGTCTGGGTCGTGGAAGTCGGAGAGCAGATAACCACCGGTCAGAATGGCATTAACCAGCACGCCATTGCTGTCGATCGGCTGCGACGAGGCATTACAAATGTCGGTACCGTTATCGATCTCGTCCTGGTCGAGGAAGCCGTCGCCATCGCTGTCGGCAAGGGCCGGATCAACCCCGGCGCTGCGGCAGGTCGTCGCTGTGCCGCCGGTGTCATTGGCGGTCAGAATGTAAATCCCGCCTGGACTCGCCGCATTATCGCTTGAAGAAACTGTGCCGAGATCGGCAATGAAGATCGCGCCGTTGGCGGCAACAGTTACGTCAAGTGGTGTACTCAGCGCCTGGGTCAGGATCTGATCCGAGAGCACCGATTCGCCGTCACTGGCGAGCACCAGGCGGCGCACGCTTTCCGTGCCAGCATAGGCCGCAACGATCAGGTCGCCTTGCATCTGCCCGCTGAATGTTGGGGCCGTATACTCGGCGATGCCATTCACCGACTGAGCTCCACTGTAAAGGTATACCGGAGCTTCATAGTTGGCTTCGGGGGTCAGGGTTGTGCCGCCGGGGTAGTTGCCGTTGCCCCAGACACACTCATTACGCGCCGGGTTGGGATGGCCATGATAGGTATTGGACCGCACCCAGTCGAGCGAGTCGGCTTGGGTTGATATACCCACGGCAACGCCGTTCGGGCAGCCGTTGGCCGGGCCGGGGGTAGTGCCGAGGCCGCCATTGCTCCCGTTGGTATTGGCGTAGAGGCGCCCCGAGGAGTGCCAGACGATATCGTAGGCATTACGCAGACCGGTGCCGAAGAGCTCAAACACGCCCGTATATGGGTCAAGATCAGCCGGGCTGGTGAAGCTGCGCACATCAAGCGGCGCGACGAGATCCGCCGGGCGTACCCGCACCACCGAGGCCGAGAAGAAGAATTCGGGCAAGAAGCTGAAGAAGCTACTTGGGCTGCCGGTGTTTGTGTTCCCGCCGACACTGATATAGAGCCAGCCGGCATCGTCAAAGTCGAGGCCGTTGATCGAGTGGAACTCACGCGAACGCGGCAACCCGGTGATCAGATCTTCGTCCGCCGTCACCGCCCCGGCGCCATTTAGCGTCAGCCGGCTGAGGATGCCCGAGTTGGTGTCGATCCGTTTGGCAACTGTGCTATCAATGCTCTGGTTCTTGGTGAAGCGCGGATCGCTATGCGTTACGTAAAGTTCAATATTGGTCGGCGTCGCGTTGGGGCTAAACGAGATGCCCAATACCTGACGGCCAATGACTGCCGGATCGAGGGTACAGACCTGGCCGATCGGCGGAACGATCGGGTCGCTGCTACTACTTGGACACGTACGGTTAGGGCGATTGTAGATCTGTTCATATACGCGAACATCGGTGGGCGAATTGCCGGGGCCAAGCGCGTATGAGTAGATCCGCCCGCGGTACGTACCAACATAGAGTCGGCCGTCGGGGCCGAAGGCCAGCGTGGTGGGATTGGCGAAAACCGTGGCTGGATTGAGCGCCTGCGTACCGGGGCGGTCGATCACGCGGGTCGGGCCGGTGAAGCTGATCCCGCTGCTGGACGCGCCGGGACGCACATATTCGCCGATCTTGAACCAATCGAAGTTGTAGGTAAAGGGATTGCTGGGCGCGCTAAAGCTTGTCGTGATCAGCCCGCCATAGGCTAGTTCGGCAAAGAACTTCGCATCGACGAACTGGGTGCCGATCTCAACAATATCCTCGACATCATCGCTATCGATGCGATACAGTGCCCGTATGGTATTCGTCGTGGGATCACCGCTGAGGAACAGATCAAGGCTGGTCGTTACCGTTGGCAGCGGCAAACTGCCGGCATTGGCGGCAAAAACATTATTCGTCTCAACGGCAAACTGGATCCCACGCCGATTTCCGCCGCCGCCAAAGTCGTTGTAAGCCATCACGAGCTTCACATAGTTATTCTCGTCCAGGCCCAGCATCACTCCGCCGCTCTGAAAATTCCGATCGATATTAAAAGGCGGGAGCAAGCGCGTCCCAACGCTGAATGGCCGACGGCTGGCGTCGAACGGCACAGCGAGGGCGTTATCTTGCTTGGCGGCTGTACCTTGATAGGCGTCACCGGTAGTGCTGGTGATCCTGAGGGTGCCTGTGCCGGCGTTATTGAAGTTCAGGTTGGCTTGGTTAGCAGCGTTAGTTCCCGGTAAAACGGCGGTGAAGCCGCTGTTAAGGATCCCGCCGCCGCGACAGAGGCCGAACGCAGGGTATGCCGCGGGGCAGTTACCGGCATTGAAGCCAAAAAAGGCGTTTTCTTCCGGGGTAAGCACACCACTGGTATTGGCTTGAACCGGCTGGGCGACAAAAAGCTGAGCAAGACTTCCTACGAGGAGCGTGACAATCATGAAGGGCGCGACACTGCGCCAGAAACGAGAATGAAGCTGCATTGAACCTGTTCCGATGTTCTTTTAAGATCTACACTATGCGCTACTCCTTATAGACTGCCCGCTGCAAATGAATAGATGATGACTCGCATCACCCTTCCATGTGACAATCGTGTTGCTTATGACCTAAAAAGAGCGGTTTCGCTGGACAAAAAACCAGATCATCCGGCATACTACGACGGCACACATTCCCGAATTGCAATTCGTCGGGGCCTGGACGCATAGAGGTTCGGGCTGTACGTCCCAGAGCAGTAGAAGAGGATCCGCGTGCAAAAGACACCTGTCCGTCATCACCCTACCAGGCGTACACGGCTGCCGCTTTACCTTGCAGTGTTACTGATCCTTGGTGTTATATGCAGTTCACTCGCCGTACCCAGCCGCCAAACCATGGCTCAGGCTAGCGGGCCGAATACCTGGGCGACGGGAACAACCATGCCCGGCGCGATCGGCGAGGTAGCCGGCGGCATCATCGGCAATATGATGTACCTGGTTGGCGAGAGCGGCAATACGACCAATAATGAGTCCACCTTCGCTTACAACCTGACGACCGGCCAGTGGACGATGAACCTGGCCAAACGGCCCTATCCGGGGAATCACCATACCGCCGAGGTGATTGGCGGCAAGCTCTACCTCTTCGGCGGCTTCGGCGGCAGCAACGGCGGCACCACCAGCCGCGGCAAGGTGCAGATCTACAACCCGGCCAATAACACCTGGAGCCTGGGTGCGAACATGCCCTGGAACACCGGATCGGCCATTTCAGCGGTGATCGGCGGGAAAGTCTATGTCTTCGGCGGAATTGTAGGTAACGCTACGGTTGCGCGGGGCGGCATTTATGATCCGGCCACCAATACCTGGGCAGCAACCCAGCCGGCGGCGATGCCGCAGGGACGCAACCACGCCGCCGCCGCTACTGACGGCCAGCGTTTGTTCGTCTTTGGCGGGCGCGGGGCGGGCAGCGGCGACAACAACACGGTCGCCAACGGCTTCAATACGCTGCAAATTTATAATCCGGCTACAGATGCGTGGGTGTCAAGCAACACATCAGGCTCACCGCTCAAACCACTGCCGATCGGGCGCGGCGGCATGGGCCGGGCGATATATGCAAATGGTGAGTTTTATGTGATCGGCGGTGAAACGATCAACGGTTCCGGTGCCGTTGGCCAGGGTGTCTATAATCGGGTCGATATCTACAACCCGACGACGAACAGTTGGCGCACCGGCGCAACCATACCCACTGCGCGCCACGGCATCTTCCCAATGCTCTATAACGGCAAGATCTATGTCGGCGCCGGCGGTACCAGGGCAGGTTACTCCGACTCGAACGTGCTCGAAATCTACACCGTCAGTAACCAGAGCACGCCGACCAACACACCAACGAACACCGCTACCAGCACAGCAACCAACAGCGCAACGGCAACAGCGACCCGCACGCCGACGAACACCGCCACCAGCACGCCAACCAACACACCAACGAACACCGCCACCGGTACGGCAACCAACACGCCAACCAACACCGCCACCAGCACGGCAACCAACACCCCAACCAACACCGCCACCGGTACGAGTACAGCCACCGCTACAGTAACGACTACGAGTACAAGCACCGCTACTGTAACGCCGACCGCCACCGGTGCGCCTGCCCCGGCGCCGGCGCCGCCGATCTACTTGCCGCTGGTGGGCAGCACCGGCGCTACACCGAACAGCCTGGGCGCCACGACGAGCGAGTTGACAGCAATAGCCAACCCATTGCTTGCACCCGCGCCGGAATTAGCCTTCAGGCGGGTGCTTGTCAGCCCATTCACCCGCGCCAAGGATCAATTCTTATGTCGTATTGATCTATAATCGGAGCGTAAACCACTTCCCACAGAGCCAAAAGAGCAGTCAGGCCTACAGACCTGACTGCTCTTTCGTCGTATCTGCGCCTTTTGTTCTGTGGCGCGTCTATGCTACAATGTGCCGCAGAAGATTCTGGTAGTTGAGGAGAGGTACGCTTATGCCTATCGCAGTTGCGGTCATCTCTACCGACCCCACCGTCCGTGAGCGCCTGGCAACGCTGATCCCGCCTGATTCGTTTGTCGTCAGCACCCACGGCCCCGACGCCATCCCCGCCCCGATGCCCGACTTATTCGTAATCGCGTTGCCTGCGATGGAAACCCCCGAAGAGCAACTGATCGAGCGCCTACGCGCCGACGACAGTACGGCCAACACGCCGATCATCATTGCCAGCGCGCTACCGATGGTACACCTTCAGTCGGTGCCCTACGCCAGCGACTGGACGATCGCCATTGTTGAAGAACCAGTCGCAGCCGACGTACTCACGGCAACGATGAGCTTCTTGCTCAATCCGTCGTGAGGATGGAACTGCGTGTGGAGCGTGGGCGTGCGGGGCGTGAGGCGTGTAGGACGTGGGCGTGCAGGCGTGCAGGGCATCACCCGCCTGCCTCGTGCCGCCTGCCGCCTGCCGCCTGCCGCCTGAACTAACGTGGCACTTCAACGCGGGTCAACATCCGCCCAATTGCATTATCGGCGGTAAGGCCTTCGATTTCTGCTTCAGGACGTAGCAAAATGCGATGGCGCAAGACCGGTCGGGCCAGGAGTTTTACATCGTCTGGGCTGACATATGCGCGGCCCTGGATTGCGGCATAGGCCTTTGACGTGAGCAGCAGCGCAATTGCGGCACGCGTACTTGCGCCCAGCACGAGATCCGGGCTACGCCGACTCTCGCCGACGATTGCCCCAATGTAGCTCAGAATGCCTTCTTCAACCTGCACATTGGCAATTTCGCTGCGACACGCCAACAGATCAGCGGGTGAAACAACAGTGCGCAGGCCCGCGTCTTCCAGGCGGCGGGCATCAAAGCCACGATGATAACGCCGCAGCACCTCAAGTTCGACGGCTAACGGCGGATGGCTAACGAGCAGTTTGAAGAGGAAGCGATCGAGTTGGGCTTCGGGCAACGGATAGGTACCTTCGTACTCGATCGGGTTTTGGGTCGCCACCACAAAAAACGGCTCGGGCAACATCAGGCGCTCGCCCTCGATCGTCACCTGGCGCTCTTCCATCGCCTCCAGCAATGCGCTCTGCGTTTTGGCCGGGGCGCGATTAATCTCATCGCCGAGCAGAATTTGGGTAAAAATCGGGCCGCGCCGCAATCTAAACTCGCCGCTGCCAAGTTCAAACACCTGCGTGCCGACGACATCGGAGGGCATCAGGTCGGGGGTGAACTGCACCCGCTTGAACTCGGCCTGGATCAACTGGGCCAGCGTTTTGGCCATCAGCGTTTTGGCTGTGCCCGGCGCGCCTTCAAGCAGTACATGACCACCGCTGAGCAGCGCGACAAGCAGCAGATCAAATACTTCTTCCTGGCCGACAAGTACCTTGCCCGCCTCGGCGCGCAGAACTTCCGCAAGTTGTTGGGTTTGCATAGCTTCTCAGATAATTGTTCAGGGCGCCTCCACCGCGTACGAGTATAGCATGTTGAACTGAGAATGTAGCATGGAATCTTCAGCACGCCAACCGACCCTCAGGGCGACGCTCCTTTCGCCGCATGATCCCTACTGGAGCGCCCAGATCGATACGCTTTGGGCGCATCTCGGCTACCCAACAAACCCGGCTTTGTTTCCGCCTTATTTTGTGCAAACCACCTTCCCCAAGCTAGGCGGACGCTTGTTTCAGCTTACTGATCCCGCCGGAACGCCTCTTGGTGCGGCGCTGCTCTTTCCCAGAACGATTATTAACGGCATTCGTTATGTCACGTTGCGCCTGCATGCTGAAGACCTCAACCCAGTAACTGTTCTTGCTGCAATCGAGCCGCAGATCGCCCCTGATTGCGCGGTGCTGTATGTACCCACTGCTGAACACACATTCCACGCCGAGGGCACAATGGTCGGCGCCTATACCATCGGCGCGCCCGCCCGCATGGAACTCGCCGCGATCAGTGAGCTCCAGCGGGCCGTGTGGGGCGCCGAGGCGGGCCAGGGTTATCCCGTTGATCTGCACAGCGCCGAGTTTAAGCCGGGCAGTTCGTTGGTCGCCCGCGCCGACGGCAAGGTCGTCGGGTTTTTGTTTGGCTTCACGCGTTTTACCGCGCCGGATGGCTTACCCAATGCGCCGACCCGGCTCTACCTAGAGTCGCAACTCCTGGCGATCGATCCGGCGCATCGACGGGGCGGGCTCGCCGCAACGCTCAAGCGCGCCCAGGCCCAGGCGGCGCTCGCCGCCGGGATGCGCGCAATCCACTGGACTGCCGACCCGCTCCAGATGGCCAATGCCACGCTCAACTTCGCCACTCTGCGCGCAATTGCGGGCAAGGTATATCCAAGCTACTACCCCTTCACCAATGCGTTAAACCGGGTAACTGCCTCACGGCTTGGGGTCGTCTGGCTGCCTGATTCAGCCCATGGGAGCGCCGGCTTAACGCCGCGCCCACGCAGCAAGCTGAGCCTGGCGGATCTGCCGGAGCTGGTGGTACTAAACGACGGGCCGGAACAGCTTGCGGCAACCACTACGGCGCCGGTGGTCGCGCTCGAAATACCCACAAACTGGACGGTGTTACAACACACGTCGCCGGAGCTTGCCCAGGCCTGGCGCACAACGACTGACGCAATCCTGGATGCACAGCTCGGGTTTAGGGTGGGCAAATATGTGGTTACAAACGTGGCGCAGGCGGGGGAGCGTTGTTATCTGGTGGCGGAGGCGTTTCGGGCCGAGCTTTGGGCGGAATAAAAAAGACGCCCCATCAGGGCGTCTTTTCGGGCAAGCTGATTCAGCAGATCAATCGAGGTAACCGCGTAGCTTCTTGCCAAGATGTGGGTGGCGCAGCTTGCGTAGCGCCACGGCCTCGATCTGGCGAATACGCTCACGGGTAATCCCGAACTCAACACCGACCTCTTCGAGCGTACGGTAGCGGCCATCTTTGAGGCCGTAACGCAACTGAATGATCTTGCGCTCGCGCTCGGGCAGCTTCTGGAGCACTTCTTCGATTTGCTCGCGGAGCATGCTTGCAGCGGCAGCCTCAGAGGGCGTCGAAATTCGATCGTCCTCGATGAAGTCGCCCATGCGCCCTTCACCTTCCTGTCCGACGGGCATTTCGAGCGAAAGCGGGTGCATGCTCGCCTCAAGCGTGCGGCGCACCTTCCCAGCCGAGATACCCATCGCCTCAGCGATCTCCTCGGGGGTTGGTTCGCGCTGCATCGACTGCTGAAGCTTATGCGAGGTACGCTTGACCTGGCTGATCGCCTCGCCCATATGCACAGGCAGGCGAATGGTGCGGCTCTGGTCGGCGATGGCGCGCGTAATCGCCTGGCGGATCCACCAGGTCGCATACGTCGAGAATTTGTGACCCTTCGTATAGTCAAACTTCTCGACGGCACGCATCAGGCCGATATTGCCTTCTTGCACCAGATCCATCATCGTGAGGCCATAAGAAGTGTACTTCTTGGCAATACTCACCACCAGGCGCAAGTTAGCCTGGATCAAATGCTGACGCGCGTCCTGGCCACCGCTAAGCGCCCGTTCAAGCTCGATCCGCTCGCGTGCAGTTGTATACTCTTCGCGGTCGATCCGCTGACGCGCCAGATTACCCGACTCCATCGCCTTAGCGAGCGTCACTTCCTGCTGAGCCGTCAACAACGGCACCTGGCCGATCTCCTGGAGATACATGCGCACCGGGTCGTCGAAAGCGATATCAGCCAGGTCGGGGATTTCGGCAACCGGCTCATCGTCGCCGTTGGCCCCTTTTTGAAGATCGGCCGGCGACTCAACTACCTTCACACCCTCGATCTGAAGCGTTGCATAGAGTTGATCAACCTCAGCGACATGAAGCTCGGGCTGCGGATAGGCCTCGAGAATATCGGTGTAGGTGAGGTATCCGCGCTTACGCGCCAACTCAAGCAACCGGTCAATCATCGGCCCCGACTCCTCTGTGATCTGTGTTTGCATTGCCATCATAAAATTATGGCCAGCACTTCCCAGTTGCCTTACCTGGCGCGCACAAACAACACGCGCAAGCTATGCGTGTCGCAGGCGTCGCGATCTTGGATGGGTGTATATTAACATAATACACGCACTGTCAAGCGCTGCCGTAAAAAAACGTCGACGTTCCCACAGGCCACAACCGCTGTCCTACCACATTATGTCGTATGGCACCATAAGATAGGGAAGGGCCGGAGCACGCATTCTCCCGCGCTCTGGCCCCTCATGCCGCCGTGTGCCCTGCAAAAGCAAGAAGATGGGGTCGAGAGTCAGGCCCTCAAACCCCCATTTGGTAACACACAATTAGGAGGGACGCGGTCGTGGCACCCCTTTTCACTTTGCCGATTGGTACTATAGCATTATGCAACGGTTAAAGTCAACCCCTGAATTGCAGGCGGTAAGCGGCAGGAAAGCTGAGGTAGATCTGCTACAATATGCGCTAGAATCTCCAATCCAAGGAAATCCATGAGCCTGCTTTCCACCAGCCAACGGGCATTTCTCGACGAGCTACACTATGGAGTCTTTGCCACGATCAACGCCGATGGCAGCATCCAGCAGACGGTAGTTTGGTACGTACTTGATGGTGAGACGATCCGGATCAGCGTCGGCGCGCAGAGCATCAAGGTCGCAAATCTGCGCCGTCACCCCAATGCCAGCCTCGCTATTGAAGCCACCCGGCGCTATCTGACGCTGAGTGGAATGGCTGTTGTGGAACCCTTCGATCCGCACTTGCGTGAACAGTTGGCGTTACGCTATGTCGGGCCGGAGCGCGCAGCCGCCTGGTTGCAACAGCGTCCCGATGCCGCCCGCATGGCGTTGCGCCTGACGATTAGCCGGGTTTATGGCCAGGCTGTGTAAAGGGTTGGCAATGGAAGCTGAACTAGCCGCAGAAGTGATGCAGCGTTGTGCCATCCTGGGGGCGATCAGCGCCGAAGCGCAGATCTTGACCCGGCCGTCGTTTACGCCGGCGATGCGAGCAGTACATACGCAGGTGGCGGCCTGGATGGAAGCAGCCGGCATGCACGTCCGTGAGGATGCGGTAGGCAACCTGATCGGGCGCTATAGCGCGGATCACGCTGCTGCACGCACGTTGCTGATCGGCTCGCATCTCGACACAGTGCGCGATGCCGGTCGGTATGATGGCGCCCTCGGCGTGCTCGTGGGCATTGCCGCTGTTGCGCAGCTGCACCGTGCCGGGCGGCGCCTGTCGATCGCGTTGGAAGTTGTTGCTTTTACCGACGAAGAAGGGCTGCGCTTTGGTAGTGCATTGCTCGGCAGTCGGGCGCTGATCGGCAAGTTCGACCCGGCGCTGCTGAGCGTTACCGATGCTGCGGGGACGACAATCGGCACTGCACTGCGGACATTTGGCGGCAACCCCGAACAGATTAGCGCTGCAGCCCGGCCCTTGCACGATCTGATCGGCTACTGTGAAGTGCATATCGAACAGGGGCCATTGCTGGAAGCAAAGCATCTGCCGGTTGGGATTGTCAGTGCGATTACAGGCATTTCACGTACCGGGGTGAGCTTTCACGGGGTAGCAGGCCACGCCGGCACCGTGCCGATGGAACTGCGCCACGATGCGCTCTGTGCCGCCGCCGCATTTATCCTGGCCGCTGAAACAGTTGCGCGCAATACGGCCGGCCTGGTGGTGACGGTGGGGCAGTTGGATCTGGCTCCCGGCGCCAGCAATGTCATTCCGGCACGCGTCAGCCTGAGCATCGACCTGCGGCATCAGAGTGATCGGACGCGCATTGAAGCCGCGATGCTGCTGCGCGAGAAGGCCGCCGCGATTGCGACAGAGCGTGGGGTGCATGCAGTCTGGGAAGATGTGCAAGAGATCGACGCCGTACCGATGGATGCTGCTCTGCGCACTCGGCTGGCTGCGGCGGTAGTGGCGTGCGGCAGCGAACCGCTCGAACTGCCCAGCGGCGCCGGCCACGATGCGATGGTGCTTGGCCTGGTTGTGCCCGCAGCAATGCTGTTTGTGCGCTGTGTCGGCGGCATCAGCCATAACCCTGCTGAAGCTGTTCACGAGGGTGATGTTGCGACGAGCATTGCAGTATTGAGCAGGTTTATAGAGTTAAGTGCTGAGGGCTGAGGGCTGAGGGCTGAGGGCTGAGGGCTGAAAATGCCAAGTTACGACGTAATCATCCGTGGGGGAACGCTGGTGCTGCCGCATGGGTTGGTACATGCCGATCTGGCGGTGGCTGAGGAGCGGATTGTTGCGCTTGAAGCGGAGGTGTCCGGCACTGCGCATGCGGAGATTGATGCGCGGGGCCTGCATGTGCTGCCCGGCCTGATCGACGCACACGTCCACTTCAACGATCCTGGTCGAACTGCATGGGAAGGCTGGGCCAGCGGCACCCGTGCGCTGGCTGCCGGTGGCGGCACGCTTGCAATCGACATGCCGCTTAACGCCAACCCGCCGATCCTCAACGCTGCGGCGTTTCAGGCCAAATGCGCCGCAGCCAATGGAACCGCCCTGACGGATTTTGCGCTCTGGGGCGGGATCGTGCCGGGCAACCAGGCCGAGTTGGCCGAGTTGGCCGCGCTCGGCGTCGTTGGTTTTAAGGCGTTTATGTCAAACAGCGGCATGGCCGACTTTCCGGCCGCCGACGATCTGACGTTGTACGAAGCGATGCAGCAAGCCGCCGCTCTAGGGCGGGTTGTAGCTGTCCACGCCGAGAGCGATAGCATAACGTCGGCATTGGCGGCGCGGGCCGTTGCCGCCGGGCGCATCGGCGTGGCCGACTACCTCGCCTCACGGCCGGTGATCGCCGAACTGGAGGCGATCCAGCGCGCCCTGTTGCTCGCCGCCGAGGCAAACTGTGCGCTGCATGTGGTTCACGTCAGTAGTGGGCGCGGCGTGGCGCTGATCGCTGAGGCGCGGGCACGCGGGCAAGCCGTGACATGCGAGACCTGCCCGCATTATCTGGTGCTCACGGTTGAAGATGCGGAACGGCTCGGTGCAATCGCAAAATGCGCGCCGCCGCTGCGCAACAAAGCGGAACAAGCGGCGCTCTGGGCGCATGTGCTTGCCGGCAATGTCCAGATCAT
>JBBRUG010000073.1:0-20209 GCA_038247995.1 Chloroflexales bacterium | reverse complement strand
GGGGGTGAGGATGGCGCGGATCTCAGACGTTGCATCAGCCCTGCCTGCAGCTTTAGGGCAATTGCAGCTTCTGGATTGCGTTGGAGCGCGGGATGGGGCATGATGCGGGAATATGCATCAGCACGGTTCCGGGAGGTTCCCCATGCCCCACTCGCGTGAGCGTACCCTGACATCCTCTTGCGCGACCGTGGACGACCCACGGATCGATCGCACCAAGGCCCACACCCTGCTCGCTAGCATCAGGATCACTATATTACCACCATTTGCGCCGTGAGCGGGGCAGCCACCAGCGCCCGAACGGGAAGGCGGCCCTGCAAAGATGCAATTGCCCTAAATGCTACCTGGACAAACCTTGTTTCTTAACCAGCATGCATGGTATAATGCATGCCCTTTCTGATTCACATCTTTCAGCTGCGATGAAGCGTGGACTCGCGCGGTATCGACGAATGTCGGACGCAATTGGGCACTAGAGCCACGTGGAGCAAGTGGTGCAACCGGCTGTCACTGAGCGACAGCCGGCTTTTTGTTTGGGTCGCGCCTACCTGCGGAGGAGAACATGAACCGCACTTCGATACAGTACCGCATCCGATCAGTTTTACTGTTCGTATTGCTTGCGCTTTGCCTGGGCTTCTTACCTGCCACAGCGCAAGCTGTCGAGATTCCACCAATTGATTCGCCGATTTTCATCCAGACGAACGGGCCGCAGACGCCGATCCGCCATGGCGATTGGTACACCAGCGCCGACAACGGCGTTGGCGGGTTGTCGCATTACTTCAGCATCACCGTGCCATGTAACTGGCCGCGTGATCTTGATGTGCGGATCGACCTGTTCAGCCCGGAGATTAACACCTTTCAACCCGATCTGCGGCGCGACGAACCGGGCGCCGACGGCGTGCTCAGCGCTACGGTCTTTGAACTCTCTGCGCCGGGGATCACCTTGAACTTGCCGGCGGAACCCAATCCCGGCCCTGAAGGTAGCCTGGTTCGTCGCGTCTTCCCGCCCATCGTCGATCAGCCCGAACGCTGGGAGCGCCTCTATACGCTTGCGGCGCCGGCACAGTGCGGCAACTACCTCCTGCGCACGTCTACCGGCGGCGATGAGGAAAATGGCTGGCGTTTGCGCGTCGGGGCGAACAACATCGATCCGAATGCGCCGCCAGACCCGAATTATAACAACCCGGATGGGCGGATCGGCACCGGTGACGAGATCGCGGTTGGTGCGATCCAGACCACATACCAGCATAATCGCCAGGGCGAAGTCCATTGTCTGACGCTCTACCAGTTTGTTGCGCCGGAACTGGATGCGATCGCGATGCACAACTTCGACCTCGATAGTAACGAGCGCATTCGCTACTACCCGCCAAGTTCGACCTACGATCCGAATGGCGCGCCGACGCCGGGCAGCTTTGCCGGCACCCTGTCGGGCAATGCGGTCTGGAATGGCGGCACCCAAACCGATCGCGGCACCGGCGATGTGATTGTGAACCCGGAGCCGGGCTGGTGGCGGATTGTCACCTGTGTGGGCTACGACAATCAGTTCAATCAGGAAGGCATTACCAGCGTGCCGACCTATCGCGGGCCGACGCCGGAACCCGATCTGGTGGTTACCAAAACCGATGGGCGTACCGAGGCATTGCCCGGCGAACTGCTCACGTACACGATCAGCGTCACCAACCAGGCGCTCGCCACGCGACAAAACCCCGGCGCCGCTTTCAACGTCACCTTGCGCGATACACTGCCCGCCGGAACCCGCTTCGTCGGTTGTCGACTGGTGACGGCCGAGCTAATTGGAAGCTGTGGGGCGACAGGTAACGCCGTAAACTTCACACTCGATAGCCCGCTGACTGCCGGGGCGAGCGGCGTCGTTGAGGTAACAGCCCGCGTCGCGATCGATGCCCAGGGCGATTTGCAAAATGTCGTGCTGCTCGACTACGAAGACCTGATCGGCAACCCATACCCTACGGAGCGCGCCGAAGATCTTACCCAGGTTCCGGTCGATGCGCCGCGGATTACGCTCACCAAAACGGCTACAATCAGCGCGGATCGCAATAACGACGGCAAGGCCGGCCCGGGTGATGTGATCAGCTACACCATTATTGCCAACAATCGCGGCTCGGCCGCCGCTACGAATCTGCTGATCCGCGATGAGCCCGATCAAAACACGCGCCTGCGCAACGGAACAGCGCGTATTACAGCGCCCGGCGTGATTGAAAGCGGTAATGCCCCCGACGAGACGCTGGTGGTTGCGCGGGTGGCCTCGCTCGTACCCGACGCCTCGGTAACGCTGAGCTTCGAAGTGCAGGTGCGCGACGATGTGCCGAGCAGTGTGACCGAGATTGCGAACCAGGCGGTTGGCAGCGGCGCTAACGTGCCGCAGCGACCAAGCGACGATCCAAGCACGCCAACCCCCGACGATCCGACAACCGTACCATATGAGCCACCGCCGACCGCTGTGGAATTGCTCAGCTTCAGCGCAACCCGAGCTGCCGACGGCGTGCAGATCAACTGGGTCACCGGCGTCGAGTTGGGCACTCAGGCATTTGTGATCTATCGAGCGCCGCGCGCCGACTGGACGACGGCCGTACCGGTCACCGCACAACCGATTGTCGCCCGTGGCGGTTCAGGATCCGGGGCCAGTTATACCTGGCACGACCAAACAGCGCATCCCGAGGTGGCGTATGCTTACTGGCTGGTCGAATATGCGGCCGGCGGCGCAGAACTAGTCTACGGGCCAGTACGCGTGGGCGCCGGCATGGCGCAAAATACTTATCAGGTGTTCTTGCCGCTGATTATGCGGTAATAAAACCGGTCAAATGCGGTCGAGAGCGTGCATACATCAGCCGCTCAACATCAACCGCATCCGACCGGTGTCGCCGCTATAATTCACCTTACAAGACTGCAAATTAGACGTCTATCAGTCTGCGAAAAGGTGTGGTACTATACCCCTTACCGTTACAAACAACCTAAATTTTTCACATGTTTGTGTTGTATCTCATCCGGGCGTCGGCCGTGTCTGTCGGCGTTGGGTAAGGAGCTTGCGGCTATGAAGTTGTCGGTTGTTCGTGCCTTCTTGTTCTTATTAGGCCTCGCGCTGATTAGCGCCGGGGCGTTGCCGGGTGCTCCACGCGCCGTGTTGGCTGAACCTGCGGTTCGCATTATTGAAACCTCCACTGCTGAACCGCCCACGCCAACGAATACATCGATCCCGCCCACCGCGACCAACACACCCATCCCGCCGCCGCCAACCCTCACGCCCGACCCTGGTACAACGGCAACGCCCGGCCCTGCGCCTGAGCCTTCACCAACGGCAACGACACCGAGCGAGCCGCCGCCGCCGCCCGATCCCGGCCGGCCTGATCCGACGGCAACCACAACCGCAATCGCAACCGCGGTGCCTTCGCCCACCCCGGGACTGCCGGCTGAAGTCGCCGATCCGGCAATTACGAAGACGGTTGATCGCGACACCGTTCAGGTCGGCGATCAGGTTACGTTTACGCTCACCGTAACCAACCTGGGCAATAGCATTGCCGGCGATGTCATTATCGAAGACACGCTGCCGCCCTTCCTGAGGCTCGACGGCGTCTCAAGTTCACGCGGCGATTACAGCGTTGATGGGTCTACGGTGCGCGTCTTCATCGGCGACCTTGCCCCACAAGAAACGGTGACGATCACGATTACGGCGACGGTAATGGACAGCGCCGAGCCCCCGGCGAACATCAACACCGCCACGGTGGTAAGCAGCAGTCCAACGGATGATCCCAACAATAATAGCAGTTCGGTGAGCCTCAATGTGGTAGCTCCGGCGCCCACAGCGGTGCCGCCGCCCGCCAGCTTGCCGGTAACGAGCACGCCGAGCAACACAGCAACCCCCTGGCTGATTGGCTTGGGCCTGTTCCTGATCGCCAGTAGCTTCTTGCTACGCCGACGGCGCGCCTAGACGCGCTCATCCGCCGAGCAGGGCAACTCCTGCTCGGCGGTAATCTTCGATACGATGCGGAATCTCATCTTACTCCTCGTCCTCGTGCCCCTGTTCGCCTTTCCGGCTTTTCCTGTGCAGAGCGCCGCCGATCCTGCCGGCCTGACGATCCGGCTTGCGGCTGACGGCATTCACCTGACATGGCAGATGCCGCAGACGGTTGGGCTTGCTGCGGCCACAGCACCGCCGGCGCAACAGGTCGCACTGCACCTGCCGGCCCAGGGTGATCCAACGCCGCAATTGACCGCAATGCAGAGTGCCCCCTGGAACGGCGTTCTACCGGGAGTTGCGCCCCTCCCCGACCAGATGCTGCCCGATGGTACGTTCACGCCGCCGCTGATCCAGGCGGAAGCACAACTGCCGACAGCGCCGATCACGCTGCTCCGCGAAGGCCGCCTGCGCGATGTGCGGATCGGGGTGTACCTGATCAGCCCGGTCTTTCTGGCTGACGGCACGCCGCACGCCACAACCCAAATGGAAGCGCTGATCCCCGGCGCGGTTCAGATCACGTCGACCACCGCGCTGATGCAGATCGATCAGCCGGCCGACGCCGGCATCACCGCGCCGCCGCCAAACCCGTTGGCTAGTCGTGCCGGATGGAAAATGAGTGTGACGGAGCCGGGGCTGCAAGTGCTCGACGCTGCCACGTTACGCGCCGCCGGCCTCGATCCGGCCGCGATCGATGTGAGCCGACTCCAGCTTAGCTGGCGCGGCATACCTATTGCGCTCGAAGAGCAGCGCTCCGGCGGTACGCTTACCGCGCTGCGTTTCTACGCCCCGGAGCCGGGTGATCGCTGGAACGACGCCGCTAGCTACTGGCTCGATCTACAGAATACGCCCGGGCTGCGAATGACATCGCGTGATGCTCGCCCGGCCGGTGGGCCAACCAGCGTCACCGCAATCGGCGTCGGCGTCTGGCGTGAGCCACGCGTATACGAATCTACACTGCCTAATCTCACGGGCGATCGTTATGTCAGTGTCAACCTGCGCACAGCGCCGGGCGGGGTAGCCGAAAGCGCCACCTTCACGATCACTAGCGCGCTGCCGCGCGCTGCCGGCCCGGCCAGCCTGACCGTGTACGGCGGCACAACTCCGCAGTTCCCCGGCGCGCGGCAATTGCGCATCACCTTTGGCGCAGCCAACCAGGAAGCCACCTGGAGCGGCGTCAGCGCATGGTCCCAGCGCTTCACGTTTGGCGCCAACACCGGCCAGGGCACGGTTACCCTGCTTCCCGGCGCTCAGGCCCGCGCCTTTGCCCTGGATCAGATCAACTGGGAACTGCCGGTGCAACTCGCATTCGGTGGGCAAGGCGCAGCCTTTAGCGGGCGGCCGGGGCGCTGGGCGTACCAACTCAGCGGCCTGCCAAGCGGCGCCGCATTGTATGATCTAAGCGACCCAACGCGACCACAACGGCTCACGATCGGCACAACCGCGTTCGAGGACAATGCCGATCCGCCCCGGCGCTACCTGCTCGCCGGGCCGGGCACCACCCATACGCCGGTAATCGGCCCCCGCGCCGCCGTGGATGTAACCCGCGCCCTGAACGTCGCCACAATTTATGTCGTGCCGGAGGTGTTCCGCGCTGCACTGGAACCGCTGCTGATCCACCGTCGGGCAACCGGCACACCTGCCGCCGCCATTACTGCCGAAACGCTCTACGCCGGCTGGAGCGGTGGTATGGTTGATCCTGAGGCGATCCGGAGCTTCCTGCGCTACGCAACCGTTAGCTGGAGCACCAAACCTACGGCGCTGGTGCTGGTGGGCGACGGCACAAACGACCCGCGCAACTACACCGGCATCGGCCAGCAGAGTTGGCTGCCGCCCTATCTGGCCGTTGTTGACCCCTGGCTGGGCGAAACGGCCTGCGAAACCTGCTACGGCCAACTCCACGGCAACGACCCGTTCGACGACCCGCTGCCCGACCTAGCTGTAGGACGGCTAACGGTGAAAAGTGCGGATGAGTTGAGCGCGCTGGCCACCAAAATCATCGCTTACGAGACGAACACCACGCTCGGAAGTTGGCGTTCGCGAGTAGTGTCCGTGGCCGACAATACCGACGCCGGCGGCAATTTTGCGCTCTCGGCGGATACGATCGCCACCCTTGACCCACTCGGCATTGATCGCGTGCGGGTTTACTATGATCCTGAAGCGCCGGCAAGCCAGCCCTGGCGCACCGCCGATCCGGAACTGGCGCAGCAACGCACCCGCGCCGCCTTCAACAGTGGCGCCGGGCTACTGACCTACACCGGCCACGGCCTCCAGTATCAGTGGGCGGCCACCGCGCCGCCGGCCAACATGCTGCTCTTCGTCGATGATCCAGCGCTGATGCAGAATGGCCCTGCCCTGCCGATTGTGCTCAGCATGACCTGCCTAACCAGCGCTTTTCAGCAACCGGCCCTGCGCGGCACAACGATCGACGAGGCGCTGGTGTTAAGCCGCAACGGCGGCGCAATTGCGGTGTGGGGATCAACCGGCCTGGGTGTACTCTTCGGCCACGACGCGCTGGAGCGTGGCTTTATGAACGCCCTCTGGGCCGTCCAACCGGGCCAACCGCAGATCGGCGAACTGGTTATGGCGGGCTATCTGGAGTTATTCACGGCAGGCGGGCGCGGCCAGGATTCATTGCGCACATTCGCCCTACTTGGCGATCCGCGCACCCCGGCGCAAGTACAAGCAAGCGGCGTTACGGAGCTGTTTTTACCCGTCATGCGGTAGGGGCGCATCACAATCCGCCCCACGCAATCCATCACGGATTCGTCGAGGTTGGGAAGGTCAGCGGTTCGTCGGTGACGGCCAGTTGATCGGCACGGATCCAACCCACAGCGCCCCATTGGCCGCGCACCACACCTTCATACCAATCACCGCGCCGGAAGAACGGCACAAAGCGCAAATCCGGATCCTCGATCCGCAGCAGAATGCGCGCATCATCGCTCGGAGCCGCGCGCACAATCGCGCCGGCCTGCGGACGCATCAGCGGCAAATCGGGCGGCATACGCGCCGCTGCATCAGTTGGATTATACGTGGTGAAGTAGGCAATGACGCCTTCAGCAATGCCCCACGCCACATTGTCGGGCTGGCCGAACAGCACTGCGCGATCGGCAGCATTGGTCATGAAACCCATCTCAACGATGATCGCCGGCGTCGTGCGATCAATCGCGTGGTTGTGGCGTCGGTAGCTGAAGGCGTAGTAGCCGCGCATATTCGCCGTAACGCCGCCGACATCCTGGGGCAAGCCGGTAGCCGGGCCATAGGTAGCTGCCACGGATTCGAGCAAGCTTAGCGACGCCTCCGAGGCCCGCCAGGGCGTCGCCAGTTTCCAGCCGCGCGGCCCGGAGCCGGTCGAGCCGTCGGCGTGGATGGATAAGAAGGCGTCGGCACGGTAAGCGGGCGGCACCGTAGCCGGCAACAGATCGACAACAATTCCGGCAGCTTCAAGAATCGGCTGCACGCGCAGTGCAATATCGAGGTTCAACTCAGCTTCGGTGGTGCCGCCCCAACGCGCACCGGTGGAAGTACGAAAACGCGCCAATTCGTCGGGCAGTTCCGTGCTGTTCAAATGGCCAACCTGCAACCCGACGCGCGGCACCCACGGTTCGGGCGTGGGGCTGGAGGTAACAGTAGCGGTTGGTGTTGGCGACGCAGTTGGCGTCGGGCTTGGCGTATGTGTCGGCACGAGCGTAGCGGTCGGCAGCGCGAGCACGGCCATCGGGCGTTCCGCAGGCGTAGCGGCTGGGGCGCTCGGCGGTGCAGGCGATGCCGTACAGGCGGCGAGGGCGAGTATAATCAACAAGCTAACGAGACGCATTGGTATTTCCTGGCAGCAAACGGACATGGGGCAGTTCCGTTGGTAGTATACCAAAGCCAGGCCGACGAGGGGACTCAGAGCGATGATTGTGATTAAAGTGGGCGGCAGCGCAGGCAACAACTACGCGGCGCTCAGCGACGATTTGGCAGCAATGCAGGCAAGCGGCGCACGGATGGTACTGGTTCACGGCGGCTCGGACGAGACGAACAAGCTTGGTGCGGCGGTGGGCCACCCACCCCGTTTCGTCACATCGCCGAGCGGTTATACCAGTCGCTACACCGATCGACACACGCTGGAACTGTTTATGATGGCCGCCGGTGGCTTAGTAAATAAAAGTCTGGTTGAACTGCTTCAGGCGCGGGGCGTGAATGCCGTCGGAATGAGTGGGCTGGATGGGCGACTGCTGGCGGGGCGGCGCAAGGCGAGCATTCGCATTGTTGAAGACGGCCGGCAGAAGATCCTGCGCGACGATTGGACCGGCACGATCGAAACCGTGAACACGCCGCTGCTGACAACCCTGATCGATGCAGGTTACTTGCCGGTGATCGCGCCGCTGGCCTGCTCGGAGGCGGGCGAGGCGCTGAACGTAGATGGTGATCGCGCTGCGGCGGCCATTGCGGCGGCGTTGGATGCCGAGGCGTTGCTCTTGCTTTCCAATGTGCCGGGCTTGTTGCGCAATTTCCCCGACGAGGCATCGCTGATCGGCCATATTCCGCAGGCCGAAATAGAGGCATTCCTGCCGTATGCCGCGGGGCGCATGAAGAAGAAACTGCTCGGCGCTCAAGAGGCCTTGAGCCAGGGCGTGGGGCGGGTTGTATTGGGCGACGCCCGCCAGGCCGGCAGTGTGTCGGCGGCGTTGGCCGGCCAGGGCACGGTGATTAGGTAAATGTGAAGCGCACTCAGCCCGCCAAGGCCCGCACCAGCGTTTCCGCATCGAGGCTGAAGGCCTGGGCAAACCCACCGATATACCGCGCCGCACGCAGTTCAAGCCGGAACAGCTCGAAATCGGCGAAGGCAAAAAGATATTCCTGAGTGGGCAGGCGGGCGAGGTACGCCGTGCGCGCTGCCGCATAGTCGGCGCTGTCGGTCGGCAGGGGCGTGGCGAAACACTCCAGAGTAACCCGAGCCAGCGCCTGAGCATCGCCGGCGCCAGTATCGGGTTGCATCACCATCAGTGAGGCGCGCGGATCAGCGTGAAGCTGGCGGGTATGCGCCGCCAGCCGACTAATGTGGATGAATGCACTGGCCGGCGCACCCGCAGGCAGATCGAGCGCGTAAAGCACCATCGAAATGAAGGGGGCGCCGTCGGCGGTGAGTGTGCCAAGCGCTGCCTGCCGACTGCCACGCACCAGCGCCCGCAGTTCACTGTACGTTGAAGCTTCCATTGGCACTACGGAATCCGTATCCCGGCGGCTTCCCGTCCGGGCACAGCATCACGGAAGACGAACATAATGCCGATCTGCGACGGTGACGCAACACTGCCCCCCGGCGCTGTTGTGTAGTTCAGCACAGCCTGACCCTGCGCCGCTACTTCCAATGTCGTCTGATTTGGCGCATAGGCCGGCGCCCCGGTTTGGAAGGTATGCACGCCTGCACAGGCACGCCCCAACCCAGGCGAACAATCCCACTCGGCGCCACCGAAGTAGCCGTCAAACACGCGCACCGTGAAATTGAACGGCTGATCGCTGCGCAGGCCGATCGCCGTCGCCGGCACCGGCAAGATCCAGCGCTGGGTATTAAAATCGGCGTCAACCAGCAAATACCAGCGCTCCGCATCAACCCCATCAACCGGGTTCACATCGCGCACATATACGGCGCTGCGACCATCTGATCCACCATTAACGTCGGCGTTATAGACCAGATAATCGACGACGCCATCGCGGTCGGCATCGACGCTGATCTCAAAACGCGCCGGCACGCCAGGCACGGCGCGATATGGTTTGTCGTGTACGGTAAGCGCAAACTCGATCAACTCATCGGCGGTGGCGCCGGGCGCACTCGCCGGCAGGCCGAATTCTGCATTCAGGCCCGGACGACTAACTCCACGCACGCCGATCAGGTGCAGGTCAAGCGGGCTTTCATTGCTGCCAGGGAAGACCCCCGGCGTGTAATCAACGCTTGCACAGCTAATGACATTACGCTGATCGCAGATGTTCGGACTGACCTCAACCAGGGCGAAGGCTTCGGCGGTGCCCGCCTTCGTCACGGCGGGGTTACGCAGCGTAATCTGGCCGGGCTGGTTGCTGGCCACCGCTAGCGCAGCGGCGCGGCGCGGCAACACCTGCCAGGGAATCGTGATTCGGTGGCGCTCGTTATCGCCCTGGATGCGCAGCAACCCATCAACTTCCAAATCAGTCAGATCGGCGCAAGCGCTGCCGGTTTCCATTGCACACGATCCGTCGGCGCGAGCATTAGTCAGAACGCCGTCGCGCAGTGTCGACGGGCTAAGCGCCAGCGTCACCGTGACCACAACAACTCCATTGGTCGGAATAGTGATCTGCGGTGGATCGACCGTGACCGTCACGCCGCGATCTGCATCGGCCGGATCGCGGAACGTGGTGCTGAGATCATACGTGCGATCAGTGAGCGAATAGTTCACCAGGGCGATCTCGCGGCGATGTTCCTGGTAACCGGCTGCAGCCCGATAGCCGAAGGAGACATTCGGCACCTGGCCATTCCACGCACGGAGCAATTCGTTACCGAACGGATACTCGACGGCGCACGGCAACGGTCGCTGGAGGAAAATAAAGCGCAGTAGATCGATGTAGGGCCGGATCACACAACCCTCCGGCGTTGGGGTGGCCGCAAGCAGGTCGCTCATCGCCGTTGCATCGATGGCGATGACGCGGCCATCGTAAGTGGCGCGGGCATCAACTCGGCCGGCGCCCTGCACAGTAAACGGCGCCGCCAGGCCATCGGCAGTAGTAAGGATACTCGGATCGGCGTTATTGACCACTACCGCCTTGATCAGCGGCGCGAGCGAGAGCGAGCCACTGGCCTGATTACGCAGGCCCGGCGCCGGATCAAGAATGCTGCGTCGCTCGAGCTCTTGAATAATGAAAGACGCCACCCCGGCGACTACCGCCGCCGATCCTGAACTGCCGCTGAACGCTCCCGTTGTTGTGCCGCCGCCGGCCAGAGCGGAAATCACGGCGCCCGGCGCGGCGAGATCGGGCTTGATCGAGCCATCGGCAATCCGCGGCCCGCGGCTGGAACTCCCGATCAATTGCTCAACTGCGCTGGGCCGTGGAACATCGAGTTCCACACGCACCGTTCGCGAAGATAATGTTGTTATGAGCGCATCGGCATCGGCGCGGGTCAGGCTGAAGACGGGCAAGCTTGCCGCACTACCGGCCAGCGCCGGCGGCACAGCCGCACTGACATTGTCGGCGATCAGCACCAGGCCGACACCAGCGGCGAGTGCATTCTGGATCTTCAACGGTGTCGGACAACTATTGCGGTCGAGCAACAACGCCCCCGTCCAGGGCGTCAGTTCGGCACACCCGGTGAGGTTTGTACCATCGCCATTGCCATAACGCAAGCGGCCTTCAAAACCGCTCCCCAGGGTTGCCCACGCCTGCAAGCGCCCCTCAACCAAGTGCCGATTGGCGCGCAGGGTGAACATATCACCGGCAGGAAAACCGCTCTCGGCAACTGCGATCGCCGCCGAGGCAACGCCGGGCGCGCCGACGATATACGGCTTAGCGCCATCGTTGCCGGCCGCCGCAACAACCAGCGAACCATAAAAACCGGCCACCTCGGCAAAAAAGCTGAGTGCATCTTCAGGCTGCCCATAGCTGAAACTGGCCGGAACCAGAATAATATCGGCGGGATCATAGGCCAGACACACAGCGCCGTCGGCAGGGCGACAGCGCCCGCGATCGGAGCCGTCGAGATCAAGCGCGTGGTCGATGGCCAGCAACACTGCCGTCCCGTTACAGAGGCCTGCACCGCCGTTACAAGCCTTAAAGGCCCAGAGGTTCGCCCCCGGCGCAACACCGGTATCGTGGCCCTCAGGCGTTAGCGACAGCCCGGCCACAATATCGGCGACGGCTGTACCGTGGCCGGACGTGTCGATCGGGTTGGGATCTTCGCGCAGACAAACCTGCTCAGCGCCGCAGACCGGATCGGGATCGGGCCAACTGTCGCCGATCAGGTCGTAGCCGCCGCGGACTTTTGCATTGGGGAAAAGATCCGGCGGTGGGTCGAGGCTAGCGTCGCAGCTGGGATCACCAGGGCGCAACAAGGCACCGCCGCAGCGGGCACGGTAATAAGCCGCCGCAGTGCCGGGGCCGCCGAGCTTAGCGTGCGTATAATCAATCCCGCTGTCAACGATCGCGATCGCAACCCCGCTGCCATTGATCCCCAGGGCATGCACAGAATTGCTGCCGATCAGATCGCCAAGGGCGGCTTGCGTCAGCGCGCCGGCGCCGCTTTCGGCTTGCGTGAGTTCCGGATCGGCGATTGGCTGCACAGCGGCCACATTGGGCAATCCGCGCAGCGCAGCGATCTGCCCGGCAGGAATGCGTACTGCAAGCGCAGCGGCGGCATGCTGAAAACGAGCCTCAACCAGACCGCCCCGCGCCGCAACCTGCGCGGCGAGCTGATCCTGAGCTGAAGTAAGCGTAGCGTAGTGACGTTCGCGGGTCGTCGGCGCAACGTCCATTCCCAGCACGCCCAATGGCGCCAGATCCAGGTGAACCAGCGCCGTCACCGGCAGATTGCCGGCAAGTGGATCAACAGGCCATGTACGCTCGGCCGCCGTAGTCAGCAACTCCTGAAAGGCGAGCGGCAGATCGACATCCTGGGGGGTAACTAACGCCAAAGATTGGGCTGGCCCAACCCTGGGCAACAAAAGTGATGCCAGCAACAATGCTAGAATCGTCGGCCCGAGAAAGCGCGAAAACACGGCGTTCTCCCATACCAAATAAGACACCACATGCCCAGACCGCTTACGGCCCAGGCACACCTATGCAACCAAGCCGCATGACCTCAGCAAACGAAGGGCCCGGTATACGGCGTCTATACCGATTTAGAGCGTTCTTATGCGATTTAGCATACACTACGGCCAATAAAACTGTCAATGACAGGATTGTTAGGCTTCCGCAAAAGCTAACCGCCGGGAGACACCGGCAAACACAAAACACTCTATAGTGTCACGTACGCTATGCCGCGTAGACGGTGTGTCCAGGATTCGGTTTAATCTGCGTGAGCAGCGTACGGTGAACTGATACAGCGCAGCCAAAGATGACATTCTGTTTATCAAACCTTCATTTTTCCGCATCAACCGTTTCGCGGGCCATTTTGGCCGGATTCCACTTCCCAACGGCAACGGCGTTCCGGGCCGGCTGAATTGGCGCACCGCGTTTCCGCGCCAACACCTGGATTAATTCGGCGCCGAGAAAGAAGATCTGCGCCGAGACGAAGATCCAGAGCAACAGTACGGCGAGTGAACCAGCTGCGCCATAGACCGAACTGGTACCGCTGGTGCTGAAATACCAGCCAAGCAGGAAGCGCCCGATGCTGAAGAGCAGCGCAGTAACAAAACCGCCGATGAGCACATCGCGCCAGGCAACCCTGGCGTCGGGAACGACTTTATAGATCACGGCAAAAAGTAAACTTGTGATCACGATTGAGCCGCTGCGGTTGAGCAGTTCGTTGATTAACAGCTGATTAGGAACAACATCGCTTAGCTGGTTATTCAGTACACTAAGCACAGCACTGGCAATCATCAGCGCGAGCAGCAAAAACCCGCTGCCGAGCACAAAAGCGAAGGCGAGCGAACGATCGCGAACCAAGCCGAGAATACCGCGATCCGGGCGTGGCTCGACGCCAAAGATCGTGTTCAGCGTGCCTTGCAGTTGGGCAAACAAGTTTGATGCGCCGAAGAGGAGCGTACCCACGCCGATGGTCGTAGCGATCAAACCACTGCCGGGCTGGCTGGCATTGGCGATCAGATCGGCGACAACTTCAGCGCCCTGGACGCCCAGATACTCATTGGCCAGCGCCAGCACTTCGACCTGGGCTGTATCGCGCCCGAGAAAAAACCCAGCGATCCCAATAATGACAATCAACAACGGCGCTAGTGAAAAAATAGCGAAATAAGCCAACGCCGCCCCTAGCCGCGGAACCCGATCGGCGTTAAATTCTTCCCATGTTGCCTTGAGAACAGCGAACAGCTCACGTATACTCATAGAGTGCGCCTTTAAAACATCCTTGAAACGACCATCGTACGGATCCTTATTGTACATTGTTGCAAACGTTATGCCTGCAATAACTCCTGTGTAGGCCCGGAGATTGCGCTCATGTCCCGGTTCCTCGCGCCACTCCTGGCGCTCGGTTTGCTCTTAACCAGTTGCGCGGCACCGCCGCCTGTTGCGAATGCTCCCACGGTACAGCCTTCGGTCACACCGATCCCGCCGCCGACCTTACCTCCGGCGACGGCTACACCGTTGTTGCCCACAGCAGAACCGCCGACACCGCTTCCGCCTACGGCAGAGCCGCTACCAAGCTATGATCTGGTGTTGCTTGGTGCAACGCTGATCGACGCTACCGGGGCACCAGCGTTAACTCATTCCGCCATCGGGATCCGCGACGGTTGGATCGTGGCCATCGGCAGTGCAGATACGTTCGTGTACGACAGTACTACAAAGGTGCGCGATCTGCAAGGCGCGACGATCCTACCTGGTTTTGTCGACGCGCATGCGCATGTCAGTAGTTTGAGCGACGATCAGTTGCGGCAATGGACGCACGCCGGGGTGACGACCTTGCGCGATCTGGCCAGCCCGACCGAGTTTGTTGCGCGCCGTGATGCCCTGGCGGCCAGCGGCGATCCCGCGCTGCCCCGCCTGCTTGTCTCGGGGCCACTCATTACAGTACCCGGCGGCCATCCGTTCCAGGTCTCTACTGCCGCTCTGCGCGTGAATGCCATAGCCGTAAGCGGGACCGCAAACGCGCAGGCCGAAATTGAAGCGTTGCTGGCAACCGGGATCGATCAGATCAAGATCGCTGTGAGCGGGCGCACTGATGTAAGCTGGCCGGAACTCTCCGATGCAGAGATTCAGGCGATCACTGAAGTTGCCCGTGCCTATGGCGCCCGCGTTACCGCCCACGTCGATCGATCCGCCGGGTTACGCCGCGCGACCCGTAACGGCATCCACGATGCAGCCCATGCGCCGCGTGATCGCATCCCCGACGATCTGATCAGCGAGATGGTCGAGCGCGATGTCGCTCTCGTCCCCACCATCGCTGTTTATGAGGCGCTGGCCGATAGTCGCGGCCAGGCTGTGCAGTGGCGGCGGATCACCCAGCCGATTATGTACGATAACCTGCGTCGCTTTGCCGCCGCAGGGGGCATCCTGGCCCTGGGCGACGATTACGGCGGAGTGCCTGGAATGCCGCTGGGCATGCCGATGGCCGAGATCAAGCATTGGCTGAAAGCCGGCATGACACCAATGGATATTATTGTTGCGGCGACGCGCAATAGCGCAATTGTGGTGGGGTTAGGCGATGAATTGGGAACCGTGGAGCTAGGCAAACGGGCGGATCTGCTGGTTGTAGCCGGCGATCCGCTGAGCGATATGTGGGCGCTGACGAAGCCGTTGCTTGTCGTACGCAATGGCGTGGAGATTACGCCGGGGCCGTAGTAGGCGGTAGGGTGCTACGGCTGTGTAGTCACCACAATTGGGCGATCATTCGTAATCACGATTGTATGCTCGAAGTTGGCCACCTGGGCGCCGTCGGTGGTGATCAGCGTCCAGCCATCGGCAGCCTGGTAGATCCGCCCCCGCCCGGTAGTGACGTGCGGCTCAATCGTCAACACCAAACCATCAACCCTGCCAAATCGGCCGGACTTTCGACAGTCATGGTTGCTTCCTTTCAGGCAAGTAGCGGAAAATCAAAATAAACTGGTGCATCTGATTGGCGACAAAGGCGAAGGGGTAGCCGAAGGGGTAAAGATTTAAACTCTGATCGTGCCAGATCCGGTAGCCGCGAAACTCCAGGTCGGGCGCGTCGCGCAGCGCAGCAACGATATCGGCGTGGAGCATATTGTGATGCATGGCTGTCGGTTGCAGATCTTTGGTGAAGAGGATGAGATGGCCGCGTGGGCGGAGCAACGGCAGCGCGCCAACCAGAATGGTGCGTAGTTCAGCGAGGAAGGCCCAATAATCGAGGTTGCCTAGATCGGCGGTCGAGTCGGTGAAAGGCGTCGGATCGCTCTGGCCGCGCTTCTTACGCTCGCCGGTACGTTCTTTAGCGAGCATCTGGGCGTACGGCGGGTCGGTGAGGATTAGATCGAAGGGTTGGCGCTGCACCGCGGCCAGCGCAGCCATGTGCCGCGCATCACCAACGACATACGGCTGTGGGGCGAGTTCCAGCGCGGCGCACACCGCTGCATAACAGTCGGCGTACACCGGCGACAAATCCACCCCTACAGCGCTGCGGCCCTCCATACTGCACGCGATCAACGTGCCGCCGACGCCGGCGAATGGATCGAGCACATGGCCGCCGGTTTTGGTGAAGAAGCGCACCAGTTCAGCCATCAACTGCGGCGGCTTAGGCGAGGGATGCATGCGGCGCAAGGCATGCCCATACGACTCAGGCCCGCTGGTGGGGTAGCGCGTCGAAATCACCGATCGCAACGCATAAACCCACTCACGGCCAGTAAGGTCGTTCAGGCGGTTGCGCGGGTCGATGCCGTTGTTGTCGGAGGTCATGGCTTTTCTGACGGTATTGCGGATTGCGCTAAGATCACGTTCGAAACAACACATCCGCGTGGGTGATGATGCCCAGCGGCGGTTGATTGGTGCGCCCGTCGCGGGTGACGATCAGCGCCTCGACGCCGGAGCGGCGCAACGCGGCGAGCATCGAGGCGTGCTCGGCGGAAGCTTCAATAACCTGAAAGCGCTTGCGGGCGTTGGCCGGCAGGGCGTCGCGCACCAGCATCGTATCGATGGTACCGCCATTGGTATCGGCGTCGGCTTCGGCAGCAACGAGATCACGCTCCGTCAGCAGGGCCGTCACCACTTTGCCGCGCAGCACCGGCAGGCGCCCAAAACGCTCACGCAGCATCAGATCGCGGGCCTGGCGCAGCGGCGCATCTTCGGCCACACTGCGAATATTCGCACTCATCATCTGCGCCGCCGTCGCCGCCTCATGTCGGATCAGCACGCCGAGGAAATCGACGACTTCAGCCGCTAGGGCCGGGCTCGTTTGCAGGCCGTAACTGTGCGCCAGGCAATTGCGCACCTGCGCGTAGGCTTCACATCGATCAAGCAGATCGCGACTGAGTTGGCCGCGTTTGCGCAACCAACCCACATAGCGCCCGATGCTGCCGACGTTTTGTTGGTAGCCGACAGTAAGCGCCAGGTGCTCCAGATACTCCTCCAGCAGCTTTAGCCCCTGATCACCGGCAGCCGCAGGGTCATCGTTGCGCAGCGCCCGCAAATGGGCGAGGCGGCGGGCGAAGCCGGCTGTGGGAGAGTGGTCGGTCATGACACCGTTCCGTTGTGCGCAGGCGGCTCAGCACGCCAGATTGTCAGACGCAGTCGGCAGGCCGCAAAGCTTATTCCAATGCGCTACGGATGCGCCACATGCCCAGTCTGGATCTGCACTATTATACAATGTGTTTCTCAGGGTGCGGCATCACGTACATACACGAGCGTTTCTTGCGCGCCCCACAAGCGGAAATCAGGCAGGGGTTGCTCGGCAGCGGGGGCGAGCGCCGGGTAGCGCGCGTCGAGGCTGTAGCCGGTAATAGCGCCTGAAGCGATATCGCGGCGCAATGCCATACTGAAAATATCCATCGAGACAATCAGATCCGGGCGCGCCAGAACCACCGCTTGGGGCGGAAGAGCGCCCAGGCCGCCGTTTGCACGATCGGCAGGCACGGACATCGGGTGGAAGCGTAACATTTCGGGCGAGATCAGGCCCACACCATCAATGATGCGACCCTCGAAGCTCCAGCCCAACCCGCCCACCTCAGAGGTGAGCAAGGATGCCTGCGGATAGCGCGCCTGGAGATCCGCCCCAATCTGTAGATACCTGTTGACGCGCAATCCCGGGCCATATTCACTGTAGAGTTCGTGGCGGCCCGTACCCAGGCCCACCGTTTCACGGACGCTGATCGCAATCGGGAGCGCCCCGATCATGCCGATCAAGAGGGCCGCCAGCAGCTGTTGCGGCCAGCCGCGCATGGCCAACGCTAGCACACAACCCGTGAACAACGGCAACAGGTAGAGCGGGCGATACCACGGAAAGACGAACGTCTGTCGCACGACATACAGGCCCATCAGCAGCGCACCGAACGCAAGCACCGCTGCAACTGGCCGACGTTCACGGTCGCGCAGGAAGCAGCCGATCAGCAGTACCAGCAGCGCCAGCACGCTCCCAAACGCCACGACGTTATAGCCCAGTCGCAAGGTTCCAATGGCGTCGGCAATGCTCATCTGATAGATGATTGACTTGGCGCGCACGGTATTCGGCACGAAACTACCAAAATAGCCGAAATTGAAGAGCGACAACGCGGCTAATGGGCCGGACGCGCCAAGCACATAGCGGTGCTTGGCGCGCCAACCCGGCAGAACCAGCATGGCGAGGGCCAGCCAGAGCACCATTTCATAGCGCGTGCAAAACGCCAACCCGGCCAACACACCGGCGCGCACGGCTTGTTGCTTGCGCACGCTGATCAGCGACAGACACCAGAAGAGCAGCGCCAGCGTCGACTCCATCAACTGGGCAGCCGTGGCAAGGGTCGTAACCGCGATGATCAGGGTTGCCATCAGCGCGGCGGGTAATGCTCCAAGATCTTCACTGAGTACGGTCGTCAGCGCCAGGTACAACCCGATCGTGAAGAGGCCGACAAGAAACGCGACAACGCCGGGTGAAGCGCCGGCTACAGCAAAACTGCTGGTCAGCACGACGACCCAGAGCGGCGAGCTTGTGGCCGCAACGGCTTCACTCGGATTAAAATAGGGCGCGCCCGTGCTCAGGAAGTTGCGCGCACTGCGCATATGAATGAAGGCGTCGTCGGCGGGGTAGGCACGAAACGAAACGATGTACCAGAGAAAGTAGCTCAGCGCAGCAAGACTAACGATGACCAACGCCGCAGCTTGAGCAGGTTCAATCCGCGCGGCTCTGCCGGCATGAACCGGGGCCTCAGGCGTAAGTTGCGTCACAGGCGGCTCCATTATAGCGGCGGACAACACTGTTGAGCCTGGATCAGGACGACGCGATCATAGCGCGCCACGCGGCTCAGTCGCTCAGCGGCTCACGCGTGGTGCTCAGTGCGCAAGCAAGTGGCGAACGCAACGAAACAGCGCCAGTCTAACAGGGCTACGTTACCAGGTCGCGCGTGGAAGCCTAAGGAACCGGGGAACCGAGGAACCGGGGAACAAGCGACAGCTTACTACACCCTACGGCACAAAGAGGCCCCGCACATCATGCACAGACGGCCCACGGGCTATGCAGTGGTAGCGCAGCAAGACGCGCGGGGGAACAACTGTAGTTACTTCACTCCAGCATCCATCAGTTGCACGAACTCACGGAACAGGTAGGTGGCGTCGTGGGGGCCGGGGCCGGCCTCGGGGTGGTATTGCACGCTAAAGGCGCGCAGGCTCGGGTGGCGCAGCCCTTCTATGGTCTGGTCGTTCAGGTTGACATGGGTGATCTCAACCTCACCGGGCAGGCTATCGGGATCGACGGCGAAACCATGGTTCTGCGAGGTGATCTCGACTTTGCCGGTGGGCAAGTAGCGCACCGGGTGATTCGCGCCGTGATGGCCGAAGGGCAACTTGTAGGTGCGCCCACCGAGCGCCAGGCCCATCAACTGGTGGCCGAGGCAGATCCCAAAAACCGGCACGCGGCCCATGAGATCGCGCAGCGTTACGGCAGCATAATCGGCAGCGGCGGGATCACCCGGGCCGTTGGAGTAGAAGACGCCATCAGGGCTGAGCGCGAGTGTCTCGGCGGCACTGGTCGTCGCCGGCACCACAGTGACGCGGCAGCCGTGATCGACCAGGCGGCGCAGGATCGTGCGCTTGAGGCCGAAGTCGTAGGCGACAACGTGATGCTTCAGCGTGGTGGGCGCAACACCGGCCTGCGCGGGTACGAACGGCGCCGAACCTTCAACCCAATGATACGGCTCGGCACAGGTCACCACGCGGGTCAGATCCCGGCCCTCCATCGTTGGTGCAGCGCGGGTTTTCGCCACCAGCGCTGCAACATCGGCGCCAGCGCTGCTGATGATGCCGCGCATCGCGCCTGCCGTGCGAATATGGCGCGTCAGCGCCCGCGTATCGACCTCGCTGATCGCCACCACGTTATGATCGCGCAGGAGTTGAGCCAGGCTGCCGCGGGCGCGCCACGAACTGTACTCCTCGCTGTAGGAACGCACAATAAAACCCGCTACCTGCGGCTGAAACGACTCC
>JBBRUG010000072.1:0-20240 GCA_038247995.1 Chloroflexales bacterium | reverse complement strand
GGTCGAACTTCATGTTCGCGCCGCAGGTAAGCGCAACCAGCGTACCATCGCGCAAACCGTGCTCTTGCACGTAACGCTTCATGCCGGCCACCGCCAGCGCGCCGGCCGGCTCTTGCACGGCGCGTGTATCGTCGAACACATCTTTGATCGCGGCACAAACCTCGTCGGTACTGACGCGCACATAGTCGTCCACATAGCTGCGCACCAGATCAAATGTGTGCACTCCAACGCGGCGCACGGCTACGCCATCGACAAAAATGCCGACCTGATCGAGCGTGATCCGCTCGCCCGCCTGCACGCTGCGATACATCGCGTCGGAGTCGTCGGGTTCTACGCCAATGATCCGGATCTCTGGATTGAGGCTTTTCAAGAACACCGCAATGCCGGCAATCAGGCCGCCACCGCCGATCGGCACAAAGACGTGGTAGGCATCGCTGCGCACCTGCTGGGAGAGTTCCAGCCCTACCGTGCCCTGCCCGGCGATCACCAGCGGATCGTCGTAGGGATGGATGAAGGTAAGGCCCAATTCCGCTTGCAGCGTATAGGCGTGGGCTTCGGCATCAGAGTAACTGTCGCCATGCAGCACCACCTCGGCGCCGCGGGCGCGGCAAGCCAGAACCTTAATCTCGGGCGTTGTTGCCGGCATCACGATCACCGTCCGTACGCCGAGGCGCTGCCCGGAAAAGGCAACACCCTGGGCGTGGTTCCCAGCCGATGCGGTGATCACGCCGCGCTCGCGTTCGGCGGCGCTCAGATGCGCCATGCGGTTGTAGGCTCCACGCAGTTTAAAGGAGAAGATCGGCTGGAGATCTTCGCGCTTGAAAAAGACCTGATTCTGGAGCCGTGCCGAGAGCCGCGGCGCTGCCTGAAGCGGCGTCTCCTGCGCGACATCGTAGACGCGGCTGGTGAGGATGCGTTGCAAATAGTCGAGGTTCAAGTGCTGCCCTTTTCTTTCATAAGCCCAATCTGCATCTGCTAAGCATTGCGCAGATCGCTTGCGCCTGCGTCCCATGGCGCGAGCACAGCGCGCCACCCGGTTCAGTGGCCGCAGTGGCTCACGCATGGTGCTCAGTGCTCTAGTATACACCTCTGGCGGTGGTATCATTAAAGTGAATGGTCTGGTGGGTCACGTAGTCATTACGTCGCTGGGTGAACCACCATATCGTATAGGATGCGGCATGTCGTTTGAAGACCCCTTTGCGCGGCCAAGCGGGGTACGAGGCCGGGTCGCCGGATGGCTGATGGCGCTCTCAAATCGTAAGCTCAACGCCTGGGCGGTTGAGTTGCTCGCCGTTCGCCCGCAAGACCATGTGCTGGAAATTGGTTTTGGGCCGGGGCTTGCCGTGCAGGAACTGGCCAAGCGCGTGCGGCACGGCAAGGTGCTGGGCGTCGATGTTTCACCACTGATGGTGCAACAGGCCAGCCGGCGTAACGCGGCAACGGTAAGCGCCGGCAAGGTTGCCCTGCACGAGGGCGGGGTGAGTAGCCTGCCCTTTACTGCGGCGAGTATCGACAAGGTGCTTGCGGTGAACAGTGTGCAGTTCTGGCCCCAACTCGACGCCGATCTACACGAAGTACTGCGCGTGCTGCGCCCCGGCGGACGGCTGGCGATTGTGTTACAGCCACGCTGGGCGCCCGATACCTCCGACGTGCTTGCCGTGCGCGACGATCTTGTTGCGCACCTGCGTCAGTGCGGCTATAGCCACGTGCGCGGCCTCGTGAACCCGCTCCAGCCTATGCCGGCAATTGCCGTGCTTGGTGAACGCCCTGCTGGATGAGCGGGTGAGCTGAAAGAGATCATCAGATCATCAGATCATCAGATCATCAGATCATCAGATCATCAGATCATCAGACGATTTGCTCCGCGTCTGCGTATCCCGTATCCTTTCGCGCTACTTGATCGGTAGACTCCCCAGGCAGCTTCTTGTGCTGAAAGGAGTCTCCGTCGATGTTGCGCTTCCTCCCGCTGATTCTTTTGGCCCTGCTGGTGTTTAGCGCCACGCCGTCATCTTCAACCGCAACTCACGCCGCTGCATCTGCCCCGCGCTACCAGGTTGCGCTACCGCTGCTCAGTGCGCCTCCTGCGGTGCAGATTAGCTTCGGTACAGATATGCGCGCCGACAGCGACCTGCTCACCGGCGTTGCCGCTAGTTTCGCCTACGGCCTGGATTTGCTCTACGTTCAGGCTGAAATGCAGGGCGTCGCCGATCAGTCATTTCAACTCGATCTGGTTTTCCCCGATGGTCAGCGGATTAAGGGTAGTGCCTATGCACCATACACCGCCGATTTTCTGGAGACGCGCGCCTATTGTTTCGCTTTTTTTGGGTGCGCCGGCGAACGGGCGGCCTTGCCCGAGGGCGTCTACACGGCTGAATTGTACTTAAACGGCCGGCTCTGGCAGACGGCAAGCGCGACAATCCGCTGATGGAGTTGTGCTACACTTGGGCCGGGTTAATCCGCCTGACGAGAAGGAAGGAACGCCCGATGAACCAGCGTAGGCCGTCCGTACCGGGTTCGCTACGGCTGTTGTGCAACCTGGGATTGCTGTTCGCACTTGTTGGCCTGATTCTCGCCCCCGCTCACATTTTTGCCACATCGCTCGCCCAAGGCGACGTCTGTATTGCCAGCCCGCTCACGATTGGCGAAGTTCAGGGTTCCGGCGCTGCGAGTCCGTTCGCCTCAAATGTCCCCGTAATTGTCCAGGGCGTCGTGATCGCCGATTTTGAAGGCCCCTCCCCTAACCTGCGCGGCTTCTACATGCAGGATCTGCCTGAAACCGCCGATGGCGATCCGGCTACTTCAGACGGTATTTTTGTCTTTAATGCCAGCAACGACGATGTCGCGCTCGGCCAGATCGTGCAGGTCACCGGCGCGGTCAGCGAGTTCCAAGATCAGACGCAGATTACGCCCACAACGCTCGAGAACTGCGGCACCGGTACGATCGCGCCGGTTGCCTTAACGCTGCCTTTCCCGCCCGACGAAGCAGACGTGCCATACCTGGATCGCTACGAAGGCATGCTCGTCAGCTTTTCGCAAGAGTTGAGCGTTACCGAACATTTCCAGTTAGGGCGTTTTGGCCAGGTGGTGTTGAGTTCAGGTGGGCGCTTGCCGCAGCCCACCAACATTGCGGCGCCCGGCGCGGCGGCCTTGGCGATCCAGCAAGCCAATGCGCTGAATCGGATCATTGTCGATGACGCATTGCAGAATCAGAACGCCGACCCGATTCTGTTCGGGCGCGGCGGTGATCCATTGAGCGCCGCCAATACGCTGCGCGGCGGCGACACTGTAACCGGCTTGCGCGGCGTGCTTACCTACACCTGGGGCGGCAACAGCGCCAGCCCCAACGCCTACCGTGTGCGACCGATCGGCGCGTTGGGCGAGGTCATCCCGGATTTCCAACCGGCCAATCCGCGCCCCGCTGCACCGCCTGCAGTCGGCGGCGATGTAACCGTCGCCAGTTTTAACGTGCTGAACTACTTCCTCAGCCTCGACGACGGCACGGATCGCTGTGGCCCCACCGGCGCCAAACAGGAATGTCGCGGCGCTGAGAACGCGCTTGAACTCGAACGCCAGCAGGCAAAATTGATCGCCGCGCTGCAAATGATCGACGCCGATGTGCTGGGCCTGATCGAACTGGAAAATAGCCAGGATGCAACCGGCGCCGTCGTCGATCCGCTGGCCGACATTGTCGAACGGCTCAACACTGCCGCCCAGGCGGAGGTGTATGCCGCCATCAACACCGGCATTATCGGCAGCGATACCATCCGCGTCGGGATGATCTACAAGATCGCGCAGGTCACTCCGGTCGGCGACTTCGCGGTGCTCGATAGTAGTGTTGATCCGCGCTTCGTGGATACGCGCAGTCGCCCGGTGCTGGCGCAGACGTTCGCCACCCCCGACGATGCCCGCTTCACGCTGGCCGTTACGCACTTTAAGTCGAAGGGCGCGTCGGGCCTCGACAGCGACCCGGCCTGCCTGGAAGATCCGCCTACCAACCCCGACTGTGATCAGGGCGACGGCCAGGGCTACTGGAACGCCACCCGTACCGCGGCGGCGCGGGCGCTGGTCGAATGGCTTGCCGCCGATCCGACTAACGGCGAGACGACGGATGTGCTGATTATCGGCGACCTGAACGCCTATGCGCAGGAAGATCCCGTGCGGGCAATCGGGCGCGGCCCCGACGATGCGGCCGACACCGCCGATGATTACGCCAACCAGATCCTGCGCTACAGTGGCGCCGACGCCTACTCGTATGCCTTCGACGGCCAATGGGGCTATCTCGATCACGCCCTGGCCTCAGCGAGTCTCCAGAGTAAGGTTACCGGCGCGGCTGAATATCACATCAACAGCGATGAGCCGGGTGTGCTCGACTACAACACCAACTTCAAGAGTCCCGGCCAAATCACTAGCCTCTTCGCGCCCGATAAGTTCCGCACTTCCGATCACGATCCGCTGCTGATTGGCCTGCAGCTTGGCCCTGAAGTGACGTCGTTCTTCCTCTATCTGCCGTTGACAGCGCGGTAAACGCCCTCAGGTGCGAGATGCTACGGTTTGGCGGCGCCGTCGCCAAACCGTAGCCCAACAATCCAATGCTATAATGCAAGGAGTTGCCGCTTTCTAGTGAGTGCATGCAATTCCTATGACAAGTTCGCCTTCCCCCCGCCCCAACGAAATGGCGAAAGCCTATGAACATACCGATGTCGAGCAGCGCCTCTATGATTGGTGGGAGCGCTCCGGCTTTTTCGCGCCGCGTGAAGATGCGCCGCGTGAGCCATTTGTAATCAGCATTCCGCCGCCGAACGTCACTGGTGAATTGCACCTTGGCCACGCGATGTTTGTGACGATTGAAGATCTCATGACCCGCTGGCGACGGATGCAAGGCTTTAAGACGCTCTGGGTGCCCGGCACCGATCACGCCGGCATTGCGACGCAGAGTCAGGTCGAAAAGCTGCTGCGCAGCGAAGGCACCTCGCGCCAGCAGGTCGGGCGTGATGAGTTCCTGCGCCGAACCTGGGCCTGGAAGACCAAGTACGGTGGCGAGATCCAGAATCAGCTCCGCCGCCTCGGCGCCTCGTGCGATTGGAGCCGCGAGCGCTTTACCCTCGACGAAGGCCTTTCGCGCGCTGTGCATACCGCCTTCAAGCGGCTCTACGACGACGGCTTGATCTATCGCGGCATGTACCTCGTTAACTGGTCGCCCGCCCTTGGCACGGCTGTAAGCGATCTGGAAGTCGAGCACGAGACGCGCAATGTGTCGCTCTGGTATGTGCGCTATCCGGTTCTGCCGGCGGACGACGGACGACGGACGACGGACGAACGTAGTTCAGCAGATGACGCGCCTTCGTCTGCAGCGTGGGGTTCCGGCCGCTGGGCTGAGGGCGCGACGGAGTGGATCACGGTGGCCACTACTCGCCCCGAGACGATCCTCGGCGATACGGCGGTTGCTGTGGCTCCCGATGACGAGCGCTTTGCGCACCTGCTTGGGCGGATGGTCTTGCTGCCCGGCATCGGGCGGGCGATCCCGATCATCGCCGATGCGTACGTGGACAAGGAGTTCGGCTCCGGCGCGGTGAAGATTACGCCCGCCCACGATAAGAACGACTACGAAGTCGGCAAGCGCCACAACTTGCCGATGATCAACATTCTCAACAAGGACGCCACGCTGAACGGCGAAGGCGGGCCGTATGCCGGCCTGGATCGTTTTGCGGCGCGTAAGGCTATGCTCGCCGATCTTGAAAAAGAAGGCTTGCTGGTCAAAACCGAGCCGCACACAATGAGCGTCGGCATCAGCCAGCGCGGCGGCGAGGTGATCGAACCGTTCTTGTCCGAGCAGTGGTTCGTGAAAATGCAGCCGCTTGCCGAACTGGCGCTGTCCGCCGTGCGCGAGGGCCGCACGAAGATCATCCCTGAGCGCTTCGAGAAGGTTTATTATCACTGGCTGGAGAATATCGAAGATTGGTGTATCAGCCGCCAACTCTGGTGGGGCCATCGCATCCCGGTCTGGTACATGCCCGACGGGAGCTTCGTGGTGCCCGGCCCCGACGAGGCGCCGCCTGCGGACGCTACCCAGGACCCGGATGTACTTGATACCTGGTTCTCGTCTGGCCTCTGGCCGTTTAGCACGCTCGGTTGGCCCGACGAAACGCCTGACTTGGCTACTTTTTATCCCACCAGTGTTATGGAGACGGGCTACGACATCCTGTTCTTCTGGGTGGCGCGCATGATGATGATGGGTTGCTACCTAACAGGCCAGGAGCCGTTCCACACAATCTACCTGCACGGCCTGGTGCGCGACGAGAGCGGCCGCAAGATGTCGAAGAGCTACGGTAATGTGGTGAACCCGCTGGAGGTAATGGGTGTGCAGGGCACCGACGCGCTGCGCTTCACGCTGGCTACTTCCGGCACGCCGGGCCAGGATCTGAACCTCAACCCGCAGCGGATCGAGGCGGCGCGTAACTTCGCCAACAAGATCTGGAACATTACGCGCTTTGTCATTTCCAAACTGGCGGACGACGGACGACGGACGACGGACGACGGTTCGACTGAACCATCTGTCGTCGGTGGTCTGTCGTCTGTCGTCGGCGATTTTTCGCTCGCCGACCGCTGGATTACCTCGCGCTACAATCAGCTCTGCCTTGAGGTCGATCGGCTGATGGAGGGCTACAACTTCGGCGAGGCCGGTCGGCAGATCCAGGATTTCCTCTGGAACGAGTTCGCCGACTGGTATGTCGAGGCGGCGAAGGTGCAACTTGATGGCGATGCCGCACAGCAGCAAGCGACCCGCGTTACGCTCTTCACCGTGCTGGAAGGCAGCCTGCGCCTCTTACACCCGTTTATGCCGTTTGTAACCGAAGAAGTCTGGCAGTATCTACCGAAGCAGAATCCAGCCCTCAGCCTTCAGCCCTCAGCCTTCAGCCCTCAGTCGATTATGCTTGCCGCGTATCCTCAGGGCGATGCGCAACGGCTTGATCCCGACGCCGAGCGCGATTGGGCGCTGGTGCAGGAGTTGATTGTGGCGGTGCGCAATGTTCGCAGTGAGTACAAAGTTGAGCCGGCGCATTGGGTTGCCGCCACGATCGCTGCCGGCGCACAGGCGGACTTCCTGCGCGAGCAGGCCCCACTGATCAGCCGTCTGGGGCGGGTTGCCGCAGATCAATTACAGGTTGTCGAGGCGCTAGAGGTGAAACCGCGTCAGGCGGCGGCGATTGTGCTGGGCGCGGTGGAGGCGTACCTGCCGCTGGCCGGTATGATCGACCTGGAAGCGGAACGGGCGCGCTTGCAGAAGGAGCTTGCGCAAATCGCGGCGGATGTCGGGCGGCGGGAGGCCAAACTGGCCAACGCGAGTTTTGTAAGCAAAGCGCCGGAGGCCGTGGTGCAACGTGAACGCGCTGGCCTGGCGGCGACCCAGGCCGCGCTGGCGAAGCTCCACGAGCGCCTGGCCGACCTCGGGTAAGCCCGCTGCAACATCAATAACGCGCCTCATCCCGTGCCGAGCGATTGCTCGGCACGGTTTTTGATTCAGGTGCGACCTGCGTGTTATCGCTGCCCTTCAAGCAGATCGTCAGGCCATGGGCTATCGGCGCCACGGATACATGAGCACACGCAAAACCCTCAGTGCAGCGTTACACTGAGGGACATTACTGCATTGGAACAGGTTTACGCTACGCTATTGAACGTGGTCGGCGTCAGAGTCCTGAAGTTCGGCTACATCAGATTTGGCTGAACTACAGTGGGTGCAGAGGCGAAAAGGTATCCCGGTGCCGCTCACGGTGTGTACCTGATCGCGGCTGCCGCAATAACGACACACCGATAGGTTCTCGATGTCATCGGCGCGCCAAAGCTGCGGTGCGAGAGTGATTTCGAGCGGGTTGTCGAGCGAGAGTATGCCAATTTTGACACAAACCGCAGCGGGGAAGACATCGGCGACGCGAGCGAAAAGATTGTTGGGGTAGGAATAGACTTCGTCGCCCACTATAATGTCGACCATACGTGGGTGTTGGCGGATCTTCATGTTTGTTGGAGCCGGGCGATCAACCGTTGCACATCGCCCGCTGTAAGGGCAAATGGTGCAGCATCGGCGAACATAAGCTCGTCGAACGTAGCGGCGATCACATCGGCGTCAGTAGACTCAACCGACTCGTCACCTTGTTCAAGCGCATAAAAGCGATCGAACGCCCACCCGGCCAATTGTGCTGCGCTTAGCGCGCCGGCCAAGTGTTGCTCTAATTGTGCGATAACTTCGTTGCGCATGAGTATCATACCATATCTCGCTTATTTCTGCCGCTGCACCCTGAAGAACGCGCTTCGGCAAGTGGGGTGGGGCGAGGCGGTCTGAAGCTCTTGCCACGTTTGCTTGGTTAGCAGTTAGCTCAGACGAGGCTATCTTCGCATCCATTGCGAAACCCACAGGCGGCGCAACGCCCAGTCTCGTTATGATCGCGCTCGACATCGTCGGTATCAAGGCAATCGCGCATTTCGGCGACGATACTCAGCAGTTCGGCGCGCACAGCAGCGGTGTAGTTGAGGCGAAAGGTGGCATTGGCGTAGCGTAGCAACCCATACGGCGGTGGGCGACCGTTTTGTTCTTCGACCAGGAGACAATAGGCCGCTAGTTGCATCAGATCGGAGTGATAGGGTGTGGTTGCCCGGCGCCCCGGTTTTACTTCAACCGGAATCGTGGCGCCGCCACGCTCGATCAAGTAGTCCGGCAGACCGGTAAGCCCATAGCGCCGCGAAAAAAGCGGTCGATCCAGTTTACGCCCTGTGCCGGTATCGCTAGCGACGACACGCGCCCAGGGCAACCCGGTGCGTTTACGCAACCAGAACGCTAGGCCAAGCAGGGCGAGGGCGAGGAGAATCAGCAATGCGGCGATCGTCATAGAAACCGTAAGGCCGAAGCATCGGCGCAGCAGATGCTTCGGCCTATAACTACCTAAACACCAGCGCCACGGTTATACCTACGAGCAATAAGAGGCCGGCTACCCAGAGTAATGCGCCGCTAAAGGTGACAGCGCGGCCATGGCGGGTGTGCAGTTGGGTGCCGTGCTCACGACGGGCCTGCCCCTCAGGTTCAACACCGGCGACGCGCCGCAACCACCACGCCCGGGCACAATAGACATACTCGCCGATTTCGCTGGCCCGGATGATAGGCATTAATTGCCCAGCACCGAATTGCCCTGGATGGCGTTGATCACATCGTTGACGGTAATCACCAACATCAGGCCCATCAGGGCGGCGAAGCCGAGCGCGTGTACCAGAGCTTCCTTCTCCGGGGGCACTTTCTTACCGCCACGTAGCCACTCGACCAGCGAGAAAATGATGTGGCTGCCGTCGAGCGCCGGAATGGGCAGCAGGTTCAGCAGGAACAGGTTCAGGCTGAGGATCGCAGTCAGGTTCCAGAAGGCCAGGAAGCCACCCGGTTGCTGGATCACCTCGCCGGTAGCGCGGGCGATGCCGACCGGCCCAATTGGTTCGCCGCTTGGGCTCGGTTCGGACGAGAAGATACCCAGGATTGAAGCCGGCAGACCGGCAAGCGCTTCGAGCATCCGACCGGTGAGTTCCAGGCTATACGTAATGCCGGCCCAGACGGCGCCAAGCGGGCCAACCTGTTCGATTTCGACATTCGGCCCATAGCTGAAACCGAAGCCCTGTGGATACTCTGTGCCGTCGGGAGCCGTCCACGGCCCCGGCGTAATGCTTACGCTAAGTTCTTGCCCAGCGCGGCGGATGACCGCCTCAAGCGGCAAACCTAGTTCGCCCTGAGCGGCCTGGCTAATCACGCTTGGGTCGGTGACGGGCATGCCGTTGAGCGTCAGGAGTTCATCGCCGGGCTGGATGCCGGCAACGTCAGCGGGCGTACCATCAAAGACCGTGTTGATCGCCTGGCCATCGGTAGGGCGCGGGAAACCGTTCACCGCGAAGATCACAGCAAAGATGATCATTGCCAGGAACAAGTTCATCAGCGGGCCGGCCAGCATCACGATGATCTTACGCCAGGGTGGAGCCGCGGCCAGGCTGCCGCCGGCGCCATACAGGCTCTCGCCCTTGCCGGCGTCGTCCTGGGCAAAGCGCACAAAGCCGCCGAGCGGCAACCAGTTTAAGGTGTATTTCACACCGTCGCGCTCATAGAAGGTTAGCGCGCGCGGCGGAAAGCCAATGCCGAACTCTTCGACCTTGATTCCCTGCCAGACAGCGGTGAGGAAATGGCCAAGTTCGTGAACGACCACAAGGATGCCGAGCATCAGCAAGAAGGCGCCAATTGTAATCAGCGGATTGGTGGCAGCGGGCTCAGCGGCCTGAGCCTGAAGCGCGGCGGCAAGGGCCGTCGGCTGAATCTCCATAGGGGTACCTCTATGTCGGCATGGTTAAAGGCGGGCATCAGCCCGCCTCTGCCCTTCAATACTGAGAGTCTACCTTATGCAAATGCGAGTGTCAATAGAATCATGTAGTAGATCAGCGGTCCGGTGAATAGTAACGAGTCGATCCGATCAAGGATGCCGCCGTGGCCGGGAATAAGCTGGCCCGAGTCTTTCACCCCAATTTGGCGTTTGACCAACGACTCGGCGAGATCACCCAAGGGGCCGGCGACACCGGCGACAGCGCCGATCAGCCCTGCGGCCAGGAGACTGACCGGCAAGCCCAGAAGCGGAACGGCGATCATTGCCGTGAGCACTGAGGCAAGGAAACCACCAATTGCGCCCTCCCAGGTCTTCTTGGGGCTAAGCACAGGAGCGAAGGGGCGTTTGCCGAAGCGTCGCCCAACGAAGTAGGCAGCGGTATCTTGAAGCCAGGTGATTGCCAGGCTAAAGCAGATCCAGGCCGTGCCGGGCGGGATGCTAAGCGTGCCAAACCAACCGCTGCGGAGTGGTAGATCGATCTGACCGATCAGGATGAAGTGGCTAAGCAGCCAACCGATGTAAAGTGCGCTCGTGAGCGTAAGCGCCCAACTGATCAGGCTGGTACTGCGATCCTGGCGGGCAATCTCGGCGATCAGGGCGACAATCACGACGCCAGCGAGGGCCGCCCCGGTGAGGTCAAACGTGATATAAGGTTGGAAAGCGGCGGCGGCGCAGAGGGTTACGCCGATCCCGATTGCGAGGTTTGTGCGGGGCGCATAACCGCCGGCGCGTAGGATGCCGGCGAGCTCACGAATGCCGAGGGCGACACAGAACCCCACCAGAATCGCAGTGGAGATCGGCCACCATGCGGCAGCAAGAATAATGGGAATGAGCACCAGGCCGCTGACGACACGCAGGAGAAGAGAGCTAGCCTTGCTCGGAGAGTCCGCCGAAGCGGCGTTCGCGCCGTCCATAGTCGCTAATTGCCTGGTGAAGATGTTCGGGGCGGAAATCCGGCCAGAACACCGGCGTAAACCAGTATTCGCTGTAGGCGGCCTGCCAGATTAGGAAATTGGACAGGCGACGCTCGCCACTAGTACGAATCACAATATCGGGGTCGGGCATACCGCTCGTGTAGAGGGAACGATTGATTGTCGCCTCGTCGATTGCATCGGGAGCAATGCCCGCCGCAACAATTTTGCGGACGGCATCGATAAGATCGGCGCGGCCGCCATAGTTAAAGGCAATCGCGAGAGTCAACCCCGTGTTGGCCTGGGTCAGATCAACAGCGTACTGCACTTTTTTGCGCAGGCGCGGCGTCAGGCCATCGAGGCGCCCAAGATGGCGCAGGTGAACGCGCTGTTCGTGCAGGTTGCGCGTCTCACGGTCGATGAAATCCGACAGGATCTGCATCAGCCCTTGCACCTCAAGCGAGGGGCGGCTCCAGTTTTCCGTAGAGAAAGCGTAGAGCGTGAGATAACGCACTCCGATCCGATCGCACTCGCTAACGATCGCACGGATATTCTCGGTGCCGGCATGATGCCCGGCGAGGCGCGGGAGATTGCGCTGTTTCGCCCAACGCCCATTGCCGTCCATAATGACTGCAATGTGTTGCGGAATCCGCATCCCAGCGAGGGAGCCTTCGGTGGTACTCATACCTGCGTTCGTCCTGCGCTATCGGGTTGCCTTGCTGCGACGCCCCTATACCGCGAGCACTTCAGCTTCTTTTTCGGCGCCAATCTGATCGAGATCCTTGGTGTAGCGTTCGGTGAGTTGCTGAATACGCTCCTGCCCACGATGCAGATCATCTTCGGAGATCAGTTTCTCGGCCTCGATCTTCTTCAGATCGTCGATCGCTTCGCGGCGCTGGTTGCGCACCGACACTTTTACCTCTTCAACCCGGCTGCGCACCACTTTCACCAGTTCCTTGCGGCGCTCTTCAGTAAGTTGAGGAATGGCGAGCCGGATCACCCGCCCGTCATTGCTCGGGTTAATACCCAGATCGGATTGCTGGATGGCCTTTTCAATCGCCTTGATCATACTGGCGTCGTAGGGTTGGATCACCAGCAGGCGCCCTTCGGGCACCGAAACCGAGGCCAGTTGATTCAGCGGCATACTTGAGCCATAAGCTTCGATATGCATATGCTCAACCAGGCCCGGCGCAGCACGGCCGGTACGAATCGACGCCAGGGTATGGCGGAGCGCTTCGATTGCCTTCTTCAGGCTTGCTTCATACTCGCGAAGTACATCATTTACCATCAGGGGCCTCCTCGCGGAATCACAGTGACTGGAAAGTAGCGGCGTTATCGCCCTTGGGCGGCGTATTGCTTACCAGAGTGCCTACGTGCTCGCCCATCGCAATCCGCTCGATTACACCCGATTCGAGGGCGTTAAAGACAATAATCGGAATGTTATTATCCATACAGAAGGTCAGCGCGGTGCTATCCATGACCGTCAGACCACGGTTCAACACTTCCATATAGGTCAGATGGTCAAAGCGTGTCGCATCGGGGACGCGGCGCGGGTCGGCGTTATAGACGCCATCAACGCCATTCTTGGCCATCAAAATGACATTAGCGTGGATCTCGGCGGCGCGGAGGGCGGCGGCGGTATCGGTAGTAAAGTAAGGGTTGCCGGTGCCGCCGGCAAGAATGATCACGCGGCCTTTTTCGAGATGGCGCACGGCGCGGCGGCGAATGTAAGGCTCGGCTACCTCGTCCATTTGGATGGCTGTCATGGCCCGCGTCTGTAGTCCGCGACGTTCAAGGGTGCCCTGCATTGCCAGTGCATTAATAATCGTGGCGAGCATGCCCATATAGTGCGACTGAGCCGCCTCCATGCCCCGTTCGCTGGCCATATTGCCGCGCCAGATGTTACCGCCGCCGATAACAACTGCCACTTCGATCCCGTGGCGATGCACCTGCGCGATCTCAGTGGCCAGATAATCGAGCATCTCATAGCTGACCGACTCACCGTCGGAGCCTTTGATCTGCTCACCGCTCAGTTTGATCAGGATGCGACGATAGGTGGGTTGCTGCATAAAAAATCAGGAGACCGGCGACCGACAGTAGGAGCAGGCCGGAACCTGCGATTGACCGTCGGCAGCCCGCCTCCTGCCTGTTAGGCGCCGATTTCGTAGCGTACGAAACGCCGCACCACAATATTCTCGCCCAGCTTGGCAATCGCCTCTTTGATCTTCTCTTCGATCGTGCGCGACGGCTCTTTCACGAAGGGTTGGGCGAGCAAGACGCTCTCTTCGACAAACTTATCGCGGGTCAGGCCGCTTTCGGCAACTGCTTCATCGGTGACTTCAGCGGCGGTGATATAACGCGGATTGAGCGCTACAACGTGCTGCGCCAGACCATTGGCGAGGTTCTGGAAATCCTCGGTACGGGCCACAAAGTCGGTTTCGCAGTTGAGTTCAACGAGGCCGGCGATCCGCGCCCCATAGTGGACATACACACCCACCAAGCCTTCACCCACCTCACGGCTGGCCTTCTTTGACGCCGCCTCGATCCCCTTCTCGCGCAGGATCTCAATGGCTTTATTGATGTTGCCGTCGGTCTGCTCGAGAATATCTTTGCACTCTTTAATACCGGCGCCGGTGCGCTCGCGCAACTCCTTCACCAGTTCAATCGACACTGCCACGATCGTACTCCTCATTCGTGCTGAGGAGGGGCGGCATGCACCCCTCCACCAGCTTCACTAAAACCATTGTATGCGTTCGATGCCGTTTACAGTTCTTGCTGTTCCTGGCGGCGGCGCTGACCCTCGACAGCCGCATCGGCGATCTTGCTCGTCATCAGCCGGATACCGCGGATCGCATCGTCATTGCAAGGAACGACATAATCGATCTTGTCCGGGTTGCAGTTGGTGTCGACCATGGCAACAACCGGGAGGCCCACCTTAGCAGCCTCGGTGACGGCCAGTTCTTCTTTGTGCGGATCGACAATAAAGAGGGCGCCGGGCAAGCGATCCATCGTCTTGATCCCGCCGAAGACGCGGTTCAGCTTGAAGATTTCTTCTTCGAGCTTGAGACCCTCGGCCTTGGTGAGCCGGGCGAAGTCGCCGCGATCACGTTGGGTTTCGAGCGTCTCCAGGCGCTTGAGCCGGGCGCGGATCGTCGCGAAGTTGGTGAGTGTACCGCCAAGCCAGCGCTGGGTGATATAGTACTGGCCGGCACGGCCCGCCTCTTCGATGACGGCTTCCTGAGCCTGCTTTTTCGTACCGACGAAGAGCACCTTTTCACCCCGAGCTGTAAGATCCGAGATGAACTTATAGGCCGAATTCAGGCCGCTAATCGTCTTCTGGAGGTCGATAATGTGAATGCCGTTGCGCGCCGTGAAGATATACGGGCGCATCTTCGGGTTCCAGCGGTTCGTCTGATGGCCGAAGTGGGAACCTGCTTCGAGCAGGGCCTTTACCGAAACGACACGGAAGGCTGTCTGAGTCATGTCCTGTACTGCTCCTTTAAGGATTGGGCTGATTTGCCCACCGCCACCTCCTGCACGTTACGACCGAACCGGCATCTGCCGGCAGGAACGGGCGTAATTAGGAGGTGTGTGTATTTAGCGCATTCTGGCGCGCCGCAGGGTAGTATAGCATACGGGCTAATCGGTAGCAAGTAAATGCAGAAAGGCGGGGCGGCGGGGCGGGCGCAGGGTAATGTAGGGGCAGTCCTGGGCGACCACGTAGGGTCGCCCGTAGGCGCGGCAGGGGAGCGAGGCGGGCGCAAGGGCGCAATGTAGGGGCAAGTCCCGTGTGGCTGCCCCTGGGCGACCACGTAGGGTCGCCCGTACGGCGCGGCGGGCGCAGGGCGAACGAGGCGGACACATGGGTTCGCCCGTACGATGAAATGGGGGGCAGAAAGCCGGATGCGCTTAATCGAGGGCGGTTTTGATCGCCTCAAGGGCGCTATCGTAGTTGGGTTCATGGCCGGCTGTAGGAACGTATTCGGCGTGGGTTACTGTGCCGTTCCCATCGATCACGAACACGGCCCGGCTCTCGATCCGGAAATCGCGCACGTAGGTGCCATAGGCGGCCCCGAAGCTCATGTCGCGATGATCGGACAGCGTAAGCATATGATCGGCGTTATTGTGGCCGCACCAGCGGGCCTGGGCGAAGGGCAGATCGGCGCTGACGGTAACAAAACCGACCTGATCGCCCAGCGCGGCGGCCTCTTCGTTGAAACGCATGGTCTGCTTAGTGCAGAGACCGGTTTCGAGCGACGGAACAACGCTGATCAGCAGCGGCTTACCGGCATAGGTTTCGAGGGTGATCGGCTCAAATTTATTGTTGATCAGGGTGAATTCGGGAGCGGCATCGCCAGGCTTGAGTTCGGGGCCAACCAGGGTGCGCGAGCCAAAAAAGTTAAACGCATCTGCACGCTCAACGGTCATGCGGAATACTCCTCTTATCACGTGAATATTGCAAGGATCCTTTTTATTGTACCTGAGTTTTGAGCGGGTGAGGTGGGTGAGGTGGGTAAGGGGACGCAAGTCAAACATAGTTTGACTTGCGTCCGTCGTCCATCGTCCTGCTCCGCATTTGGCTATAGTGCCCGTTCGGGGTCGATCCGACCTACGGCCAGCGCTGCTTTGAAGATGGTGATCGTCTGGGCGACTCCGGCATTCAGTGCAGTGTGGGGCGGCGCGCCAAGGGCTGCGCGCAGGCCGGCGTCGTCGAGTTCTTCGGGGAATGGCAGCGGTGCGCCGGCGAAGGTGATCTGCCCCTTTGCAGCCGGTTCGGCAGCCTCGATCGCTGCAATGATCTCTTCCATGCGTACAACACTGCCGCGCAAGTTGAAGGCTGCTGCACCGCTGAAGGGTGCCCGCGCAGCCTGGATGAAGAGCTTCGCGGCGTCGTCGGCGAGCTGGAGGCCCTGGCGGCCGCTAAAGGGGATGTGGTAGGGCCGTCCGAAAGCGGCAGCCGCCATCGCTTTGGTTGGGCCGGAGGTAAGACCCTGATCGCGACCGGGGCCGTACACGGTATAAGGACGTAGCCCGATACTGCTGATGCCGTTGTCGTGCCAGTAGACGCGGGCGGTGCCTTCGTTGGCCTGTTTGTAGACGCCATAATGCGTACGCGGATTCAGCGGCGCGTCGTCGCTCAACGGCCCCTCGGCATAGTCTTCGCTTTGCCCGTACACAGCCACACTGCTGGCATAGACAAGGCGCGTGATGCCGGCGCGGCGCGCCGCTTCGAACATATTCACTGTACCAACGACATTGACCATTGCGCCGGCGGTGGGATCGGCTTTGCAAAAGGGCACCTGGAGTGCGGCCAGGTGGATGATATGGCTGGCGCCTGAAGTGGCGACGGCAGCTTCTACTGCACTGAGATCGGTAATATCGCCCTGGATCAGGCGCACCTGGGCGATCTGTTCGTCACTCAGCAACAGCCGCAAACGGTGATCGCTACCGCCAACATCAAGAATGGTGGTAGGAATGCCCGCCTGCATCAGGTTGCGCACAACCCACGCGCCGATGCATCCCAGGGCGCCGGTGACGAGAAAGCGTTCTTCACTCATGGGGGTTCCTTTGATAGTCATACACCTGAGCCATTTCAACCCAGGCACCGTCGAGTGGCGCACCCGGCACCGGCTCCTGCATACTGTACATCAGTGCGTCCCAGGCGCCGTACCGCGCGGCGACGGCGACGGCTAACGGTGCGTTTGGTGCAGGCGCCGCGTCATCGTCGCGCTCCAGCAGCATAAACAGCATCCGGTCGAAGCGGTAGATCCGGCAGCGCTGCACGCCCTGGGCGGCCATCCACGCGGCGACTTCCGGCCAGGGCTCGGCGTGATAGGCGTCGTAGCGGCGGATGATCTCCGGGTCGTCTTTAAGCCATACAGTATACGCGATGGTCGTCATTCGGCACCTGCATCGGCGGCGCGCCAGGCTTCGTATTCGCGGCGGCCTTCATCACTGAGCGGGTAGTAGGTCCAGATCGAGCCGCCCTGGGCGAGGCGCATGCGGCTGAAGGTTTCCCAGTCTTCGTGGGCGTTGCCCTGTGCGGCCAGTTGTGGGGCGAGCTTTGCCGGCACCACCACGGCGCCGTCGTCGTCGGCGATGATGATGTCGCCGGGGAGCACCAGCACGCGCGAACAGGCGATCGGTACATTGTAGGCCCAGGGGAACAGGTCAGCCTGGGAAGCGTAGTTGGGCGTGAAGCCGCGGGTCCAGAGCGGTACGCCAATCGGTTTGACATTGGGCCAGTCGCGGATGCGTCCATCGACGATAATGCCCGCGCCGCCGCGGCCTTTAAAGTAGGTGATCAGCATCTCGCCGAGGCAGCCGCTATAGGCGTCGCCGTAGGCCTGAATGCAGAGGACGTCGCCGGGTTGGACGGCGTCGAGTACATGCCAGAGCGCACTGGAGCGTTCGGCATATTCTTGTTGGATGCCTGAGGCGATGTCTTCGCGTTGAGGCATGAATTGGAGCGTGATCGCCGTGCCAACGATGCGCGCGCCGGGCATGCGTGTTTCAGGGCCTTCGATAAAGGTGCGCCGGACGCCCAGTTTATGCAATGTGGCGCTGGCTGTGGCGCTGCTGACGGATGTGAGTGCAGCGATCAGTTGCGGATCAGGGCGTTCGGATGGCGGGCCGGCGATCGGGAGGGTGATGCTCATGGCAGGCTCCTTTGCGCAATCGTCCGCAGATGACGCAGCTGCGGATCAACACGTTCGGGCGGCGGGAGAAGCAGCAGAAGCTGGAACGGGGACGCAGTACGCTGCATCCGTACAACATCAGGCGTTTAGGTGGCGTCAGCCGTAGCGCGGTTGCCCAGCGTGGCGCTGGAGGCCGAGGTTCAGGGTGATCGTTGTCGCGCCGCCGGCGGTAGGATGATCCGCAACCGATCAGCATCGAAGCTGTGGGTTTCGGCACCGGTGCGGGCGCTGGTGAAGCGGTGTTCGTTGAACATACCGGCATGGACGATCACCTCGCGCTGGGAAAATGGCGCGAGGTTGACCAGTTCGACCTGAACGGTGGCGGCGGTGACGCGGCTGACGAGGGCGGCGATGTCGGGCGGGAGGCCGGGCCGAGCGGCGATCGGATCGCTGTAGGCCAGCGGCGTATGCAGCAGGCCGCCGTTATAGATCGGCTGCGGCGCGCCCAGGGTGAGTTGTACCAGCGCTTCGGTGGTGATCGGGTTGTGCTCTTGCCAGTGATGAATGTTCACCTGCGCAAGATCGGCCCGGTCGTTGCGGATCTGCTCCAGCCGGCGGCTGAGGATGCCGTGGCTCTGACGCAGAATCAGTTCGGGGTACTCCGGCAGTTCGCCGGCAAGGAAACGCAGCCACGGCCGTTCGTGGCCGGAATCTTCTTTGGTGCGAAACTGCTCGACGCGGCGCCAGTCGTGGCCCTCGGCGGCGCGGAGTTGTTCGAGGCGCGCCCAATCTTCGGCAGCGCCGGAGACGCCCCAGAGTACGACGAGCGGGTTTGCCAGGACGGGTTGGTAATCGAACCAGCCCTGATCGCTATACCGAAACGGGATCACAAAGCGCGGCGTGTCGGCGGCGGCCGTGTCGGGCAGGCTATAGCTGAATTGCGCAGCGGGCGTGATCGCCTCCAGCGGCTTGTAGACGCCTAATTCCAGCATGCGATCATACTGGCTGCGCGGTAGATCGAGGTAGCGCGTATCGCCGCTGAGCAAGTAGGCGTTGGTTCCGGCAGCAACGGCGGCCATACTGATGTTGTAGAAGCCGTGCGGCCAGGCCCAGCCGTAGAGCCCGCCGTACCAGCGGCCGTCGAGATCGGCACCGATCCGCCCGTCGAGGCCGATGTTATCGGGCAATCGGCCGCCGTTTTGCGCGGCACGCGCGATCCAGGCTTCGACGTAATCGAGTACCCAGGTGCGGTATCGGGGATCGCCGGTGAGTAGGTAGGCGTTGGTGAGCAGGCTGGTGACGAGCAAGTTGGTGGCGACATCGCCGCGTCCGTGGCGGTGTTGCATCACGTCGGCCATGCGCCGGGCGAGGACGGGATCGCGCAGGTCGTCGTAGGTGCTGATGCCGGGCACATCGTGGAAGGGCAGGCCGTAGGGGCGCATCGTTTCGCTCCACTGGTCGGCGATCACGTCGGGATCGTCGAGGAAGCCCCAACGCGGGCCACCGCTGCCGTTGTGCGGGGCGCGGATGATCCGCAGCACCGGATCATAGTTGGGTGCGTCGGGATCGTCGCCCGTATAAAAGCCGGCAAAGCGTGCGGCGCGGGCGCGGTTGACGGCATGGGCAGCGTCGGCGCGGCAGAGCAGGTAAAAATAGGTATAGTGTTCGCTCTGATGAAACTGGTCGTAGCCGATCTCGTACTCGTGGCGCAATACGCCGAAGTCGGTTAGCTGGCGGGTGATCACATCCCACTGGCGCTGGGCGATCGGCAGCAGGTCGGCAGCGCCGCCGAGCAGGTAGAGCAGTGGCCAGTTGACGCTGCTTTCATAAAAGTCGTCAACGCCGTCGCGCACTCCAGCGGGCCAGGCGTCGGCCCAGATCAGCGAGCCGTCGGGGCGGGTGTAGCGTTCCAAGAAGGGATGGACTGCCGTGCTGAGTACGTCGAGCAGGCGGCGTTCCCAGACGGCCCAATTCGGCGGCAGCAGGCAGGGCGTGGTGGCGGTCAGGGTTGGTGGTGTGTGCATAGGTGTGACAGGGTGAACAGGGTGACCGGGTGACCGGGTGACGAGATATGGTTGTGGACGTTCCGCATCCGGCATTCCAACGTGATCGCGTAGGGGCGGAGCGTGCTCCACTCGCAATGAGTCGTCATCCGAGACGGTTACATGGCCCCCGGCGTGGGCGCGGCTGTTGCGATCAGGCCGGCGGCGCGCAGGTCGGCCCAGAGCGTGTTGGGTACCGGCGTGTCCAGGGCAGTCACGGCGGCTTGCACTTCGGCGGGCGTGCGGGCGCCG
>JBBRUG010000071.1:0-20498 GCA_038247995.1 Chloroflexales bacterium | reverse complement strand
GTGTAGGGTTTTTACAGGATCGCGTCCCAATGCGCTATTTCCCTCATCCCCCCAGCCCCCTTCTCCCTCAAGGGGAGCAGGGGGAGCCGCCGAAGAATGGCGTCCTGATGCGGTCGGAAACCCCTCTCCCGCTCAGGGAGCGGGGTTTGGGGTGAGGGCAACGGCAAAAACCCTACACCTGAGAGCGTTCCGCCCCCCGCCCGCCGCTGAGCATCGCTCATCAGGCCTGCCGCTCCAGCGCAACGACACTGGCCACGGCGTAGGTGGCCGTGTGGCTCAAGCTCAGGCTCATGGCAAGGGCGTCCATATGCACGGCGAGCGCACCGTGGAGGTGCAAGGTGGGCCGGCCATCGGGGGCACGCACCACTTCGATGTCGTGCAGGCCGGCGCGTTTGTGCGCGGTGGGAATGGCCTCAGCGCCCAGGCCAGTTAGGCCGATGCCTAGCGCCTTAGCGGTTGCTTCTTTCGCCGCCCAACGCGCCGCCAACGACTCATAACGCGGGTTTGGGCCTAAGGCGGCGCAATCGGCGAGTTCACGTGCAGTAAACACGCGCCGCAGGAAGCGTTCACCCCAACGCTCCACAGCGTGCCGCACTCGATCTACTTCAACAATATCGATGCCGTGGTAGAGCATGAGTTACGTGTTGCGTAGCGCGTGTTGCGTAGTGCGTAGCGCCGGCGAACTGCACCCGCAGTATTGCCTTTTGCCCTTTGCATTTTGCATTTGCATACTCACCCCCGCCCTACGCCGTGATAAATAAAACCCCGCGCATACATATCGGCCGGATCGTAAATATTCCGCCCGTCGAGGAGCACTGGGCGGCGCATATGCTGCATGATCCGGTTCAAATCGAGTTGTTTAAACTCATTCCACTCAGTAATGATCAGCAAGGCATCCGCCTCTTTGGCTACGTCGTAGGCGGTAGCGCAATAAGTCACGCGGGGCAAAATCTCGCCTGCGGCGTCCATGGCCACTGGATCGTAGGCTTTCACCCGTGCGCCTTCGGCCTGGAGCGCCTCGATAATCGCCACGCTCGGCGCCTCACGCATATCATCGGTGTTTGGCTTGAATGAAAGCCCCAACACGCCAATCAGCGTGCCTTCAAAGCTGCCTAACGTGGCCCGCAGCTTATCGATAAAGCGCCTCCGGGCATCCTGGTTGATGTCCATTACGGCCTGGAGCAATTGCGGGTGGCACCCGGCGGAGGCCGCCATGTGGTGCAAGGCCAACACATCCTTCGGAAAACACGAACCGCCATAGCCCACTCCGGCGTCGAGGAAGTGCGGGCCGATCCGTTTGTCGGCGCCCATACCACGCGCCACTTCTTTCACATCGGCGCCAAGCCGTTCACAGATCTGGGCGGTCTCATTAATAAAGCTGATCCGGGTAGCCAGGAAGGCGTTCGACGCATACTTGATCATCTCAGCGGTGCGCAAGTCGGTGATAATCACCGGGGCGCCGAGCGGGTCATGCAGTGCAGCTACTCGCTCGGCGGCAGCGCGATCATCCGCACCAAGCACGATCCGGTCGGGCTTGAAGAAATCACTCAGCGCACTGCCTTCACGCAGGAATTCCGGGTTCGAGATCACGCTAAACGAATACTCAGCATGCTTGTGGCTGCTGATGATCGCGCCCACCATATCGCCCGTACCAACCGGCACCGTACTTTTATCGATAATAACTGCATCACGCTGAAGGTGTTTGCCGATCGACGCCGCCGCCGCTTCAACCTGGCTGAGATCGGCCGCTCCATCGTCGGCCATCGGTGTGCCGACCGTAATAAAAATAAAGTCGGCGTCTTGCAATGCCAGCGCATAATCATCGGTAAAGGCAAGCCGCCCGGCGCGCAAATTGCGTTCCAGCACCTCTTGCAAGCCCGGCTCATAGATCGGCGTGCGCCCGCTGCGTAGCGTATCGAGCTTGGCCAGGTCAATCTCAATACAGGTAACCCGATTGCCCAGATCAGCGAAACAGACCCCTGTAGTCAACCCGACATAGCCTGTCCCTACCACACAGATTGTGCGCATAGTATTCCTGATGCTTAATATCTGAGAACTGAAGCCTGTCTACTGTTCACCAACCAGCGACACGTCCACAACCCGCGCATCATAATCGTGACCGTTGGCGTAGATCTGCACCCGCCGCAGATAACGAAAATCGGGCAGCCACTCGTCGGCGCGCAAATCAATCCGGATCGGCGTCCATTCGGAGCGCTCGACGCGAATGTAGATGATCTCATCGGACTTTACGCGTGGTTCTTCATCGTCGATGTCGGTATAGACACATACAACCCGCTCAATATCCGGGTCGGCCGGACTCTCGCGACGGCCCGTAATGCGAATCATTACTGGACATTCAGTGCCGCGATCGCCGACATCGGGGAGCGACTGATAGAGCACGCGCGCCCAGAGTGAAAATGTAAGCGTGCGGTATTCAGAAATATCGATCCCCGTACTTGCGGAACCAAGTTGTTGGGTGATGAAGGTGGCGAAGCCCTGTGTCTGGCCGCCGGTACGATAGAACCAGGCAGCAGTGCGGCGATCTTCGAGGGCGCAGAGGTTGTTGACGTCCGGCGGGCGGCAGATTGGCGAGAGCCGGAAGTAGCCCCGCTGATTGTCGGGCAGTGTAGGTGTTCCGGAAATCTGCCAGGTACTTGAGCGCGGAATTGTCGGCGATTCTTCCTGGGTGGTATTGTTATATTCTTGCTCGGTATACTGGCTAAAACCACCGTCGACAATCAGTTCCCAGCGCGCAGGCACAGGCGGGCCAGGCACGCCGGTTGGATCCACTTCGACGCGTTGACGCGGCCCCAGGATCACCCGTTCGCCATTCGCTCCGTGAACAATCAGGCTGCCGCTACGTACAGCTACATCGGCAGTTAGCGGCGTAGGATCATTTAGCAACGCGATCTGACGAACCGGGCTGCGCAGATCGATACTATAGCTCCCGCCGGGAGTAAGTTCGACGGTAGCCGCCCCGATCGTAACCTTGAACAACGCCTGCTGAAAACCCTGATCGGCGGCAATATCGTAGCGAGCATAGCCTGTACGCTGCTGCAAAGCAACACTGAAGGTGTCGGTGTTCCAGCGCGTTGTACGTAGCATATCGATGGACAACTCAGCCCCGGCCCAGAGATCGACCTGGCTTTCATCAGGGAGCACCAGGCTGGCCACCTGACCATAACCGGCGGTGGCGGCGGCGCGTACCGTATCGCCCTCACGGATGGCCTGACCGTCGGCGACACCCTGAAAAATCGAACGGCCAACTGGTTGCCAGGCCACCCACTCGGGCAGGCCGCGTACAACCAGCACCGCATCTTGCGGCGTTGTTACCGTGTGATAGTAACGTACAACGAGAAACGTAGCCAGCGCGAGCAAAAGCACAAACACGAGGAAGAAGCCGAGCAGCGTAAGCCAGGCGAGGCTCAACGTACGGCGTTGACCGGTTGCGGGCAGGGTTCCGGCAGGTTGTTCAATCCGTTGCATACGAACTAAGCCGACCTACTTTGAGATCAGCGCCTTCACAATACGGTGATCGTCATCGACGGTAACGGTCGCAACAAGTGGCGTTACCAGTTCATTGTCCGTTGTCATTTCACGGGCGAATGTAAAAGTATACTCGGTACCGCTTTCCTGGCGCAGCACTACGTCCTGATCGGCAACCCCAAGGCGTTTGAGCAGATCGGAACTGGGGCGGCGGCGGATCTGGGTTGTGACCCGTGGTTCAACACAGCCTAGGTCGGGCCAGCGCGTCTGGACAAACTCTTGCGCTACACGCAGCGCAGCGACAAGTTGCTTGTGCGCTGGTTGCAACACAGCGGGCGGGCGGCGGTCACGGCGCGTTGTCAGCCGTGAACGACCGAGCGCCGGGCGATGTTTCATCATCACAAGTCTCCATTCCGTTCAGGCGCACCACTGGAGCGCCGGATCACCATATAAAACAAAACTCAGCAACGTCTTTACATCATCGGCGCCCAGGCTACCTCGCGTACGCAGCAGGTTCCGCAACAGTGCGGCGTGGGCGGCTAGAACAGCGTCGCCGAGACGCACACCGGGCGTTCGCAGCGCCATCAATAACTGAGTCGCGAGCAGATCCGACTCGCCGGGCGGCGGATCTGGCGCGCCATACGCCAGCACATTGGTAGCGATCAGCGCATCAACGCCGGCGGCCAGGAATGCCACTGCTAGTGACCGTGCGCCCTGCGGATCATCGAGCCGCGCTCCATAACACGCCTGGGAGATGATCGCTGCGCCGGTAAGCGTTTCCAGATTAGCCGCCGTAACCGCCGGGGTAAGTACCAGACTCCCAAACGGTTGGCCAAACCAGGCCGAACTTGTCCGCACGCCATGCACATTGGCATACACCATCCGTGCTCCGGCTAACGCTGCGGTTGCCTGTGGGCCGGACGTCAGCGGCGGCGCAGTTTGCGGAACGCTATTGATCGCGGCCTGCGCAAGCACGGCTTCAGTAACAGCGGCCCAACGCTCGGCACACAGCACAACAATTGGTATTGGCGGCTGCGGGCCGGTGCGATGGGCTGCGGCAACCCGTTCAAGCAAGTGTACCAGCAACCCCGCTTGATGTGGATCAGCGTCGGGGGTGCGTCCGACCGGCCAGCGGGCGAGCGGTTCAACGACGCTGGCTAACCCATAGAGGCTGTCAACCGGCAACGGACCGTCGCTATCGGCCATAGGATTCGGCAACAGCGCAAAAGGCACAAGTTGCGGCCCAGCGACAATCCATAGGCTTTCTATTATACCACTGCGTTGGTCGGACACGCCGCGCAACGCCTGGAGTTGCTCAATCAGCGCCGCTGGTTCAAGCGCGGCAGGTTCGATGCCAAAATCGGGCAGGCCTGTTTCGGGATCGTAGAGGTGCGTTGGAATACCTGCTGCCGTACGTGCGGCAAGTGCTTCAGTAAGCGCGGCATCAATCGCGGGGAACGCCGAGCCGTAAACAACAGCCATCCGGCGGCGCGGAGCCAGCACAAAATGCATCAGTCCTCAATCTCATGCCAGAACAATGCCGCCGCACCCAGGACGCCGGCCAGATCACCAAGCTGAGCCGGCACAATCGGCACCTCAGTGTAAAGCGCACACATCGCACGCGTGTAGGCAATCGCGCGGGCCTGATCGAGCAGTTGAGGATTTTCGGTAACAACCCCACCACCGACGACGAGAATCTCGGGGCTGAAGGCATGCAGCACCGAAGCAAAGCCCAACCCAAGCAACCGGGCCTCACGATCCATCAGGCGGGTCGCGAGCGCATCAGACTGGGCGGCAGCCTGGGCAACATGAACGGCAGTTACGCTTTCGGGCGTAGCCAGGGTGTGCAACAGCGAATCTGCCTGCTCGCGCATTGCGGCTGCCGCTGCGCGGCCAAGCGCCGTGCCTGAGGCTAGTTCTTCCCAGCTTAGGCCGCCATCGGCATCGAGGATGAGAAAGCCCAACTCTGCCGCAGCGCCCAGGCGCCCAAGCAAGAGGCGGCCATCGTTGATCACGCCGCCGCCGATCCCGGTGCTCACCGTGACATACACCAGGTTGCGCGTACCGACGCCGGCGCCGAAGCGCCATTCAGCCAGCGCGGCGGCATTCGCATCGTTCCCGAGCACCACCTCCATACCTACGCGTTCGCGCACCAACGCCCGCAGCGGCACATCGTACCAACCGGGCAGGTTCGGCGGCGCCATTACGATCCCACTCACCGGATCGAGCGGACCGGGTGCGCCAAGGCCGAGGCCGCGAATCTGGCCGCCCGCCGGCAACGCAGCCGCCACCTGCGCCGCCAGAACGGCAATCCGATCTGCCGTGCGCATAGGCCCCTCGCCGACCAGCGAAGCCGCCCGCGTATGGGCCAGAATGGTTCCATCGGAGGCAATCAGGGCGGCGCGAAGCTGCGTACCGCCAAGATCGATGCCAATTACGTGCTCCATATGCTGATTATAGCACGCTGGAAACGGAAAACGCTTGACAGCACAAGTGTTTGCTTGATATAATCATTGCTACATAAGTTCTAGATGTGACCTGCCGATGTGATAGGTCGCCGCTGTCCGGATAGGGCTGCGGCCAATGAAAGGACAGAGGCTATGCGTAAGAGTGAAACCTTGTCAGGACGTCAGGAAAAAATCCTGGCGTACATCGAAGCGTTTTTGCAGAAGAATCGTTACCCACCGGCAATTCGCGACATTCAGAACGATCTGCAAATCTCATCCACGTCAGTTGTCGCCTACAATTTGCGGATCTTGCAGGAGAAGGGCAAGATCGAGCGCGATGAGAAAGTTTCGCGTGGCATCACGTTGCCCAACGGTCTGTCGATGATCTCAAGTGCGCCGGCCTTTCAAGTACCGCTTTTGGGCGTAATCACTGCCGGTTCGCCGCTGCCTGATCCTGAGGAAGTTGATGCCCAATCCGCCGAGATGATCGAAGTACCGGCCGATCTTGCCGGCGCCGACAAGCTGAAGGGCATCTACGCGCTGCGCGTACGTGGCCTCTCAATGATCGACGCGCTGATCGACGACGGCGACATTGTGCTGTTGCGTTATCAACTGGATGCCGAGAACGGCCAGATGGTGGCGGCGCGCCTGCTCGACGACAACGCGGTTACGCTCAAGAAGTTTTACCGCGAGCAGGGGCGAATTCGGCTGCAGCCGGCCAACAAAACCATGGAGCCGATTTACACTACCCCCGACAATATCCAGATCCAGGGCCGCGTCGTCGGCGTGATCCGAAGCATGTTTTAAACCACCGGGTAGAGTAGAGCCGTCCCGTCGGGACGGCTCTACCCCGCCCAACCGCCCGGCTGAACGGGCGCAGCAATCAACCACCACTCCTGAGTGATATACCCCACTGCAAGCAGACTCAACACCAGCAACAAGAAAACCAGATCGCTCCAGCGCGGATGCCAGCGCTTGTAGGGCAGGATTAAATGTGCGCTTAACCAACCGAACAATACCGTGAGTAAGGGGTAGGCGAGAAAGGTTGCCCGATAGATCGGCACAACCACGGCGCCATTCGGGCCATAGGCGATCACACCCTGAGCTAGCATCCCGATAAATGGTAGAGCACCCAATGGATCAGCGTAACCCATAAACGACATCGCCGGATCGATTGGCGGCGCCAGACCGGTAATGGCAAAGAGCGCACTGAATGGGTTTAGATAGAGCAGGTACGGCGGTGGCTGTTGCCCAGGGGGCGAACTGAACTGGCCCCAAACACTTGCCAGAGTTAAACTACCTCCTACGACTAACAGCACCACTCCGTAAGTTACTGCCGTCGCCCATACCGTGCGCCGAAACAAGGTCGAGGCGCACAGCCCGATCGCACCAAAAGTGATCGTCGTGGCGAACAACAAGATCACCGCTTTAACCAACGAGCGCGGATCAACTCCGCCAAAGATCAGCATGACACTGAACACCGGCACAGCGGCAAAAATGAGCAGTAAAAGGTAGCTCAGCGCGGCGATCAACTTGCCCCAGAGCAGTTGCCCCGGTTGTAACGGCGTTGCCAGTAACATGTCGTAGGTGAGTTGTTCGCGCTCGCCGCTGACGGCGCCACTGGTGAGCGCCGGTGCCAACACCACAATCAGCAGCAACTCAACAAACGCCAATCCCTTAAAGAGCGCCTGGCCGACCTGCGGGCTTAATACAGCTACGCCGATGCGGGTCTGCTGGAGCATCAACTGATACACGCCCACACCGGTAAGCGCAAGCAGCACGAGAAACAAGCTCAGAATGAGGTAGGGGCGGCCCCCGCGCATCCGCGTGCGCAACTCACGCACAATGATCGGGTTAGGTTGCGGGTGAAAGCGGTGCATAGCTGCCTATTCCTTATGCGTTGGTACGCCATCTACGCACTTGTCGTCGTCAGACGCAAGAAGAGTTCTTCGAGATTCTCTGCCTGCACCCGGAATTCGCTGATCGCAATACCCTGGCCAATCAGGTAGGTCAACAGCGCGGCCTGCTCGGCGTCATCAGTCTGTTCAAGTTCAATCACCAGCGCGCGCGGATCAACCAAATCGAGTTGCACCGAGCGTACGTATGGCAAGCCACTGCTTGCAGGTGCATTGGCCAGCTTGCGCAATACGGTTTCGGCAGTATCGAGATCGCGGAGCACCCGAATGCGCAGCTTCGAACCCTGCTGGAGTTGTCGGCGCACATCATCGACCGACCCACTTACCACAATCTGGCCGCTCTCGATAATCCCGATTTCAGTACAGACTTCGGCCAGTTCACTCAGAATATGTGAACTGAGCAGCACCGTCTTGCCCATTTCACGCAACGCACGCAACAGTTCGCGTAATTCAACCCGCGCTCGCGGGTCAAGGCCACTGGCCGGCTCGTCGAGCAGCAACACCGGCGGGTTGTGTACAAGCGCGTGGGCTAGGCAGAGCCGCTGTTGCATACCGCGCGAGAGGCTCTGCACAAAGGCGTTGCGCTTCGGACTCAGATCTACCAGGGCCAGCAGTTCATCGACGGTTCGCTTACGGGTTGCGCCATCCAGGCCATAACAGCGGGCGAAGAAGTCGAGGTATTCCCAAACCCGCAAGTCATCGTAGACGCCGAAGAAATCCGGCATGTAGCCTACCAGGCGCTGCGCGCCGCCCGGACGCAGCAGTTGACCCATCAGGCGGATTGTGCCGCCCGTTGGTTCAAGCAGACCGGCAAGCAGCCGCAGCGTTGTGGTTTTCCCAGCGCCATTGGGGCCGATAAACCCAAAAATACTGCCCTGCTCGACAGTCAGATTCAGGTTGCTGAGCGCAACGGTGCCGCCATAGCGGCGGGTCAGGTTAGTTGTCTCGATTGCCGGCGTCACGGCAGCGTTCCTTTCATTGTTGCGTCAACGTAGATGCAGCCGAATGAGGGTTGTGCGGCAGTTGATCCGATCCGCGCCCAGAGCCGGCCATGGCTGCCTACAAAGCGCTCGGGTGCCTCAAGTAACAGCGGTTCGCCACGCCCAGAGATGGGCAATACCTCCCAAACTCGGTCAGCCCAATTGTATAACTCGATTTGCGTTTCGGCCATCCAGGGGCCATCGGTATCGCTGATTAGCGCAAGCTCTGTCGGGCGGAAGCCATATAAATCGCGCGGCAGCGTCATTTGCAGCAATACTGGTTCAGCGCCGAGGCCGACACCAACCCCAAGACTGCCGTAACAAAGCCCCGCCTGCGCATTCACAAAACGCTTGTGCAGCCAACCGGCACCAAGTTCGAGCGGTGCGGCACCCGGCGCAATCGGCGGTTCGCTCACCACCAGGCCCAGATGCTGACGCTCGGCGCGAAGATTGACGGGCAGCAGATCGAGCGTTGGGGTAGCGCTCCATGCAATCAGCATAGGATGGCCGCCACGTGGATCAGGGCCATAGCCGAAGATTGCATCAAGAATGCGGATGCGCAACTGCACATGGGCGGGCAGCGGGGTACCGCCGGCCTGGTTACTTTGATCGATCGCATCGCCATAGATCAGGTAGCTGAGCGTCGTACCGGGCGCAACCTTCGCCTGACGTCGGTCTGCGGCTGGGGCAGGCAACTCGACTTCGCGCCGTTCACCAGGCGCCAGATCGCCTAAACGAACAATCCGATCACCTTGGAGCAGCACAACATCTGCAAAGCCCTCGGCGCTCGTATTCTCAACTACGCCGCGTAGGGTTGCGCCGTCAAGGGTGAGTTGCGCTTGCAGGGCCGGATAATCGACCAGCGTGTCGGCAGTAAGCGCCCGCATCGACCACTGCGCTACTTCGAAGTCGTGGACGGCGGCGCCGCCCGTCTCAGGCTGAAGCAACACCGCACTGCCGCCGCCAAGGGTTGCGTCCCAGGGGCCTTGGAGCGAGATCGGGCGCAGGAGCGGCGCTTCAACACCGATAGACGTTGCCTCCAGAGCATAAGATTGACGCGCCGGCGAAAAGAGGCCGCCAAAACTACGCGCGCGCGCCATAGGCGCAGCATCGTCGAACAGTTCAAGATAGGTTAATTGGTTCAGCACAACATCACCGCCGCGCTGCGTATACCCAATTGCATAAGCGGCGCCTGCAAACAGCACCGTCAGCGCCGGCACAACCACCCAACCAAGCGCCTGGCGATCGAGCCGACGCAGCACAAGATAGGTACCGGGGCCGACAGCGATAATATAAACCCCGATGAGCAACATGAGCAAACCAAGCGGCGGAAATGCCAATGCAGGTAGGCCGGTAAGCGCACTGGCAAGGTTACCTTCCACAAAGGCATCGAGCGTTACATCCGGCGCGCCGGCATTCGCGGGAAGCGCATTGGTTTGCTCTAGTAAATCGGCCCATAGTTGGGGCGTTTCAGCCGCACTCAGGAGCGCCGGATGGCCAAGGGGAAGTGGGAAGAGACCAACGGCGCCGCGCCCGTAGCGCTGCTCGATCAACTGCGCTGCTTCCGGTAAACCGCCGGTCGGAACACGATAAGCAGTTCGGCCGGCGGCATTCGTCGTTGGCTGAGCCTGGACAAAGGGGATAACATTGGCTTCAAGGGAAGTTGATGGGCCAAACAGATCCGTCGCCGCGAGGGTCGTCAGTTCAGTAATCGTTGCCGGTTGAAGCTGCGTGGGCAACCCGGCCAGCGTACGTTCCGCGCCGGGGCCGCCATCGATCAGCAACTGGCCGCCCCGCAACACCCAGGCCTGAAGTGCATCGAGTTGAGCCTGGCTAAGATCAGCCGTGAGCAGGTCGCTGAAGATCAATAGATCAAAGCTACCAAGGCCCAGAGCGTGGGTTGGCAGATCGCCGGGGTTGAACGCAATACTACTAAGCGCACTTCCATCGGGCAGGCGGGCAGGGGGGCGTGGTGCAGCAGTGCCATCGGTTATGACGCCCACTGTGCGCGCACGATTGGCGGTCGGTTGGAGTTCAAGCTGCTGAGTATGGAGCTCAGTATCGGCATCAAGCAGACGCACGGTTATGCGGCGGGTGCTCACCGGCAGGTACGCGTAGAGGGTCACAACCTTGCGCGCATTATTCGGGAGGTCGAGCTCAGTAGCATACTGCGCGCCAGAGCGGAGCGTGGCCTGAAGCTCAACCTGACGATCAGGCCCCTGGTTCTCAAGCTCTACATACAGCGGCAACCAGCTGCCTGGTCGATAATTACCTTGAAATGCAGGTCGCGCACGCATCGTGATACCGTCAATGCTCGATGAAGATTGGTCTGACGGTTCAGGGTCAGCACTGTGAGCAGCATCAGGCCACCCCAGCAAGCTGAGGGTAAGCGCAAGTGCGAGCAGCACTGTTGCGCGGTAGGAATATCGGGACATAACGTCCCTCCTTAGATCAAAGCTCGGCGTTGGCGGCTCATACGGTGCGCCGTGCAGACGGCTATAGAGGTGACGTCGGCAGGCCGGTTAGAGTTCCTGAGGAATGAGGTTGCTAATCCCAGGGCTTCAGTAGGTAGGTGGAAGGCAGCAGAGTGGGTGCATGAGAACACGCATTGTTCAATCCACACGGCCCAATCCATACCGCCTGTAAGAAGTATAGATTGGGCCTATCTACGTGCCGAATGATAGCCGTGTGACAGTGGTGTGAGGATGGGTAAAGAAGCCCAATCGGCAAATTACATCGAATTCGCGGAATTGCCGATAGGCGAACACGCAGATATAAGCTTCAGGGTAGGAGAAAAGGCCAGCGCTTTCAAGAGCGCTGGCCTACCAACAGGAGCGTTTATGCGGGAGGGAATCTGTCGCGGAGGTTAGGAGCGCCGGTTGCGACGCGGCGTTTCGGTGATGCGCACACGAACTGGCGCATCCTGAAGGCGCGGCAGCATGGTCCACAACGCAGCGGCCACCAGCAAGGCGACAAAAACCAGGAGCATAACGGCCATGGCGACAGTCCTTTCTGGGTCGGGTAACGTATCGGGCCAGGGGACAGGCGTCGTCACGAGGAACGATATAAATAGTATAACGAAAAAGTGCGCCCAAGTCTAGACCATAATTGCGCCAATTCTACCCTTATTCTTAGGCTCGGAGACATTGAAGGAGGTTTGCAAAACCAGATCGAAGGTGCTATACTTGTATCCGGTTAGAAGGGCATCCAGAAGCGTTGCACCGGCTTGGTCAGGGTTATCATGGATTGCACGGTTCACAGTTACCGACACAGCCGACAGGCGCACTGATACGTTCAGGAACAACAGCTTATGAACTATCTGTGAGTCGTGCTTCCTCCTGAAGCCCTTGCATCGTGCGCAGGCTACTGCGCTAATGCTGGAACAACGGTCTGCGCCGTACGTAGTGAAAAGTGGGTGCCCCCCACTTTTCTTATTGTAGGCGAGTGAGAGGGTATGAAGAGCGATTTTTACACAGCGATCTCACAGATAGCGGCCGAGCGCGGCATCCCTAAAGAGGCGATTGTCGATGTTATGGAACGGGCGCTGATTACTGCCTATAAGCGTACGCTGGGAAACAATCCGCCACCGATGGAGGTGACGGTGCGTCTCGACCCGCAGACGGGCGCTGCGCTCGTGTATGCTGAGAAGCAGGTTGTAGACGAAGTATTCGACGATCGGTTCGAGATCGAACTCGGCGACGCACAGCAGGTCAAGCCTGATGCACAACTCGGCGAGACGGTGATTGTCGAGAGCACCCCCAAGGACTTCGGACGGATTGCGGCCCAGACCGCTAAGCAGGTAGTCCTCCAGGGCATCAAAGAGGTCGAGCGCGAATATATTTATGGCGAGTATATGGATCGTGAAGGTGAATTAATTACCGCAACGGTTCAGCGCATGACAAAGGGTAATGTCATTCTGGAGATGGGCAAGGCGGAAGCGATTATCCCGCCGAAGGAGCAGGTCGATAATGACCGTTACTACCACGGTCAGCGCCTGAAAGTGTATTTGATGGAGATTCGCCGCGAGGATCGTGGGCCGCGCCTGATCGCCTCGCGAACCCATAAAAGCATGATCTTGCGCCTGTTTGAGATGGAAGTGCCGGAGATCTATAACGGCACGGTCGAGATTAAGTCGATCGCGCGTGAACCAGGTCTGCGCACAAAGGTTGCCGTGGCGGCACGCCAGGAAGGGATCGACCCGGTAGGTTCCTGCGTTGGTATGCGCGGCATTCGCATTCAGAATATCGTCAATGAGCTGAATGGCGAGAAAATCGACGTCGTGCAATGGTCCGCTGATCCAAAAGAGTTTATTGCCAACGCTCTCTCGCCCGCGCAGGTGGTTGAAGTACACCTAAACGATGCGGATCACGCTGCGCAAGTGATTGTGCCCGACAAGCAACTCTCACTCGCGATCGGCAAAGAGGGCCAGAATGTGCGCCTGGCAGCGAAGTTGTCGGGTTGGCGGATTGATATTAAAAGCGCGACAACGCTGCTTGAGGAAGAACGCACCGCTGCCGAAGCACGAGCGTCCGCCGATGCCGAGGCAATGGCAACCGAGGCTGAATTAGCAAACTCGAAGGTAGAAGGCCGGAAGGTTCGCCCGGATGGCACCGTGGTGTATGACAAGCAATACTACGGCCCGCTTGGTACAGAACTCATCGGTGAGACAGTTCAGCTTCGCGCAACGTCGCAGAAACTGTACATTTATAACAACAATCGGTTGATCGCATCCTATATTCTGTTGGCCGAATTGGCCGATGATACAGTTGCCGCCGATACCGCTGAGTAACCCAACTAAATCGGTAACGCCGAGGAGCTATGGCGCAATCAGGCAATAAATCAGGTAGTGCTCCGGTGAAGCGCGTCCCGCAACGGACGTGTGTCGCCTGTCGCGAAACTGACGCCAAGCGTGAACTTATCCGAGTTGTACGTAGCGCTGACGGGCGAGTTCAAATCGACGTGCGCGGCAAAGCGCCTGGGCGTGGCGCGTATCTGTGTCGTGATCCGAAATGCTGGGAGATGGCATTACAACGCCGCGCGCTTGAACGGTCACTCCGGATCGAACGGCTTCATCCCGATGATGGGGTGGCATTACGAGCTTTTGGCCAAGCGCTTCAACCGCTTGAGGAAAGCCCAGCGGTTGGCCAACCGTCAGGGCATTAAAGACCGCTGTCGCGCATGGGTGCCAGGCGTTTTAAGATGATTGGCCTGGATCGGGGCGCGACAGCTCTCCCAAGACGATTATCTGCCGGCGTAGTGGGTAATCACCCCCGCCGCATACATAGAAAGGGTTAGATCATGACCGAACATAGAGCACATCTGGTTTCTTCCTCGCCAATTATGGCTACAACAGGCGGCGGCGGTCGTCCCGGTGGCGGTGGCGGCGGCGGCGGCAGTCGTCCCGGTGGCGGCGGCGGCGGCGGTGGTCGTCCCGGTGGCGGCGGCGGTGGCGGTGGTCGTCCCGGTGGCGGTGGCGGTGGTCGTCCCGGTGGCGGTGGCGGTGGTCGTCCCGGTGGCGGCGGCGGTCGCCCCGGTGGTAGTCGCCCCGGTGGCGGTCGCTACGACCGTGAAGGCGATGTGATGGTACGTGGGCGTCCGGGCGTCGCCCAGCGGGCGACTGCACGGCCCCGTGGCCCAGTTGTACTTGAAACCGTGATGACCGTGCGTGAATTCTCGGAGGCAACCGGCATCGGCGCCTCGGAAATTCTCAAGGCCCTGATGAAGGGCGGTGTCTTGGCAACGATCAATCAGCAGATCGATTATGAAACTGCGGCCCTCATCGCGGCCGACTTCGGCATCGAAACGGTTGAGCGTGTACCGGAGCAACTCGCGGGCATTGTCGAAAATATTAAAGAAGTGATCCAGGCCCAGCCGCCTGAAGAACTCCGCCCGCGCCCACCGGTAGTGACGATCATGGGGCACGTCGACCATGGCAAAACAAAACTGCTCGACGCGATCCGCTCGGCGCGGGTGGCCGAAGGCGAGGCCGGCGGCATCACCCAGCATATCGGCGCCTATCAGATTGAAACTAACCAGCGCAAGATTACCTTCCTGGACACGCCGGGCCACGAGGCGTTCACCGCAATGCGCGCGCGCGGCGCCCAGGCTACCGATATTGTGGTACTGGTAGTGGCTGCCGACGACGGTGTCATGCCCCAGACGCTGGAGGCGATTTCGCACGTGAAGGCGGCCGGCGTGCCGCTGATCGTCGCGATCAATAAGATCGACCTGCCCGGTGCCAACTCGGATCGGATCAAGCAGCAGCTTGCCGCTAACGACGTCATCGTCGAAGACTACGGCGGCAATGTGCCTTCAGTTGAAGTGTCGGCCAAGTCGTTGATTAACATTGACGGTCTACTGGAGATGATCCTGCTCGTAGCCGACCTGGAAGATCTAAAGGCCAACCCGAATGCTCAGGCAGTCGGCACGATTATTGAAGCCGAGATGGATAAGAACCGCGGCTCGGTTACTACGGTGCTGATCCAGAACGGCACCCTGCGCCCCGAAGACAATGTGTTAGTCGGCGGCGTGGCAGGGAAGATCAAGACAATGTTCAGCGACAGCGGCAAACGCCTACGCTCGGCTGAACCATCGATGCCGGTTGAGATTCTGGGCCTGGAAGGCGTGCCGCAGGCCGGCGACATCTTGCAGGTGCTGGACGATCTGGCGGTGGCGCGTGAAGTGGCGTTACAACGCCAGCGGCAGACCCGCATGGAGGCAATTGCCTCGACGCGTGGCACCACCCTGGAAGACCTCTTCAGCAAGGTACAGCAGGGCCAGGTGAAGGATCTGAATGTGATCCTGAAGGCCGATGTGCAGGGGTCGATCGGCGCAATCGAGCATCAGTTCACGCAGCTCAATACCACCCAAAATGAAGTTCAGATCCAGATCATCCATCGTGGTACGGGCACGATCACCGAAGGCGATGTGAACCTGGCTGTCGCTTCACAGGCGGTAATTATCGGCTTTAATGCCCGCCCCGACCCGGCAGCGCGGCGCCACGCCGAGCAGCAGGGCATCGACATCCGCTTCTACAATATCATCTACCAGCTCACCGACGACATTAAGAAGGCCATGGTCGGCATGCTCGCACCAACCTTCAAAGAAGTTGTCGAGGGCTTTGCCGATGTGCGCAACACCTTCCGCCTACCGTCGCGTGAAGTTGTGGCCGGTCTGTACATCACCGACGGCAAGATCACGCGCACCGGGCAGAGCGTACGCGTACTGCGCAGCGGTGTGGTGATCCACGATGGCCGGATCTCCAGCCTGAAGCGCTTCAAAGACGACGTGCGCGAAGTAACGTCGGGTTACGAGTGCGGTCTGGTTGTCGAAAGCTTCACCGATGTGCAGGTAGGCGACAATATGGAGTTCTACCGCCAGGAAAAGGTTGAGGCGACGCTGTAACTATGTCTAGACGACTTGAACAAGTTGCCGATAGCATTCAGCGCACGCTGGGCGATGCGATCCAGAATGAGCTGAAAGATCCGCGCGTTGGCTTTGCTACTGTCACGGGGGTGACGGTGAGCGCCGACTTGCAGCATGCCCGCGTGCAGATCTCGGTAATGGGCGACGCCGAGGAGCAACGCGCGACGATGGAGGGCATCCAACGCGCGCGCGGGTTCTTGCGTCGCCGGGTGGCTGAAGATATGCGCCATATGCGCTTTGTGCCCGAGTTGCACTTCGAGCTCGACACTTCGCTTGATTATAATCTGCGGATCGGCGAAGTGTTGCGCGAAGTAGAAGAAGAGCGCAAGGCCAACCCGCCGCGCCTTGACCCTGAGGAGTGATGGACGGCCCCGACGCCTATTATAAAAAGCGCCTGGACTATGCACTGCGCGGCGAGCATTTCGCCTTCGACGTTGCGCACACCCTCTTCTCCACCTTCGAGATCGATGTCGGCACTGACCTGCTCCTCCGCACGTTGGAGCCGACTACAGCGCCGACAAGGATTCTTGACCTGGGGTGTGGCGCCGGAATCCTGGGCATTGTGCTGGCGCGGCGCTACCCGGAAGCGCGTCTCGTGCTCGCCGACAAAGATCTGCTCGCTGTGCGTTATGCACGGCACAACGCGGAACTCAACGGCGTGGCCGAACGCATGCAGATCCTCGGCAGCGTCGGCATCAGCGATGTCCCCCCCGAAGCATACGATCTAATCCTCTCTAACATCCCGGCCAAAATTGGCGATACCGCAATTGAAAGTGAGTTTTTGCTTGCCCCGTTGGCGCACCTACGACCCGGCGGCGAGTACTGGTTTGTTGTCGTCAGCGGCCTGAACCACCTGATCCCGCGCCTTGGCGTGCGCAACCAATTGCGCATGAAAGAAATTAAAAAACGCTCCGGGCATAGCGTGTATCGGGTGGTGAAATAATCGAAGAACTGTCAGGTGCGGCGGAGTCCATTGCGCTTACGCTACACCTGACAGTTCTTGAAAGATGTATGATCTATACTGACCCCATTACAGCTGCACCCGCATTTCGCGCCGCGCTTGAACCCGCGCAGCGCATTCTTTTGCTCACGCACGTCAGCCCTGATGGCGATGCGATTGGATCGTTGCTTGGCGCTATGCACGTGCTTCAGGCAATGGGCAAAACACCGCTTCCAGTTGCTTCTTCGGCGCTGCCTAACTATGTAAGCCGCTTACCGGGGATCGAGGCAGTGCAGGTCTATACGGCAGGTAGCGAACTACCTGCGGCCGATCTAACCTGGATGCTCGACACCGCTACGCTCGACCGAGTGGGAATAGTGTTTAGCGAGCAGCGTGAGCGCTTGCTGGCCCAACCGCTGATCGTGACCGATCATCACGCCACCAATGACGGCGGCGCCGGCTTGCATCTGATCGACCCTGCGGCTGCATCGTGCGCGGACCTGCTTTGCCGCCTGCTGGTAGCAATGGAAGCACCGATCAGCCCGGCAGCGGCGACCTGTCTGCTGCTCGGCACAATGACCGACACACAGAGTTTCCAGACGAGCAGCACCAATGCCGAAACATTGCGTACAGCAGCAACGCTGATTGAGGCCGGAGGTGACCTGCGCACAGTCGTTGACGCGATCTACTTCAGCGTGCCAGCAAGCACGATCCGCCTTACGAGTCAGGTGCTGAGCACCCTCCAGGAAGAACCTGGTCTGATCTGGGCCGTGGTTACGCAGGAGATGCTGCGCAACACCCATGCCGGCGACGCCGCTACCGACGATACAATGACGCGCATGCAGCGCATCGAAGGTATGCGGGCTTGTGTGCTGTTCCGCGAGCGTCACGACGGCACGGTGAAGATCAGCTTGCGCTCGGTGCCGGGCATTAATGTTGCTGCAATCGCCCAACGCTGGGGCGGCGGCGGGCACATCCAGGCTGCGGGGGCGACACTCCAGATGAACCTGGCCGAAGCGCAGGCCGCAGTACTACCCCTGTTGCGCGCCACGGTAGCGGCATCCCCCGTATGAATGGCTTCTTGAACATCAACAAGCCGGTAGGCATGACCTCCCACGACGTGGTGGCGCGGGTGCGCCGCCTCGCTGGGCGCGGCGTGAAGGTAGGCCATGCGGGCACGCTTGACCCGGCGGCGGATGGCGTACTGCCGCTGGCGCTCGGCACGGCAACGCGCCTGATCGAGTACCTTACCGACACACGCAAGGGCTACATCGGCAGGGTACAACTTGGCGTGCAAACCGACACCGACGACGCCGAAGGCACAGTGATCGCGCAAGCGCCCGTGCCGCCGTTCAACGCCGAAATAATTGAGGCCGCCGTCGCCCCACTGCGCGGCGTGATCCAACAGATTCCACCGGCCTACTCGGCGATTCACGTCGCCGGCAAGCGCGCCTACGAACTCGCCCGCAGCGGTGCGACCGTCGAACTACCGCCGCGCACAGTGACAATCGAGCGCCTCGACGTGGTTGAATTTACCGCAACGACCCTGACGATCAACGTGGAGTGCAGCAAGGGCACCTACATTCGCGCACTGGCGCGCGATATTGGCGCGAACCTGGGCTGCGGCGCGCATCTCGCCGCGCTTACGCGTACGTTTGTCGGCGCCTTCACCCTGGACACGGCCACGCGCCTCGACGCGCTTGAGGCCGAACCGAGCCTGCTTGCCGCTCGTTTACTGCCCCCTGAAACAGCGCTAATCGATTGGCCGCAGATCACGCTCGACGATGCAGCCACCCAACGCGTACGCCACGGTATGCCCCTCACATTAGAACACCAGACCGGCGAGCATCTTCGCGCCCACACCGCCGACGGAACGCTGCTGGCATTACTCGCCCGCGACGGAACACAGTGGCGGCCGCTGAAGGTATTGGGGTAAACCGGGCCATGGCCCGTTCCCTGCGGCAGGCTCAGGGAACGACAAGCTCTGGGAACGCCGCACCCGCAGCCTGAGCCTGTCGGAGGCAGCCTGTCCCCGGTAGCGGAACTACCCAACACTTCTTATGTCAACTGAACGTCTCTACTACACCGACAGTTACCGCACCAATTTCACCGCCGTCGTAACCGCCCACAGCACTGTTGGGAAGCAACCGGCGGTGGCGCTGGATCAGAGCGCGTTCTACCCCGAGGGCGGCGGTCAACCAGGAGATCAGGGCACCCTGAATAGTCAGCCGATTCGCGATGTGCAGGTTGATGACGCCGGCGTGGTCTGGCATATTCTTGACGAAGCAGCGCAACCGAATCAGTTGCCGGTGGGCGCAACAGTAGAAGGCATGATCAACTGGGCGCGGCGCTTCGATCATATGCAGCAGCATTGCGGCCAGCATATTCTGACGGCTGCGTTTATTGAGCGTTGTGCCCTGCCGACGACGGCCTTTCATTTGAGCGCGAACAGTGTGACGATCGACTTGGATGCGCATGCGCTGGACGCTGATCAGGCGCATGCGGTTGAAGCGTTGGCCAACCAGATCATCTGGGCGAATGTGCCAATCACGGCGCGCTTTGTGCCGCCCGAGGAGTTGGCGACGATCCGCCTGCGCAAGCCGCCGAGCGTTACCGGAGCAGTGCGCGTGGTGTCGGTGGGCGCTATTGATCATTCGGCTTGCGGCGGAACACACCCACGCACAACCGGTGAGGTAGGGCCGATTGTCGTACTGGGCTGGAGTCGCCAGCGCGGCGGAGTGCGCGTGCAATTCGCCTGTGGCGAGCGGGCGCTGGCGCGTTTGCGGCAGATCCGCGCCGTAGCAGCGCAAGCGGCAACGAGCTTACGTGTTGGAGTTGATGAGTTGCCTGCAGCGGTAGAACGGCTGCGCACAACCAATGATGCACTGACCCGCGAGGTTGAGCAGTTGCGCACGGCGCAGTTGCACCAACTGGCCGCGCAGTTAGCTCAACAAGCAGCGCATGGGCTTGTGCAGGCGCAACTGGATGGGCTGACCCCAGAACAACTGCGCCTGGTAGCCCAGCACGCACTCGCCCCCGGTGCGCAGGTTGTGTTGCTCGGAACAGCCAGCACACGGGCGCACCTTGTGGTAGCCTGCGCACCCGGCAGCGGCCACGATGCAGCGGCGATCTTACGCGCCGGGTTGCCGGCAGTAGACGGACGCGGCGGCGGCAACGCGGTTCTAGCGCAGGGCGGCGGGCCAAAGCTCGACGGCATGGCTACAGCGCTGGCAGCCATGGCTAGCACACTGAGGCACACTGACCGTGCTGAAGACCTGAGCACACTGACCTGAGCACACTGAGC
>JBBRUG010000070.1:0-20528 GCA_038247995.1 Chloroflexales bacterium | reverse complement strand
AGTCGTCCCTCCCGATCCCATCGCTGTAATGTCTTCACGGAGACGCCGATCCGCTCCGCAAATTGACGCACCGTGTATGTACTCATACTGCGTCGTATAGCACACTTTTGGGTATTCTACAAAGACTATGTCATGGCTCCTCATTCGGCTCTGCACCACGTGGCGCGCGAGCGCGACCTGTCTTGTCTTCGTAGCATACGGGGTGATTGCCAAAAGGGGAATAAAACACAGATTCAGACAAAAGTAGGGACACGGGGTACAGAGCCTGCGGAGAAGTTGTGTTTGCGGTGATTGGGAGCGTGTGCGTGTGTGAAGATGAAGCCTTATTGAACCTGTTACCCTTCACCAGTCGCTTGCGGCTGGTAACGGCGGCGCAGCCCAACGACACCGTTCTGCGGGGTGTAGCCATCCTCCTTGCCGGGACTCCTACCAATGGCTCACGAGCCAATTTCCTGTGCAAAGGGAGCCAGGGTGCAGATCGTTCCGCCGCCCACCGGTGACGTAACTCGCGCCATCGCTGCGCACCCCGACGACATCGAGCGCTGGTGCGCCGGCACACTCGCGCGGGCGATCGATAGCGGCGCCCGTATCGTGCTCGTGCTGGTGACCTCTGGGGACTCGGGGTCGGCGGAGCCCGAGGCGACCCGGGCGAGCGTCGGCGTCTACCGCGAAGCCGAAGCCCGCACGGCAGTGTAGCGCCTGGGCAGAGCCAAAGTCGCCTTCCTACTTTGGCTCTGCCTACTCGAGCATTTCCTGAACGAAGGTAGGCCCATTCCCGTCGCCTTCACCGTCCTCCTGCTTGAAGACGAGGAGCTCGCCTGGATAGAATGTGTCCGGTAGTGAAGTCGAAGCTATCGTTTAAGATACGTCGATTCTGCCCAAAACAAATCGGCCCATTCGAGCAGCGCTAGACCCCTACGGCCAGTACGCGGTTGTTGAAGTGGTCGCTGACGAGCAGCACATTGGCGGTATAACGCAGCAGGCCGTGCGGTTCGTTGAGCCGAACGTCGCCGGTGCCGAGGATGGTTTCGAGCGTGCCGCCGGGGTGTATTCGGCGCACCCGGTTATTGCGCGCGTCGGCGATGTAGAGCGTGCCGTCGGGATCGATGGCAAGGCCCCAGGGGGTATCGAGTTGAGCGGTCGAACCCGCGATGCCATCGGGGCTGAAGCCGGGTTGGCCGTTGCCGACGAGGGTGTTGATCTGCCCACTCTGCGCATCAACGCGGCGCACAACATGGTAGGCCCGATCACTGAAGTAAAGGTTGCCGACCGCGTCGAAGCAGAGCGCGGTTGGGGCGCCGATGCGCGCCTGCACCGCTGGGCCGCCATCACCGCTATAGCCCGGCAGTCCGATCCCGGCCACAGTTTGGATGATGCCGCTCTGCGGATCGACGCGCCGAATGCGCCCCACCGCATCGCCCAGGTAGATCGCGTCGTCCGGCCCGACGGCCACACATTCGACGTGTACGACACTTGCACCGAGCGCCGGGCCGCCATCGCCAATGTCCCATGCCATCCCCGTGCCGACTACGGTGCGGATCACGCTGTCGGCATCAACGCGGCGCACATGGGAATGGCGCGTGTCGGCGATCAGCAGCCGCCCCTGCGCATCCACCGCCACAGCGTGCGGGTTGCCCAGGTAGGCCGCCGTCGCCGGGCCGCCGTCGCCGCCGTAGGCCCGTGCGCCATTGCCCGCCACGGTGCTGATCCGTCCGCTATAGGGATCAATCGCCCGAATGCGTTGCGACCAGACATCAGCAATATAGAGCGTGCCGTCGCGCCCGCGCGCTAATCCGCCCGGCCCGCACAAAAAGGCCGCTGTGGCCATGTCGCCGTCGCCCACGCCCATACCGCCCAGCGCCGTGGTGACAATGCCCGTTGTGCCGTCGTAGCGCCGCAGCCGCCCGGAGCAATCGCCCCAAAACACCGTGCCGTCGGCGTCGGCCCAAATGCCCGCTTCGCACGAGTTGACGTGGGTTTCAGCGCCGGGCAAACCCTCCGCGCCGAAGCCGGGCACGCCGTTGCCCGCCAGGGTGTGCACAATGCCCGTGGCGGCCTCCACTTTGCGCACCCGAAAGCCGTATTTCTCGCCGACATACAGGTTGTCGTTTGCATCCAGGCAGATGGCGTCGGGCATGAGCGTGCTCGCCGCCGTGGCCGGGCCGCCGTCGCCATTCGAGGCACGCTGACCGTTGCCGAGCACCGTAGTGATGATCCCGCTCTGCATGTTGATCTTGCGCACCCGGTCGTTCGAGTTGTCGCAGACGTACAGGTCGCCGTGCGCGTCGAAGGCGAGATGTTCGGGGTGATGGAAGGCCGCCTCCCGCGCCGGGCCGCCGTCGCCGTGGTAGCCCGTCAGGCTCAGCCCTGGCCCGGCCAAGGGGCGGCTTAGGCCGCGCTCGGACGGGTAGTGTCGCGCGTCTTGGCCGGCGAAACGCTCGATAATGCCCGTGCGCGCATCGACGCGGCGGATCACGCCCGACCACTCATCGGCGAGATAGAGATTGCCGGCGCGATCCACGGCGACGCCACAGGTGCAATCGAGTTCGGCCTCAGTCGCCGGGCCGCCGTCGCCGCCGCGCCCAGTTGCGCCGCTGCCCGCCACACGAGTGACGCTGCCGCTGCGGTAATCGATCCGGCGAATGGTACGATTACCCAGATCCGAGAGATAGAGATTGCCGAACTGATCTTGACTCAGGTCGTGCGGGTAAAAGAAGCGCGCCTCTAACGCCGGGCCGCCGTCGCCGCTGTTGCCGGGTATGCCGTCACCTGCGAAGCGATGCAGGATTCCGGCGCGGTCGATCCGCCAGAGCCGATGGGCGTGGTAATCCACCACAATCAGTTCACCGTCGGGCCGACGCACCACACCCATCGGCCAGCCCGCATCGGCAGTGGCGGCAGGTACGCCTTCGCGGTAGGGCGCTCCGGCGATGTTGGCGGTAGCGCCGGGTGGCAGATCTGGGATCAACATAGAGTGAACCTGGTTACTGATGATTGACGACTGCAGAAAGATCAGGGTTTTACATTGATCTGCGCCCAACGCGTATGCACAATTGCCGCCTCCATGCACCACCAGGTTGCGTAAACGACGCCATCGGCTAGGCGCAGGGCGGCGGGTGCTCCGAAGGCGATTGTGTCATGGCTACGTGGGTAGCTTTCCAAGGCAACGACACCGAGCCGATCACGCCCAGTTGCGTCCCATAGCCGGAGTTGTCCGTTGAGATCCCACGTGTGCCCACCATCCTCCGACAATGCAGCCATGATCCCGGGCTGCGCACCTTCGCGCAAGGTATAGACGACACATAAGCGCCCGCCGCCGCGGTCGACCAGAGCGTTGGTTTGCCCAGGGAGGTTGGTGGGCGTTGGGGCCGACCACTGCTGTGCAGTCGCTGAACCAAAACTGATGTGATTGGTTAGGTTCGCACTGCTCCGCATGTCGGCAGCCCAGTAGAGCACCGCCAATCGCCCGGCGTCCAACAGGATCGGTTTTCCGTGCCAAAAACCTAGCCCGTCGGATGCACCATCGGCATAAACGATCATGTCGCCCCATGTACGGCCGCGATCGTGCGAAGAGAAACCCAGTGTGCGCGGCTGGTACGGCCCAGGATCGTCGAAGCCCTTCCACTGGTCGAACGCCCAGAACCAGCTCCCGTCGGCTAACTCGATCACCCCCGTAGTTGGCGTGGCGACGATGCCTGCCGGCAGTGCAACAACTTCGGGCGCGCCCCAGCTCCGGCCCATGTCAACTGAGCGCAGCAAGATGATTTCCGGCGCGTAGAGTCCGCCGGTCGCTTCATTGAACATTGGCTGATCAGGGTTGGAGCGGTCACTGCGGAAGGCGCCGATCAAGATCGTCCCATCGCGCATTTGGCTGAGGAAGGGATCGTGGTATGAGTACGGGCGTGCGTCCAGGTGGCGATTACCAATCGGGTGATGCTCGCGCCATGTCCGCCCGCCATCGTGCGAACGTGCAATAACGAAGGTGAGATCGGCGGCGTAGAGCGCGCTGCCCTGGTTGTAGCAACAAATCAGTTCGCCGTTGGGCAGTTCCAATGGGTTTGGAAACAGCGCCGAGATGTGGCGATGGCCGGGATCGGGGTTGCGAAAAATTACGCCGGTATCGATGAGGTGTATGTTAGACATAGGGGTTCCTGTGTCCTGCGCTCTGATGAGTGTCACATTCCCAAGCGCGCCCAGTGAATATCCATTGCTACAGGCGAACCGGCATAAAACAGGATCAGAACCTCGCCGTTGGGCAGGGCTGTCGCATAGGGCAGGCCGAAGGTCCAGAGCGCCATTTCGGCCAGCAGATCGCCGGTTGTTGTTGTGGTCGGTGTGGCAATTGTGTCGAGCGTGTAAAGCGTTACTTCGCTCGTGGGATCAAACGGCGCATCGATTGACGGAGCGCAGCGGGCGCGGATGCTGCGCGTACCGAAACGATCAACCCAGGGCAAGACGATCCGCCCATCGGGGAAGATCGCCGGCCGACCCGCCTGATCAGCGAACCCCAGCGCTTCAGGCGGCGACCAGGTCCGCCCGTTGTCGGCGCTGATTCGGCGGTGAATATTTACATAACGTTTGGTGATGCTGTCATACGTCCAGGCGAACGAACCAATCCGGCCAGCGGGGGCGACGCCCAGGCGCAGATCCCAATTGAAGATCCGCCCGCTGGGATCTTGCGCGGCGACGATCGGCGTATCCCAACGTTGCCCGCCGTCGGTCGAATGGAGCAACACAGCATGTTGCTGCCAGGGGCCGTCATCGGAATAGGTTTTGTTGGTTTCGATGCTCATGGCCAGCGCGCCATCGGCAAGCTGAAGCAGGGGACTGGTGAGGCTCGGTGGGCCAAGTTCGGCGGGCAGCGGCACATGGCGCCAGGGCGACCAGGTGCGGCCGGCGTCGGCGCTGGTGCTGAGCAGAATCGCCATCGGCAGGCAGCCTTCGGTAGCCGGGTTAAACAGCGGTTCGCCGGGGAAGCTGCTGCGATCAACCCACATGGCGGCGGCGACCAGCGCACGGGGGGCGGTTTCGGTGAGGTAGCAGAGCTTGAGCGAGCCGGTTGCGCCGGCGATGAGCGGCGGGGTTGGCAGTGCAGTAGGGCCGTTCCAGGTTGCGCCGCCGTTGGTAGAGCGCCAGAGTTCAATCCGCTCGTCGGCGCTGTCTTTACTGGAACCGGCGCGCAGCGTCGCCAACAGATCGCCGTTTGCGAGCAGCGTAGCGGTCGGGAAGGTCAGCGCGGCGCGATCCGTTGCCGGAACACTGCGGCTCAATACGCCGGTTGTAATGATGTGCATCCACGAACTCCGAAATTAAATACTGTGGGTGAAGGCGGGCAGACACGGTGCGGCGGATACGTTGGTCCGCCCCTACGACTCACCCGCCTCACGTCCACGCCGCATAGCGCGCTTCAAACACTGCGCGGGCGGCCTGGTAGGCCTCCTCGCTGCAGCCCTGATAGGGTGAGAGTAGGCGTAAGGGCATCTCATCCAGGCCCGCCATGCGTACGATCATTTTGTCGTAGGCGCCGTCGATGCGCCCTTCGACGAGGACGGGGCCGAATACATCACGGATGAAGTTCAGGAAGCCGTGGTGCAGTTCGAGCGCACGGGCGAGATCACGGTCGCGTCCGGCCTGAAAGTAGGCCCAGGTGGCGCGGGGGGTCAGCGGTCCGAACGAGGCCAGGAGCGAGCATTCGCCATACATACAACCATACAGAAAGTTCTCTTCGCCGAAGAAGTGCTGCAACTCTGGCGCGTGGCGCATCAGATCGGCGGCGCGCGCTGAACCGCCGCCGGTGTTTTTTGTGGCTACGAGGTTGGGCACGGCAGCCACGATGCGCTGATAATCGGCGCCGCTGAGAATACGCTGGGCGCGCGGCAGGTTGTAGTGCAGGAACTGTGCGTCAGGGAAGCTGCCGCAAACATCCTGGAAGTAGGTAAGCACTTCGGCATCGCTGAGCGCACCCCAGCTCGGCAGCACGATCTGGAAAGTGCGGAAGCCGGCAGCATAGGCGTACGCGATCCGCTCCACCGTCCGCGCAGTCGAGAGGTCGATGATGCCGACCATCGGGTATACGTCGGGGGCGTTCGTCTCCTCGCGAAAGAGATCGACGATCTGGCGGAAGCGCGCCGTATCGACAGCGTAGCCCTCGCCGGCCGTACCAAAAATGTAGATGTGGCGAAAACCCTGTTCGAGGGCCATGCGCACTTCACGGCGAAAGGTCGCTTCGATCAACTGCTCGCGCTCGTCCCAGGGAATCTCACACGAGACAAGGACGTTCTGAGCGTAACGGGGCATGGATTGGCTCCAGTAGGGTTTGTTAGGATTGTGCGAGCGAAGCTCGCACAATCCTAACAAACGTTATCTAATGCCGGCGGCGCACAACGTCTTTTTGGGCCAGCGTTTCGGCCAGGTAGGCGGCAGTCTCCGCAGGATCAAAGCGATCCGGGGCGAAGGCGCGCACATCGATACTGGTGCGCCCATCGGCGATGAATTCGGCCAGCAGCAAGCCCGCTACCGGGTTGTAGGCGAAGCCGCCCGAGTGGAATGCGCCGCCGATAAACAATCCCGGTAGACGCTCAACCGGGCCAAGAATCGGCTCGCCGTCCATGGCAAAAGTAATCAGGCCGACTTTTTCCGCTTCCCAGGCGGTTGTAGCTAAGCTCGGCACATAGGCGGTAAAAGTGGCCCGAATATAATCTTGCAGCCCGGCGGGCGCACTCAGCGTAGATAGGTGGAAGTCGGGCGTGGCGACGTAATGTTCACACCGGTCGGCGGTTTCAATGCCGACCAGCAGGCGTCCGTCGGCGGCCGGTCGGAGGTAGCCGCCGAGCGGGTTGGCGTTCACCGCCGGGATCGCGAGCGGCGCAGGCAATTGCCGGGTGACATAACGCTGATGTACGAACGCCTTGACCGGCAGGCGCAGATCGACCTGTTCGAGCAGCAGGTTGGTCCAGGCGTAGATCGTACTGACCACCACATCGGCTTCGATCATGCCGGCAGCGGTTTGCACGCCCGCCACACGCCCGCCGCGTAGCACCAGTGCTTCGACCGGCGTGTGTTCGCGGATTTCCACGCCAAGTTCGCGGCAGCGCCGGGCCAACGCCGGGAGATATGCGTCCGGCTCGCTATAGCCGCCGAGTGGATCGAACAGGCCGATGTAGTCATCGGGTGGGTGCAGGTCGGGCCAGCGCGCGCGCATTGCTGCGGCGTCGAGCACTTCAAAGGGCGCACCGCAGCGATCATACAGCGGCAGCAACGCGGCGCGTTCGGGCCACGCAGCGCTGTCGAACAAGTTCAGACAGCCCGTTGCCTGGAACGTGTAGCCGTCGAGCGTTTCCGAAAGCTCGCGAAACAGTCGGAGGCTGACTTTACGCGCCAGCACGCCGGTTTCACTCCAGAGCAACCCGGTGACGATCGCGGCAGCGCGGCTGCTCGATCCGTCGCCGATCGGCCCTTTGTCGAGCACGATCACCTGCCCGTGGCCTTTACGTGCCAGGTGGTAGGCCGTGCTCAGGCCCGTCACTCCACCACCGACAATTACTGTGCTTGCTTGGCTCACGCTGCACACTCGCTCACCCTCCTCACCCTGCTTACACCCGCACATCATCGTGCAGCGGCAGCGCCCCGGAGCGATATTCAGCCTCCCAGAGCTTAACCGTTTCGCTGACGAAGCGCTCAACGGGTTGGTCGATTGCGTGGGCGCGCATCAGTTGCGGCAGCCAGTGGCGGCCATAGGCGACGTGCTGGCGCTCATCGGCCATGTCGTAGCTAATAAACTGCGCCGAGAGTTGATCGCCAGCGGCGCGATAGGCGGCGAGGCTTTTGCGGCGGAAAGGGAAGGCGTGTTTCTCGTTGCCCATTGTGAGCAGGCAATATTGAGTGGCCGGATCGTACTGGCTGCGCCAAGCGTAGATGCGCGTATTCTGCGGCACCTGGGTATAGTCGAAGCCGTGGTGGGCCAGCCACTCGATCCCCAGCCGGCAGTGGCGCGTCTCATCGTAGCAATGGCGCGCACTATTGTAGGTGAACTCCCAGGGCATCTGCGGCGAGAGGTAGAGGATCAGCGCGACCGTCTCGGCGGCGAGCATTTCCTGGCTATAACTCTCGAACTCACCCAGCCGGGCATCGGCGAGATCCGCAGACTGCGGGCGCTGGCCCGCAGCGCGGTTCACCAGGCTGAAGCGCTCATCGCGGGCGGCTTCACGGGGAACCGGGTACGGGCGACGCTCGGCCGGGGCGCTGGGCGCAGGAAGGCGCGGCGCTAGGCCGCTGATCCCGCCCGCTGCGGCCAGCAGATCGGCGATGTACTGTTCCCACGCGCCTGCGGGGTGATCGGCCAGGGCAGCAACCCCGGTAGCAACGTGCTCCTCTTCGTCGAGCCGAATATGCTTAAAGGCATACAGCGTGGGCGCATCGGGGTTTGCGAAGGTCTGTTGCATATGCCAGGTATACGCGGCGCACAGCGCGGGCTTGATCACCCGCAGTAAGCCGGCGAGCAGATCTGCGGCGCTTGGCGCGTGGATCACCTCGGCCATCAGGTACAGCAGCGCCGGATCGTCGGGATCGCGAAAGGCCGGCGTTTGCACCTCGCGCAGCCGGCGGTAGAGGTGCTGCACATGCTCGGCGTCTTCCCAGAGCAACCGCCCGATCAGCAACTTCAATTCCATGCGTGGCGTGGCCGGCAACCAGGCCGCCAGGGCGCGCAACATTTCGTGCTCGATGTAGCGATAGCGGTTGAGCAACTGCTTATTTCGGGCGAAATCGACCTGTTCCTGGGGTTCGACAATCTGCATCGACGGACTCTCCCGGCAGGCTACACGCCGGAGCACGCCTGGTGATCCAGCGCAGCGGAAAAGGTTATAGAGGATACATCATCTTGTACTACCACTATACCAGTTGAGTGCGCGGCTTGTCAATAGAGTTGACAGGTGCGGGCGCTTCTGGCATAGTGGTACCATAAAAGTACCACTATAAGAAATGCAGTAATGATGCTTGAGCCACTCTCGCGCGATACGCTGACCCGCCAGGCTACCGACACGTTGCGCCGATTCATTCTGACCGAAGGCTTAGCGGCGGGCGCGCAACTGCCGAGCGAGCGCGAATTGAGTGAGAGCCTCTCGGTGAGCCGAAATATTGTGCGCGAGGCGCTGAGCGTACTGGTGGCCGAAGGGCTGATTGTGAAGCAGCCAGGGCGCGGCATTTTCGTCACCGACTTCGACCGAGAGTCAATTGCGCCGCAGATCGCCGTTTCGGTGGATTACAACGGGCGTAGCCCAGTGGCGCTCAGCGAGGCGCGGGCGGCGATCGAGCTCGGTGCAGCGGGGCTGATCGTACGGCGGATCAGCGCAGAACAGATCGCGGAACTCGAAGCGCTCAACCACACCATTGGGGAGTTGATGCGCCAGCGCCGCAGCATGATCAAAGAAGATATCGCTTTCCACAAAATCCTGTTGCAAGCGACCCAGAACCAGGTTCTCATCGGCATGATCCCGCTGCTGATCGAACATTTCCGGCTTGCGGTGCTGGATCAACCAAGCGCGATTATCAACAACCCGGAGCGGATTATCGCCGAGCACCAGCGAATTATCGAGGCGCTGCACAAGCGCGATCTGCAACAACTGCGCCATGCCCTTGCCGCACACCTGCAACTCGCCGCAATCGAAGCGTAGGGCAGGGAGAGACGGCCCACCGGGCCGTCTGTACAGGGCGGCAGGCGGCGGGCGGCAGGCAGGCGGCAGGAGGTAGGCGGCAGGCGGCTGTGGCGCTGTAAGGGCAGCCCAATGTGGCTGCCCACGCTAAAGTTACGCCTGCCAATCACTCGCGCAGGCTACCTCAATGGCGAAGTCTCCACCGGGGCATGTGAAGTGAAACGTCCAGGAGCCCCATGCATGCTTGGGCGGCTTGATCGCCATCCCATCGTTCGTTAGGCGTTCATAGACAGCATTGACATCGGCCTCAGTCTCCAGCGCAAATCCAATGTGAAACATCTTCGGGTAGGTTGCTTGCTTCCCTTTCATCAAATTAATGTGCATGTCATATGCGTCCATTAACACCGACATATTTTCGTTGTTGTCCTCAAATGCATCAGTATACCCAAAATGTTTCTTCAGGAAGGCGCGGGCTTCGAGAACATTGTGGACAGTCAGGTTGACATGATCGAGGCGCATAGGTTTCTCCTTCTTCAGTAGTACTGCTTCTGTCTCTTATACGGTATCAAGAATGGAGGTTATAATCTGTCCTACATTTCCTATGGGTGTTTGATGAGGCAAACCTGATGTACCACCCAACCACACGCCTACTAACCATTCTGGAACTGCTGCAGACGCACCCGCTGCTCAGCGGCGCCGAGATAGCTCGTCGGCTGGAAGTTGAGCCGCGCAGCGTGCGCCGCTATATTCAGATGCTGCAGGATATGGGAATGCCGTTGGAGGCGACCTATGGCCCCGGCGGTGGCTATCGTTTGCGCCCAGGTTTCAAGCTGCCACCGCTGATGTTCACCGAGGAGGAAGCAACCGCAATTGCACTCGGCCTGCTGGGGAGCGCTTGGCTTGAGATCGAGCTGTCGTCGGTGGCGATCGAGGGGGCCTTGGCGAAGGTTGCGCGGGTGCTTCCGGATCACGTCCGCGAGCGGCTAAACGCCGTCTCAACGAACCTGATGCTCTCGCCCAACCCGCCGGCGACGCGGGCAGACGCCGCGCTGCTGATCGATCTCAGCGACGCAATTCAGCGCCGGCAGCGCGTTACCATTGATTATCACGCGTATCAGGACGCAGTGACCTTCCGTACAGTCGAGCCGTATGGAATCGCTGGCTGGTGGGGGTATTGGTATCTGGCTGCCTATTGTTGCCTCCGTCAGGACTACCGGCTCTTTCGCCTGGATCGCATGCAGCATACGCGGATTCTTCCTGAAACCTTTGTGCGCGACGATGAGTTTGATTGGCAGGCCTATGTGAAACAGCAACTGGCGGCACCGACGGAGCATTGGCAGGTGCAGATCGAATTTCAGGCACCGTTACATATGGTGCAGCAGAAGATCCCGGCCGGTTATGGAACACTAACGCCAACGCCGAACGGCGTCCTCTTCCAAAGCGCGAGCGATGACCTCGATCATATGGCGCGCTACCTAACGATCTTGAACTTCCCATTTGTCGTCCGTGAACCGCTGGAGCTACGCGACGCGCTGCTGCGGCTCGCCGCCGAGATTACAGAGAGTGCGAAGGCAGCGTGATCTGGCAGACACCCGCTGAACATTTCCTCACCGCCATAACTCCTGAATAGAAAGCTTCCCCATGATCCGTGGCATTTTGCCCGCGCTGATCACACCAATGAACGACGACGGCTCGGAAGTGAACTATGCCGGCCTGAACCAACTGGTCGAGTGGCAGATTCAACACGGCGCGAGCGGGTTTTTTGTCTGCGGCGGCAGTGGCGAGGGGCTATTGTTGCGCCCTGCCGAGCGACGCCAGGTGCTGGAAACCGTTATTACCCAGGCAGCGGGCCGGGCCAAGGTAATTGCGCATATCGGCGCACTGGATACAGCTACAGCAATGCAGTTGGCCGGCGAGGCAGCTGAACTTGGCGCGGACGCGATCTCGGCGGTGCCGCCGATCTACTTCCGCGTCGATGACGATGCCCTCGTTACGCACTACCGCATGATCGGCGCGGCCGCCGGTGCAACCCCGCTCTACCCGTATCAGATCCCCTCGGCGACAGGAGTTGACATAAACGCCCGGCTGATGGAGCAATTGCTCAGTATTCCGACGCTGGCCGGGATCAAGTATTCGTCGTACAACCTCTTTGATCTGCGTAACATTATCGAGTTAGCGCCGGATCGGCTCACGGTGCTCTCCGGCTTCGATGAGGTCTGTCTGGCGGCGCTGAGCATGGGCGCGCACGGGGCAATCGGTAGCACGTACAATGTGATGCCGGCCACCTTCGCGGCGCTGTATGAAGCGATGCTTGCGGGCAAACTGGATGCAGCGCGGGATCTGCAATTCCGCGCCAATCGGGTGATCAAGGCGCTGCTTGCTACGCCGCTGATCGCCGGGCTCAAAGTTATTCTGAGCGCACAGGGCATCCCCTGCGGCGCGCCACGTCGTCCGCAGCGCCCGCTAACTTCCGCCGAGCGCGACCATCTGCTCGCCGCCGTTGAGGCTGCCGGGCTACACACGCTGGAAGCCCATGCGCTGCAACTACTCAGCTCGCCGACGCGGGCGTAAGGCGTGGGGCATCGTGAGGAATTCGCCCCATGCCGTACCTCGACCCTCCTCGGCACGAAAGGTAACGCCCATGTCGCCCCAGATCTGCCGCACCTGCGGCACGCAGTTCGCTGCCCACCTAACGCCGCCGCCAACGTGCCCGATCTGTGACGATGAGCGCCAGTATGTCGGCTACGCCGGTCAGCAGTGGACAACCATGGATGACCTGCGGCGCGACTACAGCAATCGGATCGAAGCGGTCGAGCCTGGGCTGACGGGCATCGGTACGCTGCCGGCGTTTGCGATTGGTCAGCGCGCCCTGCTGGTGCAGACGCCTGAGGGCAACCTGCTCTGGGATTGCATCAGCCTGCTCGACGAAGCGACGATTGCCGCCGTGCGTGCCCTCGGCGGCATCCGCGCCATCGCGATCTCACATCCACATTACTACAGCACCATGGTTACATGGGCCCAGACCTTCGACGCCGCGGTTTACCTGCACACCGATGATCAGGCCTATGTGATGCAGGCCGATCCAGCGATTCACTTTTGGGCGGGCGAGACGCTCGCGCTCTTTGGCGGGCTGAGCCTGATCCGCTGCGGCGGCCACTTCGCCGGGGCGCAGGTACTGCACTGGCCGGCGGGCGCGGCGGGGCGCGGGGCGCTGCTCACCGGCGACATCATTATGGTGGTTCAGGATCGGCGCTACGTGAGCTTCATGTACAGTTACCCAAACCTCATCCCGCTCTCCGGCCAGGCCGTGCGGCGGATCGTTGCGGCGGTGGAACCCTGCGCCTACGATCGGATCTATGGAGCTTGGTGGGATCGGGTGGTTCCCGCCGATGCGCAGGCAGCGGTGGCGCGCTCGGCTATGCGGTATCTCGCCGCCATTGAAGGCTAAGCAGCGGCTATACGGTGCTTAGCCTTCAGGCTTACCCGAAGCGTTTTGATCAGGTAAGACCTAACGCTCAAGCGCCTCCGGTTGTGCTCGACGAGGCACAGATCACCCAGTCGCTCTAACCGCTCAACTGAGTTGAATGCAGACCGGTCAGTTCTGTTAGAACTGACCGGTCTTGATCATTCCTCCTCGGGCGCGGGCGGCAGGCGCAACCCGCCCAGGTAGCCGCCATCGACGCGCAGGGCGCTGCCGGTGATGTAATCGGCGGCGGGGCTGCAAAGGAACGCTACTGCATGGCCGATGTCGGCGGGCGTGCCCATGCGGCCCCACGGAATCACCCGTCCGGCGCGCGCAAGCGCCTCCTCGCTGGCAAACTGGCGCTCGCCGGGGGTGTCGATGTAGCCGGGGTTGACCACATTCACATTGATCCGGTGCGCTGCGAGTTCGCCGGCGAGCGTGCGCCCAAGCTGGTTGACTGCTGCTTTGGCCATGTTGTAGGCTGCACTGGTGGGCATGGCCATATCGGCCATGATCGAGCCGATGATCACGATCTTGCCGCCCTGGCCCTGGCGGATCATCTGGCGCGCCGCTGCCCGGCAGGTGTGAAAGACGCCGAACTGGCTCACGGCGAGGGTGCGCTCGGCGTTGGGCCAGTGGGTTTCCACCACCAGTTCGCGGATCGAGAAGGCCGCATTGGCAACCGCAATGTCGAGCCGCCCAAAGGTGGCGACTGCATCGGCCACAACCGCATCCACCTGATCAGGATCGGCCACATCGGCATAGCTCACATGGGCGCGGCGCCCCAGATCGCGCACCAGTTGCGCCGTTGCTAGCGCAGCGGGGGTGGCCTCGCCCGCCGGCGCGAGGTCGTTCACCACAATATCGGCGCCCGCTGCGGCCAGGCAAAGCGCAATGCCGCGCCCGATCCCGCGCCCTGCGCCGGTGATCAGCGCCACGCGCCCATCCAGCGTGCCGCTCATCTCAGCGTACCTCGACAATCAGCTCGATCTCGACGGCATAGTTAAGCGGAATGGTCATGCCCACGGCGCTGCGGGCGTGGCGGCCAACGTCGCCGAAGACGTGGATGAGCATGTCGCTACAGCCATGAATCACGTCCGGTGTGTTCACAAAGCCGGGTGCGACATTGACCATGCCCAGCACCTTCACCACGCGCACGACATTGTCGAGGCTGCCACCGGCCAGCGCTTGCACCACATTCAAGCAAGCGACGGTGGAAAGCTGCGCCGCTGTATAGCCTTCTTCAACGCTCACATCAGCGCCGAGCCGGCCCTTGATCTCCCTATCGCCCAGCCGCGAAACCTGCCCCGAGGTGAAGATCAGGTTGCCGCTGCGCACACCGAGCATGATCTTCCCGGCGTCTAATTCCACCGGCTCTAATGAATAACCCAGTTCGCGTAGTCGTTCAGTGTAGCTCATTGCTTATTATTCCTTATAGATAACTGATGATGGGCGTTTATTCGGGGGCTACGCCCCCAATCCCCCGCTGCTTGCCGCACAGCGGTAGACACCTGATGATGGGCGTTTTTCGGGGGTTGCGCCCCCAATCCCCCGCTGCTTGTTCTATCGCTGCGTCTGCCGCTTCACCGTAGCGCGCCGCGCGCCGCGACAGGCCAGGTTACTTCGACCATACCGTTGCGTATGCCGACGATCGCGTTGAACAGATTGTTCACCACACAACAGTGGTTGGGGATCACCGTCACCCGTTCGCCGATCGCGGGGCGTTGCGCACAGGCGCTGAAATCGATGCTGCCGTGCTCTTCCGAGAGGCTGAAGAGCCGCGCTTCAGGGTACTCTTTGATCAGGCCGTAGTTTTCCAGGCCGAGCAGGTCGGATGAGAAGGTTTTGCTGCCGCCGTCGATGATCCCCCGGTCGGCGGTGGGCCGGCTGATCACGGTGGCAAGGACGCTGAACGCGCATTGCTCCAGGCTGATCGCCCCGGCGTTCAGTGTGTAGCGGTCGCCGTAGATATACATGCCGGCGCGATGCTCGCTCACGTCTGGGTATTCGTGGGCGTGCCACATATTCGGCGTACCGCCGCCGCTGACCCGCTCGACGGACAGGCCGTGCGCCTGAATACGCTCGGTGGCCGCACGCATAAACGGCCCGGTGGTCGCGCTGGTAGGGTAGGTCATCAGGCCGCCGAAACGCAGGCCGGGCGTGCGGGCGATCAGCAGCGCCAGTTCGGCGGCTTCCTCGGGGCGCTGGACGCCGCAACGACCTAAGCCGGTGTCGCATTCAACCAGCACCGGTAATTCCAGGCCGGCGGCGGCCATGGCCGTCCCCAGGCCGACGATCACCGGCGCCGAATCGGCACTGACGCTGAGTTGCACGCGTTTCGCCAGGGCCACCAGACGCGCTAGCTTTGCCGCGCCGAGAATGTTGTACGGAATGAAGATATCGCTGATCCCCGCATCGGCCATGATCTCGGCCTCGCCGATCTTCTGGCAGGTGATGCCAACTGCACCAGCGGCGATCTGCATCTGGGCGATGGCCGGGATTTTGTGGGTTTTGATATGCGGCCGGTTGGCGATGCCGTGCTGGCTGAGGTAGGTCTGGAAGCGGGCAATATTCGCCTCCATGCGGTCGAGATCCACGACGGCAACGGGTGTATCGAGCGCGTCGATGTGCATGATCTAACAGCTTTCTTGATCCCTGAGAACGGGCGCGAGACGACGGACGATGGACGATGGACGACGGACGACGGGCGCGAGACGACGGACGATGGACGATGGACGACGGACGACGGACGACGGACGACGGACGACGGACGACGGACGACGGACGACAAAACAACCATTGTGTCCGGCTTTGGTCATTGGTCATTGGTGGTCCTGCCGCCTGCCGCCTGCCGCCTGCCGCCTGCTTAATCCAATCCCAGGAGGGCCAACGCATCACGGTGAATAATTGCTTCGATCGCTTCTTCGGGGACGCGGGGCAGGCGCGTGCCCTCGACAATGGCGTTGACGGCGCGCATGTTGGCGATGGTCTCTTCCACCGTCGTGACGGGAAAATCGGTGCCGAAGAGTAGCTTGTCGAGCACGTTCCACTCGCTTGCTTTCACCATCTGCTCCCAAAACGAGAACGGGCGGTAGAAGTTGGCCGAAATATCGGCGTACACATTGGGGTGTTTGCGAATGACGACGCATGTGTCAACCTGCCAGGGGTGGCCGACATGGGCCATGATGATCTTGAGATCGGGGTAGCGAATCGCGATCTCGTCCATCAGCAGTGGATGCGAGAGTTTGATCGGCGCTTCGCGCACGGGCGAGGTGCCCTGGTGGAACATGATCGGCAGGCCGTAGCGCTGGGCGCGCTCGTAGATCGCCAGCGCACGCGCTTCGAGCGGGTCGAAGTTCTGATAATTTGCGCCGAGTTTGATCCCGCGTAAGCCCAGATCGCTCCGGCAACGATCAAGTTCATCGAGACAATTGGCGTCGTGGGGATGCAGGGCCATAAAGCCGATCAGCCGGTCGGGGTGAGCCTGCACGAAGGTCGCTGTGGCATCGTTGAGGTTGCCGTCGTACCAGTCGGCGCCCGACTCGGCGATGCCGTCGTAGCGCGAGCCGCCGGGGTGCCAGGCGATCCCGAAGACGATCGATTTGTCGGCGGGCTGCTGGGCCTCAAGGAAGTCGTCCCAACTGGTGGTTGCCTTGACCGAGCGATCAGGGCGCCAGACGCTGTTGATCACGAGCTTGTCATCGGGTACCGGGCCACGAAACGACGGCGTGTGGGTGTGAACGTCGATGATCACGGATCACCTCCTGGGGATAGAGAGGAACAAAGGAACAAAAGAACCAGAGCACAAAAGAACCAGAGCACAAAAGAACCAGAGCACAAAAGAACCAGAGCACCGAAGAATCGGGCAATCACGTACTTGTGTTTACTGTACAGGCGTGAGTTGAAACAACTGTGCGGCGTTGCCGTAGAACAGATCCTCAATGTGCGCGTCGGTCAGGCGTAGGCGGCGGGCGGCCAGCGCCAGAGCGCGCAATGATTCCAGACCGACAAGGGTCGGGCGCACATCGCCGTGGCGTTCGCCGAGCGTTGCGCCTTCGGCATACAGCCAATGGAACGAGTCGCCGATGGCGACACAGCGCCCGCGGATGTGGCTGATCGGGAAGTCGCTGCCATAGAGTAGCCGGGTGTGGCCGAAGGTTTCGATAATCGCCTCGAACCCGCCCGCTTCCGTGACGGCGCTGGTATCGAACCAGAGATTCGGCAGGCCGGCGAGGGCGCTAACACCTTAGATCGTGTGCCAGGGGTTGAAGCCGCGCCCGGCGTGGGCCAGGATCATGCGCATGTTTGGGTAGCGTTCGCAGTAGCGCCGCACGGCGGCCTGGTTCGCCGGGTCGGCCAGGGCGCGCTCACGCACCAGATGCACGGTGACGCTCAGGCCTTCTTCGTGGGCAATCTGCGCCAGCGCCTCGGGAAAGTAGGCTTCCAGCGGCGCCTGCCAAGTCGGGTAATCAACGCGGGCCAGCGTATGGTAGGGTTTGAGGCCCACAAAGCCCTCGCGGCGCACCTGCTCACGCACCGCCTCCGGGTCGTCGTCGGGGGCGACAATCAGTTGGGCCAGGGTGAGCCGGCCCTGTTCACGCCCGGCGCTGGTTTCGGCGCGCACAAACGCATCATTGGCGGCGCGATCACCAGTGAAGGTTAGCCCAAAGCAGAGTGCGCCGACGGTACGCTCCGGGCCGTGCAGCCAATCAATATCAGCCAGAAAGCGTTCCCGGCCAACCTCAGCCGGGGTAGCTGCGAAGAGCGGCGGCGGCCCAGCCGCGCCATAGTGGGCATGCCGGTAGAGATGGACGTGCGCGTCGAAGATTCGGTCGGGCAAGAAGGGCGCAATTGTGCGCGCGAACAGGGCCTGGTCGGCATCGTTGAACTGCCAGTGGCTCATGATTCATTCCATGCTTCACGTAGTAGGCGCAGCCAGTTGCCGTGCAGAATCGCTTCAATGTCGGCCGGGGTGTAGCCGCGTTGAGCAAGCATTGCGGGCAGACGTTGCAGGTCGGCGATGGTGTCGAGATCGCTCGGTGATTGTTCGCGCCCAAAGCCGCCGTCGAGGTCGGTGCCGATTGCGGCATGGCGACTGTTTCCGGCCAGTTGGCAAATATGGTCGATATGGTCGACAACCCGTTCGAGTGGCACGGGCGGGTTGTTTGGCGCGCCGACGATCCAGCCTGGGTGGAGCATCCAGGTGTCGAGCGCCGCGCCAATCACGCCATCGCGGGCGATCATCGCGCGCAGTTGGTCGTCGCTGAACTGGCGCTGGTGCGGCACAAGCGCACGACAGTTGTTATGGCTGGCCAAGATCGGGCCGTTGAAGCGTTCGAGCGCTTCCCAGAAAGCCGGATCGGCGAGATGGGTCACATCGAGCACGATCCGCTCGCGCTCCATAACGCCAAGCAAAACGCGGCCCAGATCGCTCAGGCCGTTTTCGGTGCCGGTCCCGCCGGCGTAGCGCCCCGGCCCATAGTGCGCCGGCCCAATGATCCGCAGGCCGAGTTCACGCCACGCACGAAGCTCGTCGGGGTCGAGGATCGGGTCGGCGCCCTCCATGCTCAGCACCATGCCCGGCGCGGGCGATGGCGCGGTTGGGGTTGTCTCCCAGGCGGTCCAGGCGGCGATATGGGCGTCCAGCCCGGCGCGGTCAACAATCACCCGCGCCTGCCCCTGGCGCTCCAGCGCGCGGTAGTAGGCCAATTGGCCGCGCGCCACAGCATTCGATTGCGTGGGCGAGGGATAATCGAGATACGGCACATGGTTACCGGTGGCGCGGGCAAGCACAGTGGCGAAGCAAAGCGCGACGCGGCCACGGCGCAAATCGGGCAGCGCGACGGTGCCTAATGCGCGCCCTTTGCCCGGCATCCCGCCTTCCATGGTGCGAATACTAGCCACCGGGCGGGTCAAGTCGCGGTTCCACTGTAAGGCGTTCCATGCTAGGTCGAGATGGGCGTCGATGATCAACATATGGGTATGTGGGTGAGCGATAAACTGCTGGACTGTCGAACTGTCGAACTGCTGGACTGCTGGACTGCTGGACTGCCCAACTGTCAGACTGGCAAATGGCTCGTTAATATTTCCGCTGCGCCTTCGGTGATCAGGATGGCGTGTTCGAGGCGCACGGCGGTTTCGCCGGGGAAGTAAATCCCCGGCTCCAGCATTACCACCATGCCCGGCTCCAGTGCAAGCCGATTGTAGGGCACGATCCGCGGTTCTTCGTGGGGGGTAACGCCAACGCCATGGCCGGTGTGATGTGGATAAACCGGGTAACCCGCGTCGGCGATGAACCGGCGCACGTCCGCATCGATCACGCCCGCAATAACGCCGGGGCGGGCTCGCTTGATCGCCAGTTCCAGCGCTGCCGCCGCCACGCGATGCATCGCAAGTTGTTTAGCCGATGGCTCGCCGGCGTAGTAAGTAGCGCAACTGTCCGACCAGTAGCCACCGTGCTGAGTACTCAGGTCAAGAATAAACGAATCGCCGGTGCGGATGGGCCACTCCCCCGGCCAGCCGCCGATATTCATGTCGCGGTAGCCCACTGTGCAATCATTACCCACGGCCACTCGCTCGCCGGCGGCAGCCTGGATCGCGGTTTCAATTGCATTCCAAACGTCGATCTCGCGGTTACCGGCGCGTACGGCGGCGGGGGCGGCACGATGGCCGACAGCGACGAGGTCGAAATTGGCGCGCAGTTTGGCGAGTTCTTCAGCCGTTTTCCGGCGCCGTAGTGGTTCAAGCCAGCCGTCGATCGCCGTGAGCGTGGAACCATCCGGCAGGGCATGAGCGAACGCGGCGGGCAGAGCAACCAGTTCTGCACCGATCGGGCCGCTGGCGGCATCGGCGGCGGTAGCGCTTCGCAGCGCGGTAGCCAGGTTTGCGGCGCTCGTGATCGGCGCGGCAATCGTATAGTCGGGGTAGCTTACCACCGGTAGTCCGGAGGCCGCCGCCGCTGCGGCGTGACCCTCCATCACGATCAGGGTCCACGTGCCGCCGGCATACCAGAGCAGCGGCGGCCCACCGGCGAACGGATTCGGGCCAAGGTTTACCGGCGGCGCAAAGCCGGAGAGCCAGAGCACGCTGGCGCGGCTGGCAAACAGCGCGCGCTCGATCCCGCGGGCGGCGAGCAAGTGCTGGGCGCGGTCGCGTTGTTCAACGTGCATGGTCGCGCTCGGGGAAAATCTGGCGGATCAGGCGCAGTTCAAAATCCATATGTTCCTCCATCGCCGCCCGCGCCACAGCCGGTTCATGCCGCTCTACGGCGGTGAGAATCGCACTGTGCAACGCCACTTCGGAATGAACTATTGTCTGCAAGTCTTCGGGGCCGAGGGTATTGAACTCGCTCTCGCGCAGGCTTTGCGGCACGGCGCGCAAGAGCATTTCAATGACGGGCGGAAAGAACGGATTCT